>NZ_CP096884.1:3152535-3467789 GCF_023273855.1 Seonamhaeicola sp. ML3 | reverse complement strand
TGGTTAAATTTTCAGGTTTGTTTGTTAGTTAGTTTTAAAGAAAGAGACCCCCGTTTTGTTCCCCCGTTCCCATGGCAAATATGTGAACAAAATTCTTAAAAAAAAAATCAAATTATATTGAATTTCTAGAAATTTTTCCTCATGTTTATTTGCTTTCCGAAACTACAAAAAAATATTTAAAAACAAGAATGAAATTCGACGAAATACAAATAAGGGTGAGATATGGTGAAACAGACCAAATGGGTGTAGTATACCATGGTAATTACGCGTTATACCTTGAAATGGGACGAATTGAGTGGCTTAGGAAGATGGGAATTTCATACAAATCCATGGAAGAAAACGGTATCATGCTTCCAGTTGTTTCTTTAAAGATAAATTATAAAAAATCAGCAGGTTATGACGATGTAATTAATGTAAAAACTCAACTTAAAAACAGGCCAACCGCTAAGATTGAATTTAACTATGAAATTACAAATGAAAAAGGTGAAGTTTTAACTACAGCAAGTACAACTTTAGTTTTTATAGATAAAGAAACGAATAGACCAACTAGAGCTCCAAAGTATATTTTGGATGTCGTAGATAGGTTATATTAAAGCGCTTTTATTGTTACTTCGTATAGTCTATTGAAATTATTATAGGTGGCCTCGGCATCTTTTTTTCTTACCGATATTATAATCTCACAATCCATTTCCATATTTTGATTGGTTATTTTTAAGTTTCGTTCTTTTACAATACGCATTACTGTATTCATGTTTTTGTAACCAAAAGAAACTAAAAAGTCGACATTAATTGTTTTTTCAACAATAGTAGATGATTCTAAAGTAAGTTGAGCTGTGGTTTTGTAAGCATTGATTAGTCCGCTAACACCAAGTTTAACGCCGCCAAAATAACGAACTACCACAATTAGAATATTGGTAACATCAAAAGATTGGATTTGATTATAAATGGGCATACCTGCAGAATTGCTGGGTTCGCCATCATCATTGGCTCTAAATAAAAAGGATTCTGTGCCAATTCTGTAAGCATAACACCAATGGCGAGCTGCATGATGTTCTTTCTTTAGAGCTTCGATGTGCTTCTTAACCTCATCTTCATTTGCAACAGGGTAGGCATAACCAATAAATTTACTGTTTTTGTCCTTAAACAAAATGCTTCCAGTTATTGAGGTTATGGTTTGATAAGTGTCCTGTTCTTTCAAAATAAAAAATTAAAACAAGTAACTTTTAGTGTTGAATAATGTTGAAACGTCTTCGGTTTTTGGGTTTATGTGCCACGAGTGAAAGTTCAAATTTTTTGCAGTTTCAATATTACTTTTGTTGTCGTCAACAAAAAGACATGATTCAGCATTTAGGTTGTTTTTGTTTAGTACATATTTGAAAATACTCTCATCAGGTTTTCTTAAATTAATTTCATGAGAAAGGTAAAATTTGTAAAAACAATTCTTGAACTCTTCAAAGAAAGGGATGTTTTCTTTAATCCAGTCGATATGAATTTCGTTTGTGTTGCTTAACAAGATTAATTTATAAGAGGCGTTTTCTTTTAAATCCTTTAAAAAGTTTAATCTATGCTTTGGGAAATCTGCTAAGATAGAATTCCACTTGCTAATAATGTCACCTTTGGATTGTTCTGGGAAATAATATTGGTAATTTGCCAAAAAAGTATCCTTTGAAATTTCTCCTTTTTCAAACAAGAGATTGGTTTTTATGATGTCATCAAAATGTTCGGAAGATTCAAAATGCTTGATATAGTCTATTGTGTAGGCATCATTTAAGTTTATGAATACGTTACCGAAATCAAAAATAATGGTGCTAATCATTTTTAAAAATTTTGAGAATCTCGGTATTTATTTTGGTTTCAGAAATTAAGTTCCCTGAAAACTTTGGTGCTTTTGTACCGCTTTTAAAAGTATTACTTCCCGTAAATACCCTGGCTTCATCCCAAAGATTTTCATCTATAAATGTTTGAAGGGTTTTACTGCCCCCTTCAATGATTACCGAATTGATGTTGCCTTCAAATAATAGGTCGCAAATTTGTTGCCCCACATTTTTTTTGAAATCGATAGTTTCATTTGAAACCACAACGGTTTCAGCATCATTATTAAAGATTTTAAAATCCCTAGAAAGTTTGTTGACTTTGTCTATTACAATTCTAATAGGGTTTTGCCCTGTCCAATCACGAACCGTTAAACTTGGGTTGTCTTGCAAAACCGTATTAGTGCCAACTAAAATGGCTTGTTCTTCGGCTCGCCATTTATGTACCAATTGCCTAGAGCGCTTATTGGTGATCCAAACGGGCTTTTGTTCATCTTTAGTTTGGGGCGCTATAAATCCATCCTCAGTTTCTGCCCATTTCAAAATAATGTAAGGGCGTTTTTTATTGTGAAAGGTAAAAAAACGCTTGTGGTGTTCTCTACATTCGTTTTCTAGAACTCCAACGGTAACATTGGTACCAGCTTCCCTTAATCGTTTAACGCCTTTACCAGCAACTAATTCGTTGTCATCCAAACAGCCAATAACTACATGGGGAATTTCATTTCTAATGATTAAATCGCTACATGGTGGTGTTTTTCCATGATGAGAACAAGGTTCTAGGGTGACGTAAATAGTAGACGCTTTTAAAAGTACTTTATTCTTAACGGACTTAATGGCATTAACTTCGGCGTGGGAGCCTCCATAAGGACTCGTATAACCTTCGCCTATTATCTTATCATTATGAACAATAATGGCGCCAACCATAGGATTTGGCCTTGTAGTTCCTAATCCGTTTTTGGCAATTTCTATGCAGCGCCTTATATACAACTCATGGTTTTCCAAAGCTATAGTTTAATTTTTATTTTATCGGTTTTTTCGATACTGTACTTATAAGAAAAGAACAAAGCCTTGTAAACAATATCGCCTTTATATTGAACCTTTATTTTTTTACTGAACAGACTATTAATTAATCCGCCAATACTTTTCCCGCTTAAAATGCTATCTGTTGGTATTTGAGTTTTTAACGGAATAGAAAACTCGGCTTTGGCAGGGACTTTAAAACTTTCGGTTGAAACGGTAGCCATTTCGTTGTCGTTTACATAAACTTTTATGGCATCGGTTTTTAATTCGCCTCCTATATCGTTGGGGTTTAAGAAAAAAGCATCGGCAGTAATTGTAACATATTTAGAGGTGGATTCTAACACCTTTATATTTTCTACTTTTATGAATTCGGGCTTTTCTTTTACAGAGCATCCCGAGCATAATATTGTTGATAAAATAATGAAAGCCCATATTTTCATAATTTCATATTTAAGTATCTTCACTTGCATAAAAGTACCGTTTTAAAGTGAGTAAAGATACTATTGTTATTCGAGAAATTCAGCCTCAAGACAATGCTCAGCTAGAGCAAGTTATTCGGGCATGTTTTCATGAGTTTAAAATTCCATTAGAGGGTACGGCTTATGAAGATGAAGAAACGCCAAGGATGTTTGAGTCTTATCAAAATGCTAACGATGTGTATTTTGTAATTGATAATAACGGTGAGGTTCTGGGTGGTGCAGGAATCAAACCTTTAAAAGATTTTGACAACAGTATTTGTGAGCTTCAAAAAATGTATTTTTCTCCAAAAGTAAGAGTTAAAGGTCTTGGTAAGAAAATGTTCGAAACCTGTTTAGAGGCTGCTAAAGATTTAGGTTATGCAAAATGTTATTTAGAATCGGCACCACAATTAAAAGCTGCCATTCATATTTATGAAAGTTATGGTTTTGAACATCTAGATGCTGCCTTGGGAAATACGGGGCACTATAGTTGTGGAGTTTGGATGATAAAGGATTTATGAAATTAAAAGACATTCAAAATAAATTCCATTCAGAATTAAATTCAATCTACCCTAAGGAAGAAATAGATAATTTCTTTTTTATGATAACCGAGGCTTACTATGGAATCTCTAGATTGCAATTGGCTATGGATGTGAATTTGGAGGTAGATAATTCCAATTCTATTTTTGATGCTCTAGTTTTATTGAGTCAAGAAAAACCGATACAATATATATTAGGAGAAACCGAATTTTTTGGATTGTCGTTTAAAGTGAACGAATCTGTCTTGATTCCAAGGCCCGAAACTGAAGAACTGGTTGATTGGATTGTTGGCTGTCATTCAGAGCGTAGCGAAGAATCCAGGGGGCTGCAAATATTGGACATTGGTACTGGAAGCGGATGCATTGCTATTACCTTAGCAAAAAAGCTACCTAAAGCTAAAGTATATGCTTTAGATGTTAGTAAAGAGGCTTTAAAAATTGCTAGCCATAATGCTGAACTCAATAAGGTTGATGTCGAATTTGTTGAGGATGATATTTTAAGACCGATGACCGAAGACCGAGGACCAAAGTTTGATGTGATTGTTTCCAATCCGCCTTATGTACGGAAAAAAGAAAAGGAGCTAATGAAACCAAATGTCTTGAATAATGAACCTCATTTGGCATTATTTGTTGAAGATGATAATCCATTGTTGTTTTATGATGCTATTTGCAGTTTTGCCAAAACGAATTTAAAGGCTGATGGTGCATTGTATTTTGAAATCAATGAATATTTAGGAAAAGAGATGCTTCAATTATTGAAAGATTATAACTTTAATAATATAGAATTAAAACAGGATATCTTTAAAAAAGATAGAATGGTTAAAGGAATATTAAGCAGTTAGCAATAGACAGTCGCAGTGTTTAGAGGATTGCATATTTAGTCCCGATAGTTATCGGGACTTAGTTTTGAGATTTTTTGTCTTTCCGTCTTAGCGCTTTTGCTAGAGGTTTTTGAAGAGCGAAGCATGAAGTTATCTAATCTCAGTTAACAACAAATATTTGTGAATTAGTGGTAAAAATGAATACAAAACAAAAAATAAATCAACTTAGAGCAGAACTCAGAGAACATAATTACAATTATTATGTATTGGATAATCCAACAATTACGGATTATGAGTTCGATATCAGGTTAAAGGAGCTTCAAGCCTTAGAAGATAAACACCCAGAGTTTTTTGATGCTAACTCGCCAACCCAACGCGTAGGAGGTGAGGTGACCAAAAACTTTGAAACGGTGACTCATGAATTTAGGATGTATTCTTTAGATAATTCCTATTCTAAAGAAGATTTACAAGATTGGGAAACAAGAATAAAAAAATTAGTTGATGGGGATATTCAATATACCTGTGAGTTGAAGTATGATGGGGCCTCTATGAGTTTGACTTATGAAAATGGTAGTTTAGTCAGGGCGGTAACTAGAGGTGATGGTTTTCAAGGGGATAATGTAACAGCTAATGTAAAGACCATTAAATCGGTGCCACTTCAATTAAAAGGAGATTATCCACCAAAATTTGAAATTAGAGGAGAAATTGTACTACCGTTCGATGGTTTTAATAAAATGAATGAGGAACGTCTTGCCAATGGAGAAGAGCCATATAGAAACCCAAGAAATACGGCGTCAGGAAGTTTAAAACTACAAGATAGTGCCGAGGTTGCAAAAAGACCTCTGGAATGCTTACTATATAATATAAAAGGACAAAATATTGGTATAAATACTCAATATGAGAGTTTGGAAAAAGCCAGAGCCTGGGGGTTTAAGGTCCCTGAGGCTTCGAAATTGGTAAATTCTATAGACGACGTTTTGAAGTTCATTGAATATTGGGATGTGGAACGACATAATTTGCCTTATGAAACCGATGGAGTTGTTATTAAAGTAAATGACCTGCAACAGCAAGAAGAACTTGGTTTTACATCAAAAGCGCCACGTTGGGCGATGGCCTATAAGTTTAAGGCAGAACAGGTTTCTACTAGGTTAAATAGTATCACCTATCAAGTTGGAAGAACCGGTGCTATTACGCCTGTTGCGAATTTAGAACCGGTGGAGCTTGCGGGAACAACAGTGAAAAGAGCGTCGTTACACAATGCCGATCAAATTGAAAAGTTAGATGTTAGGATTGGGGACGAGGTTTACGTTGAAAAAGGCGGGGAAATTATCCCTAAGATTTTAGGGGTGGATTTAAGCAAACGCCCAAACGACTCTACACCAACGGTGTACATAACCCATTGTCCTGAATGTGGCACTGAATTGATAAGAAAAGAAGGCGAGGCACAACATTACTGTCCAAACTACAATGGGTGTAAACCTCAAATAACAGGAAGAATCCAACATTATATTTCGCGAAAAGCAATGGATATTGAAGGTTTAGGTGGTGAAACCGTTGCTTTATTGGTTAGTGAGGGTTTAATTAAAAATTATTCGGACTTATATGAATTAACCAAAGAGCAAGTCATTCCTCTAGAGCGAATGGCAGAAAAAAGTGCTGATAATTTAGTGGAAGGTATAGCGCAATCTGTTAAAATTCCTTTCGAACGTGTTTTATATGCTTTAGGAATACGTTATGTAGGGGAGACGGTGGCAAAAAAACTAGCCAAACACTATAAAAGTATAGATGCCATAGCAAAAGCTTCTCAGGAAGATTTCGTGAACGTTGATGAAATAGGAATAAAAATTGCAGAAAGCGTTGTAGACTTTTTTGGTTCTGAAGAAAACAATGCCATTATTGAACGTCTTAAACAATTTGGGGTACAATTAGAGCTCTCTGAAGCACAATTAGAGGGGCAAACAAACATACTTGAAGGGCAATCAATTGTCGTGTCTGGAGTATTCGAATCTATATCCAGAAATGATTTAAAAAAGCTCATAGAGGATAATGGAGGAAAGGTAAGTAGTTCGATTTCTTCTAAAACAAGTTTTATTGTTGCTGGCGATAAGATGGGGCCAAGTAAAAAGGAAAAAGCAGAAAAACTCGATGTAATGATGATTTCTGAGTATGAATTCTTACAAAAAATAGAATAAATCAAAAAAATATCGATAAAAAGTATTTTTTTATCGTTTAGTAGCGTTATTTGTTTATATTTGTACAGAACCCAAATCTATTATAATGTACAAGTCGAAAGTCTTGGTCAGTTTAGTAATTGTTATTTATGTGTTGTTTGCAATATTTGGTTTTGCAGGCAACGAAGATGTTGCTTTTACATTAGACTCTCTCATTTTACCAGTTATTGCATTAATTTATTTTGCATTTTTTAAAAAGAAGACTGTTTTCTTTACCTTATTTCTGCTGTTTTACTCCTGTTCAGATTTGTTAGGGTTGATTATTGGGCATTTGCCTGAAGCATCTACAGCAACTATTGTTTTTGAATTGGATTATTATATCGGGAATTCACTTTATGTTTTATCTTATATCTTCCTGTTTATTGAAATTTGTAAGAGTTTGAATTTATCACATATACTAAAGAATTTTACGGTTCACATTATTGTACTATTGGGATTAAACGTATGGTTAGTTTATGTGTTACAATCCATTGTGCATTCTAACTACATCATGAAAAGTCAAATTTATTTGGAACTGACCTATAATATTGTCATGTTGGTATTGTTATCGGGATCATTGCTAAATTACTTTTATAGAGATAATCAAAAAGCATTGTACCTGTTTCTAGGTGCTTTATGTATCGTTTTTTCAGAAGTTATTGATGTGGCCTATATTTATATATCTCACAGAAGTCTTCTTAATTTCTTATCGACAACACTAGCTCTGGTTGCATTTTACTTCTTTTGTAGTCAAACGAGTTTTTCCAATAAGAAGCAAGAAGAAATACAAATGGCCTAAAGTTTAGTCATTATCTTATTTCCAAATAAGGAATGTCTTTTCTGTAGATGAAGAGTATGATGCCAGAAAGTGTAAAGGTTAATATAGCTGTAGTAAAAAGAACTCCGCCGTCGTTGTTAACTGTTATTCCTAATTGTGTAAGATGCATAAATATGGCACCTCCAATTACCCCCAAAGTAAGTAAAGCTCCCATCCATACACTTCTTGGTATTAATAGTAGCGCTCCAGCGATTAGCTCTAAAATCCCAATCCCTATCCTGCCGTAGGGCTCCATACCAACTTTGGTAAAAATGTAAACACTATCTGGATGTGCAGTGAATTTGAAGCGCAAGGTTTGAATTAAAATTATAGCAACAATAATTCTCAAGACCAAAGGAAGGTGTTTTTTCATCGTATTTTACATTTAAAAAATTAGACGAAATAATCCCTAAAGCTTACGAGGTGTTTATATTACTATTGAAGCACCGTTAGCAGATTTGTTTTTCTTGGAATCAAAATGAAAATCGATTTTCCCTAAGTTGATGCCATAACATCCCACTTGATTAACGAGCACCTGCTTGTCTTCAGAATTTTTAATAACAGTTGGTTTCTTTAAAAATGTATGGGTGTGGCCACCAATAATCAGATCTATATTTTTTGTTGAAGCGGCAAGTGTTAAATCGCAAATTGTTTCAGGGCTATTTTTGTAGTGGTAACCTAAATGGGAGAGGCAAATAACTAGGTCGCATTTCTCTTCAGTTTTTAAAATACGGCTCATGTCTTGAGCAATCTCTACAGGGTTTAAATATTTGGTTTCTTTATAAAGCCCTTTTTCAACCAAGCCTTCCAGTTTAATGCCCAAACCAAAAACGCCTATTTTTATACCGTCTCTTAAAAATAATTTATACGGTTTTACAAGGGTATCCATTACCGTATTGGAAAAATCGTAATTTGCTGATACAAAATCGAATTTTGCATGAGGTAATTGTGTAAATAAACCATCAATACCATTATCGAAATCATGATTCCCTATCGTAGCTAGGTCGTAACCAAGCATACTCATCAGTTTAAATTCCAATTCACCCCCGTAGTAATTAAAGTAGGGTGTTCCCTGAAAAATATCACCTGCATCAAGTAAGAGCGTATTTGGGTTTTCCTTTCTAATGGATTCAATGAGACTAGCACGTCTGGCCACTCCGCCTTTATTAGCATTTCTGCCTTCGTTTGGTCCAAAAGGGTCTATATGGCTATGAACATCATTGGTATGTAGGATAGTTATTTTCTTATTTTTTTCTGTACTAACGAAAGATTGGAGTCCTAAGCCACCAATGGTTAATGCACTTCCTACGGTTACCTGTTGTATAAAATCCCTTCTTTTCATGGCACATCTATTTTCTTATAAATCTATCGTCTTTAACAGGTTTTATGGTGTCTGTTCGTTTAAAGTAATCAATCATAGCATTTCTAATCTTATAATCTAAATCAACTACGCCTTCATTGGATTTAAAAAAATTCATATTATCGCCACCATTGTATAGATAATTACTCGTGGCGATGTGGTAAACCTTATTTTGCTCTATGGGTTTCCCATTAACAGCAACATTTTGTAGTTTATACTCTTGGTCTAATGTTATTTTCAATCCTAAAAACGGGTGAGCATTTTTGCTGGAAACCAAATAGGAAACCATTTCATTTAACGTTTCTCCCCTTAAGGCAACAACAACCATTTTGTTTTCAAAAGGCATGACCTCATAAGCTGTTCTTGTGCTAATGGGACCTTTAGGTATAGGTGCTCTTATCCCGCCATGGTTTAATAATACAATATCTATATTGTTGTTTGTTCTCTTTTTGAAAATAGGATTACCTTGAGCGTAAACAATTTCAGCCATTAAATTACCTATAGCTGTATTTAGTTCGTTGTCGTTTTTTGTATAGGTTTTTGGAGCATAGGATAAGGTGCTGTCTAAATCTCTTTCAATATGTGTTCTGTAAGGTTTTATGAAATCTTCAATTTCTGAGTTAGTGGAAATAGATTGAGAAATATTGATTTGTTTAGCCTCTATTTTAGTTAAATGTGTTTTACAACCTAAATGAAACAGGAGAAATAACAAAAAAAATAAATGTGTTAACCTCATGAAATTAATCCGAAATATGAATCTACTTTTGCTACCTTTGCGCAAAGTATAAAGATAAATGTTTTTAAAGGGTTTTAAGGAAAAATCTAATAAAAAGTACTTGAATAAATTGTTATCTGAAAGGCATGTAAATGTTACGAGTTCTGAGGTTAAAAGTTTAGGTGTTGTCCTTAATATCGATGAATATGAAGACATTGAATCCTTGAAGGCATTGGGAGTATTTTTTAATGTTCACCCTAATAACATTAAAATTATTGCTTTTTCCGAAAACAAAAGTGAGCAGTTAAATACTTGGGATGATTGTTTTGGTCCGAAGGATTTTGGATGGAAAGGAACGATAAATAACGAAGTGTTAAAATCATTTTTGGAACATGAATTTGATGTTCTTATAAGCTATTACAAGCAAGACCAAATTGAATTAAAATTGGTTACTGCGCTGTCTAAAGGAAAGCTAAAAGTCGGGATTTTACAGACAGATGAACGGCTCAATGATTTGATTATAAAAACTGATATAGAGAAATTCGAAGTGTTTAAGAATGAGCTTTTTAAATACTTAAAAATATTAAATAAAATTAGAAATGAACAATAAGTTTTTAGGAACTGGAGTTGCCTTAGTTACACCTTTTAATTCAGATTTAAGTGTAGATCACGACGCATTAAAGAACATAGTAAACTACAACATAGAAAATGGAGTAGAATACCTTGTTATTTGTGGTACAACAGGAGAAAGTGTTACACTTACCAAACAAGAAAAGAAAGCTGTTATCAAGACTATTTCTGAAACTAATAACGGACGATTACCTTTGGTATTAGGTATAGGTGGAAACAACACCGCTGCAGTTGTTGAAGAAATTAAAACTACCGACTTAAGTGGTATTGATGCTATATTATCAGTGTCTCCTTATTATAATAAGCCTACACAAGAGGGGTTGTACCAACATTTCAAAGCTATAGCAGAGGTATCACCAATAGATATCATACTATACAATGTTCCCGGTAGAACCTCTAAGAACATGGAAGCAGATACTACAATTAGGCTAGCCAACGATTTTAGTAACATAATAGCAGTCAAGGAAGCAGGTAATAATATGGCTCAATATTTAGAGTTGTTGAAAAACAAACCAGAAGATTTTCTAGTTATTTCTGGTGATGATGATTTAGCCTTAGGTGTTGTTTTAGCAGGAGGTGCTGGAGTTATATCGGTAATAGGTCAGGCGTTACCAAAAGATTTTTCTGAAATGATTCGTTTAGGACTTAAAGGAGATCCTAAAGCGGCCTATAAACTTCACTTTAAACTCATTGATGTTATTGGTTATATTTTTGAAGAGAATAATCCGGCAGGAATCAAGGCTGTTTTCGAGGCCTTAGGTTTATGTGCCGATACGGTAAGGTTACCGGTAGTACCGGCGTCTAGTCATCTTAAAGAAAAAATCAAGGCGTATTTAGCATAGAAGTTATTTAACTTTTTTAATTTAAGTGAAAAATAAATACTTTGTGATCAAATGCAGCATTTTTTTAGTTGCATATTAGTGCTACGGAACTCAAAAAATGTGAAATTTGGGTGCAAAAGACGATTTTTTTAACAAATTGAAAAGGTATAGATAACTTCTAGAAATGGGAAAAAAAATAAAAGATCCAGGGTTGGGTAATGCATCTGCGGCCTCAGCAGAACGTATGATGAACCCTAACGGCTCTTTTAATATCCTACATTTAAATAAAACACGCCGTTTTTCTGAAGCCTACAACTTTTTAGTTGAAATCTCCTGGTGGTATTTTTTCCTGCTAACCTTTGTGGTTGGTTTTGTTCTCAATGCTATATTCGCTCTTATATATCTGTTAATTGGTATTGAAACAATTACAGCTTCAACTGGAAATTTATCCGAAGATTTTTTTAATGCTTTTTTCTTCTCTGCACAAACATTCACCACTCTAGGTTATGGGGCCATGTCGCCAGAAGGGATGGCAAGCGGTATAGTATCGTCGTTTGAAGCCTTTTTTGGGTTGGTGGTCTTTGCCTTTATAACAGGGTTAATTTATGGTAGGTTTTCCAAGCCAAGGGCAGCAATTCGATTTAGCAAACATATTGTCTTTAGGGAGTTTGCTGATAATATGGCCATTATGTTTAGGATAGTGAACAATAGAAGGAGTATCATGATCTATCCCAAAGTTACAGTTACCCTGTCTTTAACTAAACAGAACGAGGATGGAGAATACACCAATAGTTTTTACAATTTAAAATTAGAACGGAAATCCATAAATTATCTACCAACAACCTGGACTATAGTCCATGAAGTAGATAAAGAAAGTCCCTTATCTGTGTTCACCAAAGAAGAGTTAATAAAGCAACAAGGCGAATTTTTGATAATGATAAGTTATTACGACGAATCTTTTAATCAAGAAGTCCATCAAATGCATTCTTATACCCTTGAGGAATTACGGTTAAATTACAAGTTTCAAAAAGCCTTTTATTACAACACCGATGGAAAAATGGTTTTAGATCACAAGCTGTTTGATAATATTGAAAAGTTAAATAATACTTAAACCTTGTCGCCGCTGTGTTTTACCTCTTATTTTAGCCGTAAATAATTATTTTTAAATTCCATATTATTAACTTAATTTTGCATTCTGTTTAAAATTCATGAGAAAGTTTTTTTACATAACAATTGTGCTGGTTCTTTTCAGTTCTTGTAACGAATATCAAAAGGTGCTAAAAGCTTCTGGAGAAGGTGCTACTAGAAAGAAATTTGAAATGGCAGAAGCACTTTACAACGAGGGTAAATATGCCAAGGCTAATAGGCTTTTTGCTCAGATTGTGCCAGAATTTAGAGGGAAACCACAGGCGCAGAAACTCATGTATCTTTATGCAATGACTTTCTATAAAATGGGAGATTTCTACATTTCCTCTTATAGATTTGAACAGTTTACAACAGCATATCCCAAAAGTGAAAAGCTAGAAGAAGCCTCGTTCTTGAGTGCTAGAAGCTACTATGAGTTATCTCCTGCCTACACCAAGGACCAGAAAGAGACTATGGAGGCTATCGAGAAAATACAAGGGTTTATTAATCGTTTTCCAAGTTCTGAATATTTAACTGAAGCCAATAAACTGGTTAAGGAGTTAGAATTTAAATTAGAACAAAAAGCATTGGGCATTGCGAAACAGTACAGTGAAATAGCTCCTGGCTACACAAGAGATTTTAAAGCTGCAATTAAATCTTTTGATAATTTCCTTTTTGAGTTTCCAGGGTCTAGTTTAAGGGAAGATGCTTTGTTTTATAAACTAGATGCTGTTTACAAACAAGCAGTCAATAGTTATGAAATCATTAGGTCAGAAACCGATGGAGAATTGGTAGAATTAAGAAAAGAGCGTTTGCATACTACTATGGAGATGGCTAATTCATTCAAAAAAAGTTTTGGAGAGTCAAAGCATATAGACAAGGTTAATGAAATGACTGAGGTTGTTGAAGAAGAATTAAAAAAGTATAGCGTAAAAAGTTAAATATATATTTAAAATGGATTTAAAGAAAATCAATGCTCCTGTTAACACAGTAACTTACGATAGGAATCAGGTAGATGAACCAACAGAAAACATCTACGAATCTATTTCTATTATTGCTAGAAGAGCAGAACAAATTAATACAGAGATTAAGAAAGAACTTATCGATAAGTTAGAAGAATTTGCTACTTACAACGATAGTCTTGAAGAAATCTTTGAAAACAAAGAGCAAATTGAGGTTTCGAAATTTTACGAAAAGTTACCAAAGCCTCATGCTTTAGCCATTCAAGAGTGGTTAACAGACAAGATTTATTTTAGAAATACTGAACAAGACGCTCAGTAATAATTTCTTATGAGTATAATAAGCGGCAAAAATATATTGTTAGGCATTAGTGCTGGCATTGCCGCTTATAAAACTGCTTCATTAGTTAGGTTGTTTATAAAGTCGGGTGCCAATGTAAAAGTTGTCATGACACCGGCTTCAAAAGAATTTATAACACCCTTAACTCTCTCCACTTTATCAAAAAACCCGGTGTTTTCCTCATTTGTAAACGAAGAAGACGATAATGCTGTTTGGAACAATCATGTAGATTTAGGTCTTTGGGCAGATTTGTTTGTGGTTGCTCCAGCCACAGCGAATACATTGTCTAAAATGGCAAATGGGGTCTGTGATAACCTATTTTTGGCCACCTATTTGTCTGCTAAATGCCCAGTGTATTTTGCGCCAGCCATGGATTTGGATATGTACAAGCACCCAACAACCAAAGCTTCTTTTGAAAAGTTAAAAAGCTTCGGTAATGTTATGATACCTGCAACAAGTGGTGAATTGGCCAGTGGTTTAATTGGAGAAGGAAGAATGGCAGAGCCAGAAGATATCGTTTCATTTATCGAAAACGATATCTTAGATAAGTTGCCACTCAAGGGGAAAAATATACTTATAACGGCAGGACCTACTTACGAAGCCATTGATCCCGTTCGTTTCATAGGGAATCATTCCAGCGGGAAAATGGGTTTTGAAATAGCTAGAGCTGCAGCTAACCTTGGAGCTCAGGTGTTTTTGGTTACCGGTCCAACTCATCAAAAAACTACTCACAGTTTGATTAAGGTCTTACCTGTTACCAGTGCAGAGGAGATGTATGCCCAAGCACATAAACACTACAAAGATGTTGATGTGGCTATACTTTCTGCTGCAGTAGCAGACTACAGACCAAAAGAAGTGGCCCTAGATAAAATAAAAAAGAAGGATGCTGCGTTAACCTTAGAATTAGAGAAAACTAAAGATATCTTAGCGTCTTTAGGAGATATAAAAACAGACCAATATTTAGTTGGTTTTGCGCTAGAAACTAATAACGAAATTGAGAACGCAAAAGATAAATTAAAAAGAAAGAATTTAAATTTAATTGTTTTAAATTCGTTAAACGATAAAGGTGCTGGATTTAAAGGGGATACAAATAAGGTAACTTTTATAGATTCCGAAGAAAATATTACCGAGTATCAATTGAAATCTAAAGCTGAGGTAGCGGTAGATTTACTAAACAAAATAATAGAGCAAATTAATGCGTAAGATAGTTGTAGTTTTAACTTTTTTTATCGGGTTATTAGGGGTTTCACAGGAACTAAATTGCGATGTTGTTGTAAACGCACAGTTCACCGGTAACGAGAACTTTCCAATATTTAAAACTTTGGAAAAGCAGCTTACAGAGTTTGTTAACAATACCAAATGGACGGATAAAACCTTTCTTCCTCAAGAAAAGATTAATTGTAGTATGGTTATAAACCTAACAAACTACACAGGAGGAGAAACTTTTCAGGCCACTTTACAGATACAGTCTTCTCGACCAGTTTATGGGTCATCCTACAGTACGCCAGTGTATAGTTTTAACGATAGGGATTTTACATTTCAATATCTAGAATATCAAAATTTAATATATAACCCCACACAATTTCAATCCAATTTAATTTCGGTATTGTCATTTCACGTATACATGATTTTGGCTTTGGATGCTGATACCTTCAAACCCAATGGAGGCGATGCATATTTAAAGCAGGCTATGGCAATTTTAAATTATTCCCAACAAGGAAATTTTAAAGGCTGGAAATTAGAAGATGGCTTACAAAGTAGGTTCATGCTTATAGATAATATGTTGTCGCCCACTTTTAAAGAGTATAGAGATGTTTTAAATACCTATCATATTGAGGGGTTAGATGTCATGGCAGAAAATCCTAAGGCAGGTAAAGAGAAAATAGCTAGTGCGTTAAAGCAATTTCAAGTTTTAAACAGAAGAAGGCCTAATTCTTTTTTACAACGTACTTTTTTTGATGCTAAGGCCGATGAGATTGCACAGGTTTTTGGCGGTGGACCAAATGTAGATATTGCTAGCCTCAAGGAAATCCTTCAAAAGGTTGCTCCTATGCACAGTTCTAAATGGCAAACTATTAAATACTAAAATGATAGTATACAGTTTACAGTTGCAGTTGGCCGTCATCTTATACTGAGAACTGAAACTGAGAACTGAAACTGAATAATGCTAACGTCACTTTCAATAAAAAACTACGCTTTAATTGACAACCTTCAGGTTGACTTCAATAATGGGTTTTCTATTATTACAGGTGAAACTGGAGCGGGAAAATCAATTTTATTGGGCGGATTATCTTTAATTCTTGGTAAACGTGCCGATTTAAGTAGTTTAAAAGACGCTTCAAAAAAGTGTATTATTGAAGCGGTTTTCGATGTTTCAGATTATAAATTAGAGGCTTTGTATAAAGCTGAAGATTTTGATTATGAAACCCAAACAATAATTAGGAGAGAGATATTGCCTTCTGGTAAGTCCAGAGCCTTTGTAAACGATTCCCCTGTGAACCTTAATAGCTTACAGCTTTTAGGAGCTCATTTAATTGATATTCATTCGCAACACCAAACGTTACAACTTACAGATGATGCGTTTCAGTTTAAAATTATTGATGCTTTAGCTAAAAATGAAGATTCATTAAACCAATACCATAAAGAATTAAAAGTCTACAGGACACTTAAAAAAGAATTAAATGAACTTTTAAGCTTTCAGACAGAAGCGATAAAAGAACACGATTATAATTCGTTTTTATTAAAAGAGTTAGTCGATGCTAACTTAGTTGAAGGCGAATTAGAACGTTTAGAAGTAGAATACGATACACTCAATAACATTGAAGGTATTCAAGAGCATTTAGTTGAAGCCTATCAATTGTTGAGCGATGAACAAATAGGAGTACTTTCAACACTTACATCTTTAAAAAATACATTTCAAAAATTAGCTGGAATGTCCTCGAAATATGAAGATTTGTTTAATAGGGTGAATAGTAGCCTTATTGAAATGGATGATGTTTTTTCGGAGGTTAATCTATTACAAGATGGTTTAGATGCAGATCCAAAACGGTTAGAAGAGGTGGATTCTAAACTAAAAACGTGGCACGATTTAATGCAAAAGCACGTAGCTGAAAATATTTCAGAGTTAATAGAAATCAGAGCTGGGCTGGAAGAAAAAGTATCTGTTACCGAAAATTTAGATGATACCATTTCAAAAAAAGAAAAAGAAATAGCCGTGCAGGAACAGAAGTTAAATGCTTTAGCCGAAACCATTCATAAAAGTAGGGAAGCTTCAATTCCTGAGTTAAAAGAACAGTTAGAAACTATTTTGGGCGATTTAGGAATGGCCAATGCCCAATTTAATATTGAGGTTAGTTTACAGGATAGCTTTTTGCCAAACGGAAAAGATGCACTATCCTTTTTGTTTTCTGCAAACAAAGGCGGAAATTTCAATGAGTTGAAAAAAGCGGCATCTGGAGGTGAGTTATCAAGAATCATGTTGGCTATTAAATCTATTTTATCAAATTATATCCAGTTACCAACCATTATGTTTGATGAGATAGACACGGGTGTTTCGGGAGAGATTTCTAATAAAATGGGGGATATTATGTTAGGCATGAGTAAGACCATGCAAGTATTTTCCATTACGCATTTACCACAAGTGGCTGCCAAAGGGCACTCGCATTTTAAAGTGTACAAAGAAGATGTTGATGAGGTAACCCGAACTAATTTGATCAAGTTAAATCATGATGAGCGTATTGTTGAAATTGCTCAGATGCTGGGTGGTGTAGAAATGTCGTCTTCAGCAATAGCTCATGCAAAGGAATTGTTAAACTGAAAAAATGAATAGTTTAAAGCCAGAAGTTAAAAGTTTAGTATTTTTGAAACCTGTTTTGAACGAATTAAACAAATCAACGAATAAACATCTATAATAACTAACCAAGATATGTCACATAATTTATTAAAAGGAAAAAAAGGAATTATTTTTGGAGCTTTAGATTCTAATTCAATTGCATGGAAAACAGCAGAGCGTGTTCACGAAGAAGGCGGGGAGTTTGTGCTAACCAACGCACCTGTGGCAATGCGAATGGGACAAATAAACGAATTAGCAGAAAAAACAGGTTCTCAAATTATTCCTGCAGATGCCACTTCCGAAGAAGATTTAAAGAATTTGATAGAGAAATCAATGGAAATCTTAGGCGGAAAAATAGATTTCGTTTTACATTCCATAGGAATGTCTATCAACGTTAGAAAAGGTAAGCATTATACAGACCAAAACTATACTTGGACACAAAAAGGAACAGACGTATCGGCTATGTCTTTTCACAAAGTAATGCAAACGCTTTACAAAGCAGATGCTATGAACGAATGGGGAAGTATCGTTGCTTTAACTTATATGGCGGCACAACGCGTATTTCCAGATTATAACGATATGGCAGACAACAAGGCTTATTTAGAGAGTATTGCGCGTAGTTTCGGTTATTTCTTTGGTAGAGATAAAAAAGTACGTGTTAATACAATTTCTCAATCTCCAACACCTACAACTGCTGGTAGTGGTGTTAAAGGATTTGATGGTTTCATTTCGTATGCTGAGAAAATGTCGCCACTAGGTAACGCTACGGCTATGGATTGTGCTAATTATACCGTTACATTGTTTAGTGACCTTACAAAACGTGTAACGCTACAAAATCTTTATAACGATGGCGGATTCAGCAACATGGGCGTTAGCGATGCTGTTATGAGTACGTTTATGGGTGAAGAATAAAATATATTAAAATATTCTATCAGGCCTGCCAGGTTTTTAAAACCTAGCAGGTCTTTTTTGTTACATTTGTGTAGTCTAGTATCATAATTTATAAAGATGGAAAATAAAATCGATACATATATTGTCGATTCGTTTACAGATAAGCCTTTTAGGGGTAATCCGGCTGGAGTTTGTTTGATAGAAGATGATTTGAACGATGAATCAATGCTTGCTATTGCCAAAGAATTAGGTTTGTCTGAAACCGCATTTATAAAAAAGTTAGACACTAAGAATAAATACGCTATACGTTATTTTTCACCTAAAATGGAAATTCCATTATGTGGGCACGCTACATTAGCGTCTTCAAAAGTCCTTTTTGAAAGAGATTCAGCAATAACAGACATTCATTTTGTTAATATTCAAAATATCGATTTATTAATCGGGAGGGAAGGGAAATTAATTAAAATGGAATTTCCTGTATATGGAACAGAATCGGCAGAAGTCCCTAAACCATTATTAGATGCTTTAGGTCTCAAAAAAGTTAAAAATATTGAATTCAATAGGGAAACAAATATTCTACTCTTAGAAATAGATAGTTGTAAAGCTTTAACCGAATTAAAGCCCGATTTTGAAGCATTGTATCGTTCCCATAAATCAATAAATGGTGTTTTGGTTACTTCTTTATCCAATAAGGATAATTTTGACTTTGAATCGAGATATTTTTGGCCTTGGAGTGGAACTAACGAAGACCCTGTAACAGGAGGAACACACACTTTTTTGGCAAAATATTGGAGTGAGCGCTTAGGAAAGAAAAAAATGAACTCGTTTCAATGTTCTGATAGAACAGGGTTTATGGAGGTTGAACTAATTAATGATAACAAGGTAGTTATTAAAAGTACAGCTCAAATAATATTAGAAGGAAGTTTAAAACTGTAAAAAGTTACTATGAAATTACCGTTTTCTTTCATTATCCCCGTTTACAATCGCCCAGATGAAACCCAAGAGCTATTACAAAGTTTTGTTTCATTAGAAACCTCAATACCTTTTGAAATTGTAATCATAGAGGATGGGTCTTCTGTTTCCTCCGAGGATGTTGTAAAAGCATTCAAGCACAAGTTAGACATATCCTACTATTTTAAGGATAACACAGGCCCTGGAGATTCCAGGAACTTTGGGATGCAAAAGGCCAAGGGAAACTATTTTATCATTTTAGATTCCGATTGTATTCTGCCATCAAATTATCTTACTGAAGTTGAAAAAAGCCTTTCTAAAGACTATGTAGACTGCTTTGGAGGACCAGATTCAGCACACGAATCGTTTACAAACCTTCAAAAAGCCATTAATTTTTCCATGACCTCCTTTATTACAACAGGAGGGATTAGGGGAAATAAAAATAATATTGGGAAGTTCCAGCCCAGAAGTTTTAATATGGGGATTTCTAAAATAGCTTTTGAAGCTTCAGGTGGTTTCGGGCGTATTCATCCTGGTGAAGACCCCGATTTATCTATTAGACTTTGGGATTTAGGTTTTAAAACCAAGTTGATTCCGGAGGCTAAGGTATTTCACAAACGCAGAATTTCTTGGTCTAAATTTTATAGGCAAGTCAACAAGTTCGGGAAGGTTAGACCCATTTTAAATAAATGGCACCCATCTACTAAAAAGCTAACCTATTGGTTTCCTAGTGTGTTTCTTTTAGGATTTGATTTATCTATTTTACTGCTGATAATTGGAATAAGTTGGTTATTCCAATTATATGTTTTGTATTTTGTGATTGCTTTTTTTGTTGCACTTTTTGTTACAAAAAACGTGATTGTAGCAATAATGGCATTGTGGGCAATTAGTGTTCAATTTATTGGCTATGGTCTAGGATTTTTAGAATCTACCTGGGCCATTGGTGTTCTAAATAAAGCTCCAGAAGAATATTTCCCGGAATTATTTTTCAAGAATAAATGATTAAAAAATTAAAATCTAAAATATCTGCATCCATAAAGAACAAAACGGTGAACGTTTTTCTCCTGTTCTTATTGTTTTCGTTTATCATCTTGATTTTCTCTAAGCTTTCAAAGAATTACACCAATACCATTACTTTCGAAATTGAAAAGGTTAATATCCCAGAGGAGGAGGTAATATTAAACGATTCTTTCTATCTGGATATAGATTTAAAAACACATGGTTTTAGATGGTTTCAATATTACATTGACAAACCGAAAATTAAAATTGATTTTTCTAAGGATGTTACCAAAACAGGAGGTGTGTATCTTTGGAATAAATCCATAGCCTACTTAAACAATACCCAGTTTGATAAACAAGTACAGCTATTAAATTTAACGCCAGATACCTTGTCTTTCAGGTACGATGTAAACCAAGTTAAAAAGGTTCCGATTAGATTAAATGCCAATATAAAATACAGTGCAGGTTACAATAGTTCTACCCCTGTGGTTATAGAACCGGATTCTATTGTGATTATAGGGCCTCATGTAATGGTCAAGGAAATTAATGCTATAGATACAGAAGAAGTACTCATAGAAGAGCTTAGAAATGATTTAAATCAAAACATAAAGCTAAGCTTACCAAAAAATAAAGGCGATTTAAAGTTTTCTGATACTGAAGTAAATTTAAAAGCAACCGTAGAAAAATTTACAGAGGGTACCTTAAAAATTCCTGTTAGGGTTATTAATGTTCCAGAAGATATAAATATAAAATATTTTCCAAGGGAAGTTAGTGTGTCCTATTACGTAAGCTTAAAGAATTTTAAATCGGTTAAAGAAAACGATTTTAAACTAATTTGCGATTATTCTAAAGTTATAGAGAACCAAGCCTTTTTAATTCCAGAATTAGTGAAGTTTCCAAAAACGGTTAAGAACGAAAGAATCAATCAGCAACGAATTGAATTTATAATTAACAGATGATGATTGTAGGACTTACAGGAGGTATAGGTACAGGCAAAACTACAGTTGCAAAAGAATTCATGAAATTAGGAGTTCCGGTATATATTGCAGACGATGAAGCTAAAAAGTTAATGAATCGATCCAAAGTCATTAAAAGGAAACTCATTCAGCTTTTTGGAACTAATGCTTATTTAGATGGTAAGCTAAACCGACCTCATATAGCCAATATTATTTTCAATGATAAGTCCTACTTGAAGCAGATGAATGCTATTGTTCACCCTAAGGTAGCTAGGCATTTTGAAAAGTGGTTGCTAAAACAGCAGTCTCCCTATGTAATTAAGGAAGTAGCCATTCTATTTGAAAATGGAATACAAGAACAATTCGATTATATTATCACAGTAACTGCACCAGTGGAGTTAAGAATTGAAAGGCTTCTTAAGCGAAACAACACTACCAAAGAAAAGATAAAGGCTATTATGAAAAACCAATGGCCAGAAGAAAAAAAGGTGGAATTATCACATTTTGTTATTGAAAATATTGATCTTCAGGATACCATAAATCAGGTTGGTGTAATCCATGAAAAACTACTAAAAAACAACGCCTAAATAGCGATTTTAACATTTTTGTTAATGTAAGGTTAAAACACAAGAAAGCTAAATGTTAAAATGTTAATTTTGATTAATGAGCAAAAGAATATTTATCCTATTGGTACTTTTAATGAGTCTATCCTTAATAGGTATAATCTTTGTTCAGGCGTTTTTTATAAAGGATTCGGTAGAGAACGAGCGTAATAGATTTGAGTCTAATGTTATTTCAACCTTGTATGAGGTTTCAAACAAAATAGACGATAAGGAATACTATGCTAAGTTCGAGTCTTTTCAAAAATTAATTAATTCGGAAACAGAGGTCGATTCTAATGCAGTATCACAACTGTTTATATATCAGCAGAATAAGAACACCAAGGAAGCGCTTATTTATAGAAGCGGTGTTTTAGAAGAGAATTATAAATTATCTCAGTCGCTCTTTGACATTGGTTTAGATAGCATAGCAATACAGAGAATTACTGGTACTTCCAGTCTTGAAGTGTACAAAGGTAAAGATTTAATAGATGACACTGATTTAAGAGAAAACCCAATTATTAGTCTAACTGAGAGTGGAAGAATAAAAGAGGCCGAAGCAAATTACTTCAGGAAAAATTTTAGAGCATGGGCTAAAACCATTCCCATTCACAAAAGAGTTTCTAATGAAATTATTAGTGAGATGCTAACTCAAAAATTAAAAGAAGATAATATCGATTTAGATTTTGAGTATGCCATATACAGTAACGGGTTAGCAACAAAAGTACAAAGCGAAAATTTCGAATATGATAAACACTCCAAATTCAGAGTGCCTATTTTTTACGATGATAATGGTCAAACGCCTTACAAGTTATTAGTTGATTTTCCTAACGATCATAGTTTTGTACTATCCTCTATATTGGGAATGATTTTGCTTTCTATAGTTTTTACAGGCATAATAATTATTGCTTATGCAAGTGCTCTATATCAATTAATTAAACAAAGAAAAATATCTGAAATAAAGACAGATTTCATCAATAATATGACACATGAGTTTAAAACACCCATAGCTACTATTAACTTAGCTTTGGATGCTATACGCAATCCTACTATTATTAATG
The DNA here is from genome assembly GCF_023273855.1 of Seonamhaeicola sp. ML3. NCBI lineage: Bacteria > Pseudomonadati > Bacteroidota > Flavobacteriia > Flavobacteriales > Flavobacteriaceae > Seonamhaeicola > Seonamhaeicola sp. ML3. Next base: position 3,444,874 of record NZ_CP096884.1, on the reverse strand, counting down.
ATAAGGATAAAGTGAAACGCTACCTTTCCATGATTAAGGAAGAGAATAAGCGTATGCACGCTCAGGTAGAGAATGTTTTAAGAATATCTAAACTAGAAAAGAACGAATTAAACATTAGTAAGGACAGAGTAAGGCTGCACGACTTAATCGAAACTGCTATAGCACATGTAGAGTTGATTGTAGAAAATCGAAAAGGGTATATAAAAACGTCTTTAGAGGCAAATAAATCATCGATTTTGGCAAATGAGACTCATTTTACCAATGTTATTGTAAACATTTTGGATAATGCGATTAAGTATTCACCAAATGCACCAGAAATAGAAGTGTCTACCGAAAATGTAGGGACCAACATTTTGTTAAAAATAAAAGACCACGGTAGTGGAATGAGTAAAGCAGCGGTAAAACGGGCTTTTGAAAAGTTTTATAGAGAGCACACAGGGAACATACATAATGTAAAAGGCCATGGCTTAGGATTGGCTTATGTAAAACGTATCGTAGATGATCATCAAGGGTATGTTTCTGTAGAAAGTGAAAAAGGAAAAGGAAGTACCTTTAGTTTAAAACTTCCCTTAATATCATAAATATGGAAGAGCAAAAGAAACGCATTTTATTAGTTGAAGACGACCCTAACTTCGGAACCGTTCTTAAAGATTATTTAATGATGAATGACTACGATGTCACTCATGCAAAAAATGGCATGGAAGGCTTTGAGAAGTTCAAAAAAGACGATTTCGATTTGTGTATTTTAGATGTCATGATGCCCTATAAAGATGGTTTTACTTTGGCTAAAGAAATACGTGAAAAGAATACCGATGTACCCATTATATTCTTGACAGCTAAAACGATGAAAGAGGATGTTTTAAAAGGATATAAAGTCGGTGCCGATGACTATTTAAACAAGCCTTTCGATAGTGAAGTGCTTCTCATGAAAATAAAAGCAATCATTCAACGCAAAGCTACAGAGACGATTTCAGATAGTAAACAGTTTAAGTTTAAGATTGGTAAATTTAACTTAAACTCTAAACTTCGTTTCTTAAGTTTTAATGGGGAAGACCCTGTGAAATTATCTCCAAAGGAAAACGAGCTTTTACGATTGTTAGCTTTACACGAAAATGATTTAATGCCAAGAGAGTTAGCACTTACCAAAATTTGGAGAGACGATAACTACTTTACTTCAAGAAGTATGGACGTTTATATTGCTAAGTTGCGTAAATATTTAAAACCCGATGAAAAAGTTGAAATCCTTAATATTCATGGAGAAGGCTTTAGGTTAGTCATAAACGAATAGAATCCCTTAAAAAACCATTAAAAAAAACCGGTTGCTTTTATTAAAAAAGAACCGGTTTTTTCTTTGAGAGTCAGTCTTTAATCGTAATATATTATTTTGTTAACCAAAGTTTCCACCAGGGGACATTTGGTCTATCGTGATGTTCGAAATGGTATCCAAAAAAATAACAAGTAACAAATGCCCACAAGTGATTTTTGTTAAGAGTGCCTGCGTTGTGCTCGTTACCGTGTTCATGGCCATCTTTGTGTGGGATGTATGTACCAAAATAAAATAACTGAAATGTTGAGATTAAACCCGGCAGAATCCAAAACAATAAGAGATTCTCCAAAGGGAAGATAAATCTTAAAATTTGAAGAGAAATGGTCATTAAAACGAGTTGCTTAATGGTGGTATACCGTTTTATGAAATTCCAATACCAAATTGCTAGTTTGCCAGAGTGGTGGTAATCGGGGTCTTTGTCTGTAGCAACGTATCTATGGTGTTCGTGGTGTTTAACCAGTAACTGGTCATAAAAATTAAAAGCGAATAATAACGAGGTAACTCTACCTATTATATTGTTTATAAGTTTATTTCTAGAAACAGTGCCATGCATGGCATCGTGTGCAGTAATGAATAAGCCTGTGTATAAATGTGTTTGTATTAGTATTGCTAGATATACTAAGGGATTCTTGTAGTTTAGGTCCCAATTTAATAAGATATACAGGCTGAAAGTCCAAAAAACTACAATTAAAACACCAATCACAGAACCCAAAGGATCTATAGGAAGATGTAGTAGTTTTTTTGTGTTCATTTGGTTATTTTTGTTTAACAAAAATAATAAAAAATTAAACAAAATAAACAAAAAAAGTCTTTATTTTACATAAAAAACAGCTGAATGGATATTATAAGCGGTTAGTTTACAATATTATAAGTGCTTTGTGTAAGAGCTTACTTCGAAAAGTTGCGATTAAGGGAAAGGTAAACTCAGTATTATAGTAAATAGGTACTCAAATTAGATTAAATACGCTCACTTAACCAGCTTTTGAATTCGAAGAAATTTTGAGGAGCCACACCATGACCAACCGGGAATTCAGAATATTGGTGTTTAATCCCTAAGCTTTTTAAAAAGTTAGGTGTTTGTCTTGCCCAATCTACCGGAATAACTTGGTCAACACTACCATGAGAGCAGTAGAAGTCTAAGCTGGAATAATCTTTTTCATTTAAATCTTTTGGTAAGATATCGTGATAAATATAACCGCTCAAACCAACAATATTTTTAATCTTTTCAGGATAATTTAAAGCGACAGCACAGCTTAAAATACAACCTTGACTAAAACCTAAAAGAGTTACATTATGTTTATCCACTGGATAATTATTAACGGCCTCGTCTATAAAATTAGCGATTAAATCCCTAGATGATTCGGCTTGTTCTTTATCGTTCCATTTTCCACGTTCGGCATCAAAATTAATGGTGTACCATGCGTTTCCATAAGGCGCCATAGGGTAGGGTGCTCTCACCGAGATTATAAATAACTCATCTGGTAATTCACTAGCAAAAGAGAATAAATCATTTTCATCACTACCATAACCATGCATCATTATTAATAAAGGTGCGTTTTCGGTTAAGATGGATGGTCTTGTAAGATGGTATAAAGAAAGTGTGTTGTTCATAGTTTATTTCCCAAGATTTGAGAATAGCTTTTGGTATAAGTTGCCAACCAATGGTACTATTTGTATTTTACCCATTATAGCAGATGAAAGACCATAAATTAAAAGCACAATAAAAAACAAATAAAAACTAGAGGATACTAGCCAACTATCAAAACTTCCTACAATGTAGCCTAAAGCCCAAAAAGTAAGCCAAAGCCCTAAAGATTGTCTTATGTGAAAACTAGCAAATTCACTTTTTTTATGCGGTTCGTTATTTAGAAAATAAGCAATAATAACACCAAAAATAGTAATGTAACTAATAATTGCGTTTTTCTTTCCGCGTTCAATATCTTGCTGGTTCATTATAAAGTATTTAAAGAAACTTGGTTATTTGAGATAATACCGTAAACTTTTCCTTTTAGAGAGGCGCCTTTAAATATGCTGTTTTTTGATTTAGACTTAATGCCCTTTGTATCAAATGTATATTTCTCGTCAGGGTTGAAAAGTGAAAGATTAGCTTTATTTCCAATAGTAATAGACGTTGGTTCTAGACCAAAACGTTGTTTCCCTTTTGTGAGTAAATCGATAGTCTTTTTAAGAGTAAATACAGTTTGTAACGCTCCAAAGGCAGTTTCTAGACCAATAGTACCATATTCAGCACGATCGAATTCAACTTTCTTTTCTTCGATGTCAATAGGTGAGTGGTCTGTTGTAACCATATCTATGGTGCCATCTTTTACTCCAGCAATCAGAGCTTCAATATCTTCTTGTGTCCTCAAGGGAGGCAATACCTTAAAGTTAGAGTCGAAACTAGTTAAAGATCCATCCGATAAGCATAAGTTGTGAATAGCTACGCTACAAGTAATATCCAATTTCTTCTTTTTGGCTTCTCTTATCAATTCAACCGACTTCGCCGTTGAAATTGTTGGGATATGTAGTTTACCTCCTGTGTATTCTAAAAGGAATATATCTCTGGCTACCTGCAATTCTTCCGCCAAGGCTGGGATGCCTTTTAAACCTAAGGTTGTGCTGGTAACATTTTCGTTCATGACACCATTACCAACAATTTTGTTTTCTTGCGGAAAAGAACATACCAACCCATCAAAATTAGCAGCATATTGCAATGCTATCTTCATCAGGTTCGGATTGGATATAGGCTTTTTATAATCGTAAAAGGCCACTGCGCCTGCGGTACTCATATCGTAAAGTTCAGCTAAATCAACACCATTACTTCCTATGGTCAAAGCACCTATTGGGAGGACCGTGACAGCATTATTATTTGATTTAGCAGTAACAAACGTTATGTCTGAATTAGTATCTAAAATAGGGTTGGTGTTTGGATTTAGAGCGATAGTAGTAAATCCAGAAGAGGCTGCTACTTTAAGTCCGTTTTTAATGGTTTCACGCTCTTCAAATCCCGGTTCTCCAAAACAAACGCTACTATCAAACCATCCTTGCGAAATGTGTAGATTGTCTAGTTTTACTTCTTGGTAATTGTTAGTGTTTTTTATGTTTTTGGAGATCTTTAAAATCTTGCCGTTTTCAATTAAAATATCTTGAGTAGAATTATGAAACTCGCTTTTTGGATCTATAATGGTGGCAGACTTTATAAGTATGTTCATTTAAAATATTTTAAGATGAGCATTTCAATGATAAGTAATATCAGTGCAAAAATAGCAAACCATTTCCACAAGGCATTAACTTTTGCATCACTTTTTATCGTATCAAATACTTCGGGTATGGAATCACTCAATGTTACATTTTTGTAATTCGATAGATTTTCATAAACAAGATTACTCTCACTTCTATCGTAGTTGTAGCTTACATTTTTAATAGTTTCGTTCTTGTTTTTGATATTATAAATGTTTGCTATATCTGGTGTTTCAGAAGTGTTGATTATTACCTTGTTATTAAAATACTTTTGTCTAGGTATAACGCTAATACCATTATTAACAAGGGATAAAATGTCATCCTGCTGCAATTGTGTTTCTACCTCGAACTCATTTTCATTTCCAATGGTATAATACAGTTCGGGTGTTTTAAAACTCTGTTTTGCTATATTGTATATCGTTGGTACAATTAGAGGTGAGTTTTTAAAGTTGGAATTCTCATTGTTTAAAGCCGATGTAAATACAAAGCTGTTTTGCCCTTGATACAAGAAGGGCTTACCATCTTCAAAATTTAAAACCGATGCAAAACTATTTGATGTAATTTCATAAAAACTATTCACTTTCGGATATTGAAAGTTGGAAACTTGTTTTTCAAAAACCCCTTTTTTGTAAAGCGGATGTGAATAGTTTATGCTTGTTATGCGTTTTTCGGAATTGACTAAAGCTCCAAAGTTTGCATTGAAATTAGATAATAGTTGATTATAAGACTGCACATTGATATCATTTGAAGGAATTATAATCACCGAGCCACCTTGAGAAGTAAAATGTTTTAAGGCAGAAATGAGTGCGTTAGATATATTATCTACTTCGTTTAAAACAATGAGATGTTGTTCTTCAATGCTGTTAAAGTTTAACGCATTATAAGAGGTAGAGGTGAAGTTAAATTCATCCTCATTAAAAATACGCTTTAAAAAATCATCGTTTTGCTCATTTACAGATAAAACATTGATTTTTGAACGGTTATTGATATTAAAAAAAAGAGTGTTGTCAAATCTTAGGTTGACATCATCTATGGTTATTCTGCCATTTACGATTTCGTTTGTTGGAAGCGTAAATGTGGTTTCAACAATTTTATCAATTTCAACTGAGGTCTTGGCAATTAAATCCTCGCCATTATATAATGAAACAGGAATATTATCTATTGGTCTACCACTATTTTTTAAGAGTACTTTCAACTGAAGATTTGTAGGGGTAATCTCAGAAATAAAAGCACTATCAATGGAAACATTATTAGAGTTGATAGGTTCTAATTTCACTAAATGTAGTGTTGTTAATGAGTCTAGGTTAGGATTAAAACTAGAGTTTTTCTGCTGAAAATCTGAAATAAAAATAAGATTCTTCAGTGTGTTTTTCTTCTGGCTTAGAAGCGCATTACTTTTTAGCAGGACAGCATCTAAAGACAATTGATTTGATGAATATTGCAACTGCAATAGATCGTTTTTTATAACCTTAGTTGTGGTGTTTTTAAACGTACTGTTATTCGTGATAATAGAAACTGTTTCATCTTCAGGAATGTTACCAACTAAATGTTGTAAAGCACGTTTTAAAAGCTCTCCCTGACTTCCTTTTGCTTGCATGCTAAAGGAGTTGTCTACATATATCACCGTTTCTTTTTGGGATTCTAAAGAGTTGTTTTTAGTGGTAAACGGTTGGGCAAAAGCAAGGATTATGGCGGTTAGAAGCAATAATCGGGTAAATAGGATGAGCCACTTTTTTAATTCAGAACTTTTACGGGAATTTTGTTTAATTTCTTTTAAAAGGGCTACGTTAGTAAACAGCTCTTTTTTAAAACGTCTAAGCTGAAAAAGATGAACTATAATAGGAATGAGCAATAAGCATAACGCGTAAAGAAGTTCGGGGTGTTTAAATTGCATTCCTTTCTATTAATTAACCAAAATTACATAATTTTCAACAAAAGAAAATATAATCGGTAACTGGTTTTAAGTTAAGACTTGTTAAATATGTTTTAATCTGTTTTTGAGCCGCCTTATTAGCGACTGTAATTAAACTTTGGGAGTTTTCAATACTAGCCAGTGCTTCAAAACTTAATAGTTTTTTACCGTAGATGTCTTTTCCTATTTTATAGGGGTTGTCGCAAATCCACTTAAATGGTATATCACGTTCTATAAAAATTTTAGCCATGAGTTTCCCCTTGGTTCCAGCGCCCCAAACAACGGGTGTTTTAGTCTTATCATAATCAATATCTAAGTAATGAAATACTTTTAAGCTGGTAAAATGATTTTGGGCATAATGCACATGTGTTCTGGAAGTTCTGGTGCTATAATCCCGCCATTTATGGATTATGGAATCGCATGGTATACACTTGAAATCATGTTTGTAAAACCTAAAGGTAAGATCGTAATCTTCGGGATAGATAATTGGATTAAAAGCATCACAAGCGATTAAATCTTCTCTGTGAATCATCCAACAAGGGGAGGGGATTACACATTCTTTATAGATTTCATCATAATTGCTTCCTTCTTTGGTCAAGTCATTTAACCAAGTTTCATAACTTTTATATCCTTCACCAACGCCATGTTCACTAAAATATTCTACCAAGCCAACAGATACATATTTTTTTCCGTAAGCGATTAGATTACTGGCTAAAATATCTAATTTATCAGGTAGCATAATATCGTCACTATCCATTCTGGTGATAAATTTTCCAGAACTATTTTTAAAGGCTAGCTGAAGTGCCGAAATGATGCCTTCTCCCTCATTTTTAAATAATTTAATTCTGTTGTCAGCTTTGGCGTATTTTTCAACGACTTGATAACTATTGTCTGTAGAATGGTCATCAATAATTAGTAATTCCCAATTAGAATACGTTTGGTTCAAGATGGAATCTATACATTCACCAAGATAAGCTTCGGTGTTTTTAAAAGGTGTTAATATGCTTATTAACCGTTCCTGCATGCGGCGAATATACTATCTTTTAACAAAACCTTAAGAACGGTAACCGTAACATAGTGGTATTTTGCGGGTCTTTAAAAAAAACTAGAAATGAAATCAATGATCAACAAAATTTTTGCTGTATTAATTCTTAGTATTGTTGTTGTTGGATGTGGTGCTTCAAAGAAATCATCCGCCGATTTAGCAATTAACTTACCAATAACAGCTACAATTAATTTATCGCAAATTGAAAATGATAAGGCTCCAGTAACAATTAATCCAGGAAGATTTAATCAAGACTCTGTTACATACAGATTGCCCAAGGTTATTCAAGGGACATACTCCATAAGCAACTTTGGAAAATATATTGAGGATTTCAAGGCCATAAATTATAAAGGAGAGCAAATGGAAGTTATAAAGCTGGATGAGAATTCTTGGTCTATTGCTAATGCAGGTGATTTGGATAAAATTACCTATTTGGTTAATGATACTTACGATATGGAAACTGAAGGTGGTATAGGTAAGGAACAACCATTTTCACCGGCCGGAACCAATATAGAACCAGTAAACTACGTTTTAAATCTACACGGTTTTATTGGCTATTTTGACTCATTAAAGAACAATCAATATAAATTGGATGTAACTGCTCCTGTTGATTTTATTAGGACTTCTGCGTTACAAACGGTCAATACGTCAACAAGTGAAGATGGTAAAAGTGTAACTACTAGTTATTTTGCTACTCGATATTTTGATATTACCGATAACCCCATGATGTATGGAAATTTAGATGTAGAAGAATTTCAAGTTGGCGATATAAAAATTGTTTTGAGCGTATACTCTCCTAACAAGGTTCATTCGGCTAAATCTTTAAAAGAGACCATCTATACAATGATGGAAGCACAAAAGAATTACCTAGGAGATATAAATACTACACCTCGTTACGATATTTATTTGTATTTATCTGAAGGCAAAGAAGATTCGCCCAAAGGATTTGGAGCTTTAGAGCATCATACTTCTACTGTAGTGGTTTTGCCAGAGTCCAGCAGTGAGGAGGCACTTGCCGAGAGTATGATTGATGTGGTTTCTCATGAGTTCTTTCATATCGTTACGCCATTAAGTGTACACTCTGAAGATGTACATTATTTTGATTACAACAATCCTACATTTTCAAAACATTTGTGGATGTATGAGGGCGTCACAGAATATTTTGCTACACTATTTCAAGTTGATCAGGGTTTAGTTGATGAAACTGAATTCTACAACGATATTATGACCAAAATACAACGTTCTAAAAACTACAACGATGCCATGAGTTTCACTATTATGAGTGAAAACGTATTAAAGGAACCTTACAAGGATGAGTATATAAATGTTTATCTAAAGGGTGCTTTAATTGGGATGTGTATCGATATTATATTACGAGAAGAGAGTGATGGTAACCGAGGTATACTGTCTTTAATGAAAGAGTTGTCGAACAGGTATGGAAAAAACAAACCATTTGAAGATGACACACTAATCGATGAAATAGTTGAAATGACGTATCCTTCAGTTGGCGAGTTTTTACAAACCCATGTTGTGGGCGACCTGCCGATTAATTATAATTTGTTTTTTGAAAAAGTAGGATTAGAAATTGGTGAAGGAAAAATAAACGCAAATTTCATATTGCTTAACGGCGCTCCGATAGTAAGTGGAGATGGGCAAAAAGGAACTATATTTTTTACTGAATCTGCATTAGAGATTAGTTTTTGGAAAGAACAAGGTGTTCAAGCTAATGATGTTATTAAGTCCATTGATGGAACAACAGTTACTTTACAAAATGCCAATCAAGTTTTACAGGAGGTATTTTTATGGAAACCAGGAAAAGATATTGAAGTTGTACTAGAACGTGAGGGGGAGGAAATCGTTATAAAAACAACGACAACTCAACCTTACACCAACGGGGAAGCTATTTTAGAAATACAAGACGCAACCGAAATGCAGAAGAAAATAAGAAATGCTTGGTTGAAAGGATAATTGTATTTACGATACTGGATTTACGAATTACGATTGATAGACCTTGGTTTATCAATCGTTTTTTTGTAATGCTGAACTTGTTTCAGTATGTAGTCAAGTAATCAGTTGTTAGTAAGGCTAGGCCATCAGAATCCCTCAAAAACACCAAGTCCAAATAATGCGAAATCGTATTTTACAGGGTCTACGGGGTCTAATTTCCGTAAATTCTTATCCAGCTCATTTAATGCTTTAGCATCATTTTGCTTCCTTTTTAGTAAACCTAGTTTTCTAGCAACATTACCGGAATGCACATCTAAAGGACAAGATAATTGACTCGGTGATAGGCTATTCCATATTCCAAAGTCAACATTCGTATTATCTTGTCTAACCATCCATCTTAAAAACATATTTATTCGTTTAGCCGCAGAATTTTTTAGTGGATCACTTACGTGTTTTTTGGTTCTGGCCAAATGATTAATTTCGAAGAATACTTCCTTGAATTTAGATATTGATTTTTGTAAAGACTCTTTTTCGGCATTTTTAAAAAATAAAGCTTCTAAACCAGAATGATGGTTGTATATGTGCTTTAATGATTTAATAAATTGAATACAATCATCACCGTTAAAGGTTCTATGTACAAAAGATTCCAGTTTTTCTAAATCCCTTTCTTGATGATTTAAAACGAAATCGAAAGGTGCATCGTCTAACATATGCATTAAACGCTTAGCATTTTTGATGATACTTTTTCGGTTACCCCAAGCAATAGTCGCGGTAAGAAAACCAGAAATCTCAATGTCTTCTTTTTTAGAAAATAGATGCGGTATCTGTATGGGGTCACTCTCAATAAATCCAGGGTTGTTATACTGTTCTACTTTAGCATCTAAAAAGGCTTTTAGCTCTAATTTTGAGATTTTTTTACTCGTTTTATTCATATTTGGCTAAAATAACTGTAATTAGCTAAATGAAAAAGAGACTACAGCATTACTAAACTCAACCAATTAATGATTCGCGTAAAAATAAAGTGGATACTCCCTATTATTGTGTTTTCTCAATTTTGTTGTACTTCGTTGTGGTTTGCCGGTAATGGTGTAATGGGTTCAATAATTACAAGTTTTGATTTAAACCAAAATGCATTGGGATATTTAACCTCGGCGGTTCAACTAGGTTTTATTCTAGGTACCTTTATTTTTGCCTTATATAGTATTACAGATAGGTTTTCACCATCAAAGGTGTTCTTTTTTAGTGCATTATTGAGTGCAGGGTTTAATATTTTTATGGTCCTAAGTTTTAACTCCTTTGCTTCATTATTGGTTTTTCGTTTTTTTACAGGTTTCTTTTTGGCAGGAATTTATCCAGTTGGTATGAAAATAGCAGCCGATTATTTTGAAAAAGGCTTAGGGAAGTCATTAGGATTTCTAGTTGGTGCTTTGGTTTTGGGAACTGCTTTGCCCCACTTATTAAAAAGTATTGGGGAGTTTCCCTCTTGGCGTTTTGTAATTTATGTTACGTCTAGCCTGGCAATTTTAGGAGGGCTCTTAATTCTAGGTCTGGTAAAGGACGGCCCTTATAGAAAACCTGCTTTAAAGTTCAATTTCTCCATGGTTTATAAAGTTTTTAAAAAGTCTAGCTTTAGGTCTGCCGCATTTGGTTATTTTGGTCATATGTGGGAGCTGTATGCATTTTGGGCTTTTTTACCTTTGGTTTTAAAGGCTTATCTAAGTTTTCATCAAATTGAGACTATAGACGTATCTCTTCTAAGTTTTTTTATAATTGGCATAGGTGCATTTGGTTGCATATTGTCTGGATATTTGTCTCAAAGGTTTACGGTTAAAAAAGTAGCTAAAACAGCACTCTTAATATCTTGTTCTTGCTGTTTGCTTTCTCCTTTGTTTTTTTACTTGGGGACTCATGCTTTAGGGATTATTTTTGTCTTAGTTTGGGGTATGACCGTTATCGCAGATTCCCCATTATTTTCCACATTAGTAGCACAAAATGTACAAGCAGAAGTAAAGGGAACGGCATTAACTATAGTGAACTCAGTGGGATTTGCGATTACTATAGTAAGTATTCAGATTTTGAATGGTTTGGAATCTATAATCGACATTAAATATTTGTTTATAGTATTAGCATTAGGACCAATATTAGGATTGATTGAATTAAACCGATCTTCCAACTAGTGCGAGAGCTATAATTTACCCGCTTATCACTGGTGCTTTTCTGTGAAATAGATTTAGTAATCGTCTATAATTTAGTACATTTGTCTTTAAGAAAGAGAAAAAAGAATCTACTTTTCTACAATTAAAAGCAACTTAAATACGTTATAGTAGATTGAAAACCCAATAATTATGAGAAAAATAATTGCCCTAGCACTCATTGTTCTATCTGTATCATGTCAAAAAGACGAGACACCATTAAACGATTCAGGTCCAAGTGATGAGGCCAGAACTTTTTACTTAGAAAGTTTTAATGAATACAACTTAGCTAATCAAATTTTTCAAGATCTTGTTAATATAAAAGGAGATATAATTTTAAATGCAGAAAATTCATTAACTGGAAAAACTAATACTAGCAAAATTGATGTTTCAGTTTCCATAGAACCTTCAGATTTGGAAACTTTTCCTAAAACAATAACTGTAGATTTTGGTCCTTCTGGAACAGTAGGTCGAGATGGGGTTTTTCGCAGGGGAGTTATTCGTATAGTATCCACTGGATGGTTTTGGGAACAGGGAAGTGTGCATACAACGACCTTTAGTAACTACTTCCATGATAATTTTAGAGTGGAGGGAACTCAAATCGTGCAGAATTTTGGTGAAAATGAAAATGGTTTTATAGAGTTTGATGTTGAGGTCAATAACGGAGTTATTTCTCATTCAGATGGCTTAAATATTACTTTTGAAGAAGCGTCTACCAGAACGTGGATTGTTGGTTCTCAAACTCCGTTTAATATTTGGGATGATGAGTATATAATTGACGCCATTCAATCTGGGTTCTTTTCTGATGGTACCTCATATTCATTAACCTTCGATGAACCATTGCATTATGTCTTACTACCCAGGGCTGTAAGATCTGGGATTGTAAATTTGGTAATAGGTGGCTTTACTGGTTTTGAAATCAACCATAATAATCGGACTACCACCATACTGGGTGTGACAAGTACATTCTAAAGGATTTGAAGATTTTGGGATATTATCTGAATTAAGTTTTTTAAGATAGTATGTATAAAACTTACTTACAAGAAAAGAAGCTTAATTAGATTATTACGTTTCCGTCCTTCATCACTAGCTTACGATCAGCCATATTGGCCAGCTCTTCATTATGGGTAACAATTACAAAAGTTTGTCCAAATTCATCACGGAGTTTAAAGAAAAGTTGATGAAGGTTTTCAGCAGATTCACTATCTAAATTTCCAGAGGGTTCATCAGCAAAAATTAAATCAGGTTCATTAATTAGTGCTCTAGCAACAGCAACGCGTTGTTGTTCTCCACCAGAGAGTTCACTTGGTTTATGATTATATCTGTTGGATAATCCTAAAAAGTCTAGAAGTTCTTTGGCTCTTTTCTCAGCGACTTCTCTTTTAGTTCCTTTAATAAATGCTGGTAAGCACACGTTTTCTACTGCTGAAAATTCAGGTAATAATTGATGAAACTGAAAAATAAAACCGATATGTTCGTTCCTAAATTTTGCAAGAGCTTTATCTGATAATGATTTTAAGTTCGTATTGTTAATACTCAATTCGTAATCTTGCTTTTGTGAAGCATTATCTAAAGTGCCTAAAATTTGTAACAGTGTTGTTTTACCTGCCCCAGAGGCACCAACAATAGCGACTATTTCTCCTTTTTTAATGGAGACATCAACACCTTTTAGTACATGGAGGTCGTTGTAGTATTTATGGATGTTTTTAGCTTGAATCATCTGTTGTATTCTATGCAATGAAAATACTACTTTATGGCATAAGGCACAAGAATTATATACCTGAGTTGATTATAGTACTTACTCAATATTAATTAGTTGAACCTGTTCCTAGTGTACATTGCTTTAAAGATTTCAATTAGAAGTAAATAAAAAACTTTGGTATATTTTTTGTAATATTAGTATTGTAATTAAGTTATTATGAAATTAGAGAATTTAAGTAGAAGAAAAAAGTTAGTCTTAAGTATATTATTGGACGTTATTGGAATGATAACATTTATAGACCTTTTCTGGGCGCCCATTTCAGCTTATATCATGACGAGAATGTACAATGGTAACAAAGGAAAAATAGCAGGTGCAGTTTCGTTTATTGAAGAAATCGTTCCTGGGTTAGATTTTATTCCCTCCTTCACCATTATGTGGTTTTTAACCTATGTGTTTAATAAGAAGGATAATCAAGAACCTATTACCATTAAAGTCAAATCCAATTAATTAGTATAAATAATAAAAAAAAATATACTAGGATATTGTAACGTCGAAAGAAATTTCAATATCGGTATCATCACCGGCGGCAGTTCCAAATCCGTCACTATCACTAACACTAGGAGACTCATGGTATAATTTAATTGTAATACTTCCTGTTCCAGTACTAGTTCCAGCAGTCCAAACTGTTTTTACACCAAGTTTGTTATTATCTGTTCTGGTATTATCGTCGCTAGCTCTGGTCATAGTAAAATCTAGAGTTGTTGCATAAGTAAAGAAATGCGCATCAATTCCAGCCTGGTCTGCTAATATATCTTCATCTAGAAAATCTTCATCTTCATTAAATAGGCCAATTTCAGCACTATATACAGCACTTGTATTGAATTCACCAGTAACAGTTTTTTCACTAGAGTCGATTATTTCATCTTGGTTAGTGTCATTCCAAGTTAATACAATTGTATCATTTGCATCGGCTTGATTAGTAAATGTTAATACAAGTTTTGTGATAGCTTCTTCTTCTTCAACTGGTTCAGGTGTATCGTCATCATTTGAACACGAAGCAAGCATGGCAATTGCCATAATTGTCATAGCATAAAATTTGATAGTTTTCATAGTTATGTGTTTAAAATTTATATTAATAATTGAATTGTATTTGTAGGTTGAAGTTTCTGCCTAGTTCGTCAGTAAAAAACCGTAATCGATTTAGATAATTTCTATAGCTTTCATTAAAGATGTTATCTATTCTTAATCGTATATTCAAACTTGTTTTTTTTGATACAGGAAATGTTATTTCACTTTGAAAATGCATTAAATGATATGCAGGTGGAGGTCCAAGGTCAACATTGATATCGTCTTCATTAGCGATTGGAACAGTGAAATTAAATTCATTTGGAAATTCGTTTTGTTCAAATACCCATTCTGATTGGATACTTGCTGTAAAATTTTTCCAATTTGAATTCGAATAGGTAAGACTATTCGATGTATTAAATGGGGGAACGTCTATTAATGGCAAATCTGATTTTAAATCATACCCTTTTATAAATGATGATTTATGATTGGTACTCCAATAAGAATTGAATTGATAACTCATGGTCATATCAGCTCCAAAAAATCTTGCATCCGTCTGTATATAATCCCAAACAGGGAACGGGCCTCTTATTAAAGGAATTATTCCTACGGGGCTAGGCACGATATAAATGAAATTGTTTATTCTATTAAAGAATGTCTCAATTTGAAAAGTGAATTTGGAGTTAGTGTAGCCATAGGTCCCCGAAACCCTATGAGAACGTTCGCTATCAATTCGAAGGTCTCCTATTTCGATTCTGGCAGCTGAATGATGAAGACCATCACTAAACAATTCAGATACATTTGGGGGTCTTCCAGAGAGTGTATAGTTTCCTAAAATGAACTGATTATCATCAAAATTATATTTTAGCCCAATAGCTCCAGATATATTATGGAAATCTAAAGAAGGATTTGTTAATACTTGATTTCTTAGAGTTTCAATTACAAGGTCAGGAAAAAGTAAGTTGTAACCTCTACTTTCCCAAGCAGATGTTCTATAAAATTTTAAAGCATCTATTTTACTGAAATCATATCTAAATCCAGCATCTGTAATTAGATTATCATTTATTTTCCAAATCGTTGTAGCGTAGAACCCAAAATCGTATTTGTCGTAATCTGGAATTAGGCGTCTTACTCCAGTATCAGGGTTTGCAAAATTGTTTTGATACCTAGCTAAAAAACCAAAGTTGTATTTACGGTCTAAATTATTATCCTTTTTAGCACTAATAGATATAGTATGTGTTTTTAACTCAAGATCTATAGCGGGTTTCGTACTTCTGTCCCCTCGTCGAATATCAAATTCTAACCTATGATTGTTTTGGTAATCATATTGAAAATCTATTTTACCAAAATTTCTAATACGTTTGTAATAGGACGCTTTAAGCAAATGATGTGTCACTTCTTGTTTTGGTGAGTTAATATTGTAACTGAAATCTTCTATAAATAGCGGTACAGGAGCATTTATTGAGCTAGCTAAACTCTTGATATTCCCAATATGGGCCGATCTTAGAATTCCAATTTCGTTGTCTAAATAGCTATAATATGCTTCAAAACCTGACTCTAACTTATTTTTCCCAAACCTTGCTGAGAATCCCTTAGATTGGAGGCCTGTGTTAGTGAGTATATAGTCGGGTGTTTTAAAATCACCGTTCCTTTTGTAGGAACCTTGTATTTGTGCAAACCATCCAGATTTATAATTTTTATTCAAAACAGAAGAGAAATTGTAACCTTTCCCATTGGTTTGAGCCCCTGAAATAGTTCGTCCGTATAACGTATCCTTTCTAAGAATTCTCCCGGGATTAACTAAAACTACACCTCCAATAGCGTCACCACCATATGCAAGTGCTCCTGAACCTTTGATAACGGAAATTTGATTGGCACTGTTTATATCGATATTAGGGGCATGTTCAACACCCCATTCTTGATCTTGTAGTCTAACACTATTATTTAGAATAAGCACTCTACTACTATGTAAACCATTTATTATTGGTTTAACAATGGAGCTGCCAGTATTTAAAGAAGTTACCCCTGGTATTTCTTTAAGTGCATCTCCTAAACTCAAATTCGAGTATTTATTCAGGGTACTCGATTTAATAACGGTTTCTTGAGCAGTGGATGTAACCTTTTTAGACCCTTTAGATTTTACAGCAACAGCATCGAGTTCTTCAATATGATGTTCCAGACTTACTGCTTTAAAAGTGTCTCCATTAATCTCTAATGTGAAAACTGTAGTTTCACAACCTAAATGCGACACTTCTATTTTGTAAATATCGTTACAAAGGTCTCTAAATGTAAATTTCCCTTGCTTATCTGATATGGTAATCTTATCTGTACCAATAAGTTTTATCGTGGCATTTTCTAAAGGCGCATTGTCATGAAAATCAGTAACGTTTCCAATGAGAATGCTTTTGCAATCTTGGCTGTAAATAAAACTAGTTATTAGTAGAAATAAGATTAGAAAGATATTTTTCATGTTATGAAATATCTTGATTGCTAATTTATTTCCTTGTTGTTCTTGAAGTATTAAACTAGAGTAGGAGGGGCCTTATTCCTATTTTTACTTATAAAGTTTTGGTTAAGGAATAGCTCAACATAGCCTAATGCTTTTGAATTAGTAATCTGTTGAGTACTGATAGAGTTTTTGTAGACAAACTCTAAAGAAGTGTTATAGTCTAAACTATTAATATTGAAGGCTAATATACAAATATCACAAGGAGTGTCTTCTTCGTTTTCATTATCATGCTCGTTTTGGTTATTGAAAGAATGATTTGTTTCAAACCCTTGATCATGAAAGAAAGCGTGAATACCTATAACATTACTTGTGGTCAATAATGTTAAAAGAATGACAGATGATATTTTTTTGAAATTTACCTTCATTAAATATTCATGCAAAGATATGCTATATTATTACAAATAGCCTCTAAAGTAATTATTTATTCATATTTATTCTTAATAAGTCTTAGCCTGTGCAACATTTTCTTTTCAAATGCCCAGAAAAATTTATGCTGGCCAAACAACCAACCAAAACCTACTAACAAAAACTGATAAACTATGAACAGCAAGAGAATGCGTAAAAACCAATACCCAAAAGTACCTAATCCTTCCGAAGTAATATTTAAATAATTAAGTATGGGTTTTCCAATGTATGAAGCAGTAGAACCTGTAATGGCAAAGACTATGAAAATCACAATAATTTGCCAATTAGAATTAATACCCCACCGTTCTTTTAACTTGTTCACAGCAATAATTTGCTGCAAAATTAATGAAATACATTGAAATTACTAAATTCTTACGTTAAAAGGACCTAATCTTTGCTTATATTTTAACTGAAAGTAAATAAAATAATTGTAGAGTTTATAATTTACTTCATAACCATAGTCAATATTCTGGTCGTAATTTATTTGAAGTTCATATAAGTTTGGGTTAAACCGGTTAGGTTGCAATACTCTTTGGTTCCATTCTATAACATAAATGTTATTTCTGTTTTCCATGAATTTTTGTGAATAAAAACCTTCCTGTCTAGCAGTAGAATTTAGCCAAATGGAGAAACCAGGGTCTATGATAATGATTTCATATTCAAGTTTTTCATTCGCTATCTTAACAGTATCACTAACTTTATTATTTGTTTCGATATCGCTGTTTTTGGTAGTAGCTATTTGCTTTTGGGAATTACAATTAAAGACAATAACACCAACAACAAGTAAGTAGATTAAATTTTTCATAATACAGTTTCAAATTAGAGTTTCAAAACTACGACAACAAGGTCTTTGTTAAAAGTGTCATTGAGCAAAGCATCTCTTTCGTTGAGTGAATAGTAAAATCACTAATCTAAATTTACTGAAAAAATTTCGTAACCTTCTGTTTTTTAGGTTCATTCTAATAAAAAAGTGCTGAAAAAGAATAAGATTCATCTTATCCTTTTTCAGCACTTGTATGAAGTTGTATTAGATTTACTTACCTCCAAAAAGCCCACCTAGTAAGCCTCCCAGACCACCTTTCTTTTTATTACCGCCAAGAACCATTCCAGCAACATCGTCAATAACACTACCATCACCATCGGCATCTAATATAGATTCTAAGA
The DNA here is from genome assembly GCF_023273855.1 of Seonamhaeicola sp. ML3. Classification (NCBI taxonomy): domain Bacteria; kingdom Pseudomonadati; phylum Bacteroidota; class Flavobacteriia; order Flavobacteriales; family Flavobacteriaceae; genus Seonamhaeicola; species Seonamhaeicola sp. ML3. Next base: position 3,426,366 of record NZ_CP096884.1, on the reverse strand, counting down.
AACTTTGTTCTTGTTGAGGAGAATTGCCTCTAAGGAGTCCGCCTAAAAGACCTTCAATGCCACTTTGGTTAGTAACATTTTGTTGGCGGGACTGCTTTCCTAAAAGCCCCATTAGAATAGGTGCGGCAACTTTTAAAATTTGTGCTACAGAGCTAGCATCCATTCCAGATTTTGCTCCTAGGGCGTTTGTTACATTTTGTTGCTTGTTACCTAAAACGTGTCCAAGGATTTTACTACCGTCGTCAAGAACATTATTATCTACACCACCTCCAAAAAGACCACCTAAATTATCTAGGATGCTACCGTCGTGTTTTCCACTCAAAGCACCAAGTAAGCCCTCGGCTCCCTGAGGTGTAGAGGCATTACGTTTCATGGCCTGCATTAAAACAGGCAATGCCATGGTAAGTACATCTTGTGTTTTGTTTTGAGGCTGATTGGTTTGACCGGCTACACCGCTAATTATGGTTTTTCCTAGGTCACTGTTTAATAAATCTAAAATTCCAGACATGATATTTTAATATGTTTTTAATTAAAAATGGATTTTGAAGGTACAAAAAAAGTCCCAACTTTAAAGTTAGGACTCAAATATTGTGTTTAGGTCACATTAAAAAACTATTAACTCAGTATGTCTATGATTTGTGACGCTAATTCAGTTCCAATTCTATCTTGAGCTTCGTTTGTAGCTGCTCCCGTATGCGGTGTTAATGATAGTGACGGATTCATTAATAATTGAATCTCTGGCTTAGGTTCTTTTTCAAAAACATCAAGTGCTGCTCTTGCCACTTTACCACTTTCAATAGCCTTAACTAGCGCTACTTCGTTAACCACACCACCACGGGCGGCATTAGCTAAAATAACACCATCTTTCATTTGGTTGAACTCTGCTTCATCGATAACATACTCTTTTTGAGCGGGTACGTGCAATGTTAAGAAGTCTGCTTGTTTTAAAACATCTTCTTTGGAGATAGTTTCAATTTCAAAATTTACTTTTTGTCCATCAAAGAATTCTAGTTCTAAATCGGCTTTTTCTAAAAATGGGTCGAAAGCAACTACTTTCATACCGGCTCCTAGAGCTACTTTTGCTGTGGCTTGACCAATACGTCCAAAACCTAAAACCCCTAAAGTTTTCCCTTTAAGTTCTGTTCCTTTTGCATAGGCTTTCTTTAAACCTTTGAAGTTGCTGTCGCCTTCTAAAGGCATTTCTCTATTGGCATTATGTAAAAAACGCGCTAAGCCATACAAGTGGCCGAAAACCAACTCTGCCACAGAGTGCGATGAAGCTGCAGGTGTGTTAATCACATGTTTACCTTGCTCTCTAGCGTATTCTACATCGATGTTATCCATACCAACACCACCACGACCAATTACTTTTAAGCCAGGACAAGCGTCGATTAAATCTTTTCTAACCGTAGTTGCACTACGAACCAACAAAACACTAATATCATTTTCGTTGATGTAGTTTATTAACTGTTCTTGAGCCACGGTAGTCGTACTAACCGAGTAACCTGCTTTTTCTAATGCATCAATTCCACTTTGTGAAATCCCGTCATTTGCTAATACTTTCATTTCTTTGAGTTAAAAAGTTATAAGTTAAAAGTTCATCAGCTTGACACATTCAACTTAAATATTAAATTATGTTTTTTATAGTTTTGAGTAAGCAATTGCATAGTGAATATTGCAATTAACTACAGAAAACTTATTATGCTTTTCTTTCTAATTCGCTCATTACTTCTACAAGAGCTTGTACACTTTCTATTGGTAAGGCATTGTACATAGAGGCTCTGTATCCACCAACACTTCTGTGTCCGTTAACGGCACTAATACCAGCTTCTTTTAACATAGTGTCAAAAGTTTCTTTTAGGTTTTCGTTTTCTAAAGTAAACGTAGCATTCATAGTAGAACGGTCTGCTTTAGCAGCAAAGCCTTTAAATAGTGGATTTAAATCTATCTCAGAGTACATTAAGCGTGCTTTCTTTTCGTTTTCCTTTTCAATAGCAGCTATACCACCTTTTTCCTTTAGCCACTCCATAGTTAACATAGACGTGTAAACAGCAAAAACAGGAGGCGTATTAAACATACTACCTTTGTCTATGTGTACTTTATAATCCATCATAGATGGTATTTTACGCGATACTTTACCTAAAACATCTTCTTTTACAACAACTAATGTGGTACCTGCAGGTCCCATGTTTTTCTGGGCACCGGCATAAATAATATCAAACTTTGTGTAGTCTAAACTTCTAGAAAAAATGTCACTACTCATATCGCACGCTACAGGTATGGGTGAGTTAGGGAATTCTTTCATTTGAGTTCCATAAATCGTATTGTTGGAAGTACAATGGAAATAATCGTAATCCTCAGGAATTTCAAACCCTTTAGGAATGTAATTATAGTTAGCATCTTTAGACGAACCTACTTCGTAAATATCATCGTAGATTTTCGCTTCTTTAATCGCTTTGGCAGCCCAAGACCCCGAGTTTAAATAACCAGCTCTTTTTTCTAAAAGGTTTAAGGCAACCATTAAGAATTGTGTACTGGCTCCACCTTGCAAAAATAAGGCTTTGTAACCTTTACCTTCTAAACCTAAAAGCTCTAAAGCTAAAGCTCTTGCGTTCTCCATAATATCAACAAAGGCTTTGCTTCTGTGTGATATTTCAAGAACAGATAAGCCACTGTTGTCTAAATCAACAACCCCTTGAGAGGCTTTTAATAGAACTTCTGGAGGTAAAATACTTGGTCCGGCGCTAAAGTTATGTTTTTTCATTGTGTGTGGTAAAATTTAAAGATGCAAAGTTGGTGATTAATTCACGAAAATTTGCAAAAAAATCAATAATTTTTTCATTAAATTGATAATAAAAATTCAACAGAATCAACACTATCGGCATAATCCCAAAGTTGGGGTTTTTGGGTGGCTCCAAAAGCGACTTCGTTTTCATATATGCCCTTTGAAACGACACATTGTATTTGCTTGGAATCGGTGTTTAGTTTTTCCTTGAGAAGATTAATGTTTTCGTAATATTCGAAAAATACTGTTGCTATTGGTGACGCATAACTAGAATCTTCCTTAATCATTAAAAATCCATTTTCAAGCATATCGAATTCACTCATTAAATACACTGCTTTATTATAGTCGTAGTTATTGGCATATTTTGCACTATCGATGATGGGATGCCAATGGTATACAGCTTCAAAAAAATCATTAAAATCATAACCCTTCGGAACAAAAAGTTTGGAAACACTTCTACAGCCTAATCCGTAGTATTGAAAGATGTCATTAGACAATTTTACTAAATCGTTCTTAGTTTCTCTTCCCGTTAAAATGGCTACAGAATTCCTGTTATTTCTTATTATGGATGGTTTACCTTTAAAGTAGTATTCAAAGTAACGCGCAGTGTTATTGCTTCCTGTGGCTATAACGGCATCAAAACCTTCTAGCTTGTCTTCGGTAAAGGTTATTTTTCCTTTAAATGTTGGTTCTACATATTCTATATACTTTGCTAAAAAGGGAAGTATTTGTTTATCGTTTGAAGATTGTTTGACCAAAACACTGTGTCCTGAGATTAATACCGATAAGAAATCATGGAATCCAACCAAAGGAATATTTCCTGCCATGATAATGGCAACTAATTTGGAGTTTGTACTCTTTATGGTATAAGGTTTTAACCATTTTTTCAGATTGACTTCAGTTAAAGCCTCTGACCAATTTTTTAATGAAAATTGTATGTTCTCTTTTGTGAACCAGCCATTGTGTTCTTTGGCTAATTTGAGTTGATGTTTGAAACCATCAAAGAATAAATCATTAAATTCAATTTTATCGTCTTTAGTGATAACTTCATTAGAAAATTGGCTTAAAAAATCACCTAATTTTACAAAAGCATTAATTCTTGATTGTAATTGCATGCTTAATTTGGTTTTGATAGGTTTTGGCGTTATTTTTGCAACTGCAAATTTAAGCAAACTCAAGAGAAAAAACGGTATGGCGATTATAATAACAGACGAATGTATAAATTGTGGGGCATGTGAACCAGAATGCCCTAATACTGCAATTTATGAAGGCGCCGACGATTGGCGTTACAAAGACGGTACCAGTCTAGAAGGTACTGTAGTATTAACAAACGGAAATGAAGTTGATGCTGATGAAGCTCAAGAGCCTATAAGCGATGAACTTTACTATATTGTTCCGGATAAATGTACAGAATGTAAAGGTTTTCATGAAGAGCCTCAATGTGCGGCAGTTTGTCCTGTAGATTGTTGTGTGCCAGATGATGACCATGTAGAAACAGAGGAAGAGCTTTTGGCCAAACAGCGCTTTATGCATCCTGAGGATTAAAAGTACTCTCATACATAATCAAAAAGCCCGAGTAATTAATTACTCGGGCTTTTTTACTTTGTGTTTAACTAATTCAATTTATTAACACTTAAAAGAAGACTCTTGTATAATCTTTAAAAATTCAAGGAAGGCATATCCTCTAGAAGTTCATAATCTTTATTTTCATCATTTTTAGTAGCCTGTTCTTTCTTGCTAAATTTTATTTTAGGGTCTTCTTGTACTATAAATTTGTATTCACCAAAGAAATCGAGTGAAGGCATGTCTTTAAGTAAACTTTCACGAAAATCGTCAGTTTGTAACATCGCGGTCCCTTGGGTTGTCATAGCGATAGGTGACTCTAGTTGTGGTAGACGAAACTTATGTTCTCCAAAGAAATCTAGAGATGGCATGTCCTTGATAATTTCTTGGTGAAAATCATCATGTTGTGAAACAGCATTATCTTGTGCGTTTGCAGAAAACACACCAAGAGAAATAGTTAAAATTGCGAATGTTGCAGTTATCTTTTTCATAATTTTCATTTTTTTAATTTATCTATTATAAAATTACGAATTTCACATATTAATAATATATAAAGTATATTAAACTTTTTAATCGGAATCATAAGGATTCGTTATGTATCCAGATTTTAAAATGGCAGAACAATTTTTAAACTAATGATCTAATTAGTTACATTTGCACCTGCCCGCCGCAAGGCAGGCTCGCAAAATCAAATTTTAACTTTTAAGGATACAGAAGTTAAAGTTTTTCGAATAATGTTTAATTTAATTTTACCCGTAAATATGTTCCCTTTCTTTCGGAAAGGGTTAGGGATAGGCTTATGAAAGCAGGAATTGTAGGATTGCCAAATGTTGGGAAATCAACCTTATTTAATTGTTTGTCTAATGCAAAAGCACAAAGTGCAAACTTTCCGTTTTGTACTATTGAGCCGAATATAGGTGTGGTAAATGTGCCGGACCCTAGATTGGAAAAGCTAGAGAGTTTGGTAAATCCAGAAAAAGTTATCCCAGCGACTGTAGAAATAGTAGACATAGCGGGCTTGGTTAAAGGCGCCAGTAAAGGTGAAGGTCTGGGAAATCAGTTCTTGGCTAATATCAGAGAAACCGATGCTATTCTTCATGTACTACGTTGTTTTAATAATGATAATATTGTACATGTAGACGGCAGTGTTGATCCTATTAGAGACAAGGAAACCATAGATATGGAGCTTCAGTTAAAGGATTTAGAGACTGCTGAAAAGAAACTGGATAAGGTTAAAAGAGCTGCTAAAACAGGAAATAAAGAAGCACAGGCTGAAGAAGCTGTTTTAGTAAAGATTAAAAGCGGATTGGAATCTGGAACATCGGTTAGGGCTTTAGAGTTTAGTGAAGAAGATTACTTGGAGTACGTGAAACCATTGCAGTTCATAACAGATAAACCTGTAATGTATGTTTGTAATGTAGATGAAAGTGCTGCCGTTTCTGGTAATGATTATGTTGAGCAAGTTAAGGAAGCTGTTAAAGATGAGAATGCCGAGGTTTTAGTTTTAGCAGTAGGTACTGAAGCAGATATCAATGAATTAGATGATTACGAAGAGCGCCAAATGTTTTTGGAGGATGTTGGACTTGATGAACCAGGTTCTTCTAAACTGATTCGAGCGGCTTACAAGTTACTAAATCAACAAACTTATTTTACAGCAGGACAGAAAGAAGTTCGCGCATGGACGGTAGATGTAGGCGCAACAGCTCCTCAGGCCGCCGGAGTTATTCATACCGATTTTGAAAAAGGTTTTATTAGAGCAGAAGTTATTGCTTATAACGACTATGTGTCTTTGGGTAGTGAAGCTAAGGTTAAAGAAGCCGGTAAAATGCGTGTGGAAGGCAAAAACTATATTGTTGCAGACGGTGATGTTATGCACTTCCTGTTTAATGTATAATTATTTGGTAATATTTTCGAAAATGACCTTCTGTTAGTTTAGAAGTGCCCAGATTAAGCGTTATATATAATAAGGACTTTTATGAGTAATACGATAGGGTGCTTTCTGTCACTCTAGGGGCTGGAAGAGCGACGTCAGAGTCTTTTTTGATTTAGAGATTGACACAGTCGTACCTCCTTTGCAAGGACAATAAGTTCCAACCGAAATCACAACATTATCTACTGCTAACTGGGTATTTGAACATCGTAATTTACTCATTAAAGTGTTACAACAAAATACGGGTATGGTTTACATTCGCTAAATGCAAAAATCTACCCGTAAATTTATCGTTGGAATTGCTATCGGTATCCTAGGCATAGTACTGTTTTCCTCAAAAGCAGTAATGGTTAAATTGGCCTACAGGCATGATGTTGACCCCATTAGTGTTTTACTTCTTCGCATGGCTTTTTCTTTTCCATTCTATTTGGTAGTTGCCTTTTTGTCAAGAAATAAAGGCAATAGTGATAAAATTACTGGCAGAGATTACATTTGGGTAGTTATATTTGGTGTTATTGGCTATTATTTGTCGAGTTTCTTCGATTTTGTAGGGCTTACCTATATAAAGGCAAGTTTAGAACGTATCATCCTTTTTATATATCCAACAATAGTGCTTTTAATTAACAAGGTGTTTCTTAAACAGACCATAAACAAGGTACAAGTTGGTGCTATTTTACTAACATATATTGGTATTATAATTGCGTTTGGTGATGAGGTTTCCATTTCGGGGAGTGATATTTATTTGGGTGGTTTCTTTATCGTTTTAAGTGCAGTTACCTATGCTGCTTACTTATCTGGTAGCGGTTGGCTAATTCCCAAATTTGGAGTGGTGAAATTTACATCGTATGCGATGTTAGTGTCTTGTTTATGTGTTTTTTTACACTACCTCATTACAAACCAGGCAGATATATTTAATCTTCCCACAGAAGTTTATGTGTTAGGTTTTCTAATAGCCATTTTTGCCACCGTAATCCCGTCTTATTTGGTGTCGGCTTCCATTAAAATGATAAATTCTTCGAACTTTGCGGTAATTGCAGGATTTGGGCCAATATCCACAATAATTTTAGCAGCAATTTTTTTAAGTGAAAAGTTAACTCTTTTACAGTTGTTAGGTGCTTTGATTGTTATATCAGGAATATTGGTTGTTTCCATGAAAAGCAACAAGGGAACCAAGGCTTAGGTTCTCAACAAAACAGGGCTTTTATTGTTAATTACTTTGTCTGGTGAGGGTTTTATTTTTTAAGACGTTGTGTTATATTAGCAAGCAATCACGAAATCCCACTTTTTTATGGCAGTACAATCCAACTACACCGAAGATAATATACGTTCGTTAGACTGGAAAGAGCATATTCGTATGCGTCCCGGAATGTATATTGGTAAGTTGGGTGATGGCTCTTCTCCAGATGATGGTATTTACATTTTACTGAAAGAGGTATTAGATAATTCCATTGATGAGTTTGTCATGGGAGCTGGTAAAACCATAGACATCTCCATTCAAGGCAATAAAGTGATAGTAAGAGATTATGGCCGTGGTATTCCTTTGGGTAAAGTGGTCGATGTGGTGTCTAAAATGAATACCGGTGGAAAGTACGATACCAAAGCATTCAAAAAATCGGTGGGATTAAATGGCGTTGGTACTAAGGCGGTAAATGCACTTTCCAATTATTTTAGGGTAGAATCTACTAGAGATGGAAAATCAGCTTCTGCTGAGTTCGAAAAAGGCGAGTTGACAAATAAAGAAATGTTAGACGACACCTCTAGAAGAAAGGGTACAAAAGTATCCTTTGTACCCGATGAAACTATTTTCAAGAATTACAAATACCGAAGTGAATACATAGTTAAAATGCTAAAAAACTATGTATACCTTAATCCAGGGTTAACCATAGTTTTTAATGGAGAAAAGTACTTTAGTGAAAACGGATTGAAGGACTTATTGTCTGAAAGTACCAATGAGAATGATTTGCTTTATCCAATTGTTCACTTAAGAGGCGATGATATCGAGGTTGCCATAACGCATAGTAAAACCCAGTACAGCGAAGAGTATCATTCTTTTGTTAACGGACAAAATACGACTCAAGGAGGAACGCATTTAAATGCGTTTAGAGAGGCTGTGGTAAAGACTATAAGAGAGTATTACGGGAAAAACTATGATGCCTCTGATATTAGAAAGTCAATAATAGCAGCCATTGCTATTAAAGTTATGGAGCCTGTTTTTGAAAGTCAGACTAAGACCAAATTAGGTTCAACAGATATGGGAGGGGATTACCCAACGGTTAGGACCTATATTAACGATTTTGTAAAAACCAAACTGGATAATTACCTTCACAAAAACCCTGATACTGCTGAAAAAATCCAGAAAAAAATTCTTCAAGCTGAGCGCGAGCGCAAAGAGTTATCAGGAATTAGAAAATTGGCAAGAGATAGAGCAAAAAAAGCTAGTCTTCACAACAAGAAATTGCGCGATTGCCGTGTGCATTTTGGCGATACTAAAAACGAGCGAAATCTAGAAACGACTTTGTTTATTACAGAGGGTGATTCGGCATCTGGTAGTATCACCAAGTCACGCGATGTGAACACGCAAGCGGTGTTCAGTTTAAAAGGAAAGCCTTTAAATTGTTATGGTCTTACCAAGAAGATTGTTTATGAAAACGAAGAATTCAATTTGCTTCAAGCCGCATTGAATATTGAAGAATCACTCGAAGATTTGCGCTATAACAATGTGGTAATCGCTACCGATGCCGATGTAGATGGTATGCACATACGCTTATTGTTAATTACATTCTTTTTACAGTTCTTCCCAGAAGTAATTAAAGAAGGGCACTTATATATTTTACAAACACCCTTGTTTAGGGTACGGAATAAAAAAGAGACCATTTACTGTTACACAGAAGAAGAACGGGTAAATGCCATTGAAAAATTGAAGCCAAAACCAGAAATAACCAGATTTAAAGGTTTGGGTGAAATATCACCTAATGAATTCAAGCATTTTATAGGAGATGATATTCGTTTAGATCCTGTAATGTTAGATGATAATATGTCGATAGATGAGCTACTATCTTTCTACATGGGGAAAAATACCCCGACCAGACAAGAGTTTATTATCGAGAACTTGAAAGTAGAAATGGATTTAATTGAAGAAAAATAAATAGATTGAGAATCTTTATCCGACAGGAATTTGAAGTATGATTGAAGAAAACGACGACTTAACCAACGAACAACACGACGAGCCCCAAGAAACCATTACCCGTGTAACGGGCATGTATAAAGATTGGTTTTTAGACTACGCATCATACGTTATTTTAGAACGTGCTGTGCCAGCCATTGAGGATGGTTTTAAACCAGTTCAACGTCGTATCATGCATTCCATGAAAGACCTTGATGATGGGCGTTACAATAAGGTAGCGAATATCGTTGGGCATACTATGCAATATCATCCGCATGGTGATGCCAGTATAGCTGATGCCATGGTTCAAATGGGGCAAAAGGATTTGTTGATTGACACCCAAGGAAACTGGGGGAATATTTTAACAGGAGATCGAGCAGCAGCTTCGCGTTACATCGAAGCTCGTCTTTCTAAGTTTGGTTTAGATGTAGTTTTCAATCCCAAGATTACAGAATGGCAAGCAAGTTATGACGGTAGACGAAAAGAACCGGTAAATTTACCCGTTATGTTTCCTTTGTTATTGGCACAAGGAGGTGAAGGAATAGCTGTTGGATTATCAACAAAAATATTACCACATAATTTTATCGAACTCATCGATGCTTCAATTAAACATTTAAAAGGAAAGCGCTTTACACTCGTTCCCGATTTTCCAACTGCTGGTATTGCAGATTTTTCTAATTACAATGATGGTAATAGAGGTGGAAAAGTTCGTGTTAGAGCTAAAATATCCCAGTTAGATAAAAACACACTAGTTATTACCGAATTACCTTTTGGAACAACAACATCGTCTTTAATAGATTCCATCTTAAAGGCCAATGATAAGGGTAAAATCAAGATTAAAAAAATAGAAGACAATACAGCTGCCGAAGTGGAAATTTTGGTACATCTACCCTCGGGTTTGTCGCCTGATAAAACCATAGATGCACTGTATGCTTTTACAAGCTGTGAATCTTCCATTTCACCTTTAGGATGCGTTATTGAAGAAAACAAGCCGCTTTTTATTGGAGTTTCTGAAATGTTGCGCCGGTCTACCGACAACACGGTGCAGCTATTAAAACAAGAACTTGAAATAAAGCTTGGAGAGCTTGAAGAACAATGGCACTTTGCTTCTTTGGAACGTATCTTTATAGAGAAAAGGATTTATCGTGATATTGAGGAAGAAGAAACTTGGGAAGGTGTTATTCAAGCAATTGACAAAGGACTTCAACCACATATAAAGCATCTCAAGAGAGCTGTGACAGAAGACGATATAGTTCGTTTAACTGAAATTAGAATAAAGCGTATATCGAAATTTGATATAGATAAAGCGCAACAAAAAATAGAATCTCTCGAGGAACAAATTGCAGAGGTAAAGCATCATCTGGACAACCTTATAGATTATGCAATTGCTTACTTTACAAGGTTAAAGAATGATTACGGAGAAGGTAGAGAGCGAAAAACAGAAATAAGAACTTTTGATGATGTAGATGCTACCAAGGTAGTTATCAGGAATACTAAGCTCTATGTGAATAGGGAAGAAGGTTTTGTTGGGACTTCATTAAGGCGCGATGAGTATGTTTGCGATTGTAGTGATATAGACGATATCATTGTATTCACAAAATCGGGTAAAATGATGGTGACAAGAGTAGATTCTAAGACCTTTGTAGGCAAGGATATCATTCATGTAGCAGTTTTCAAAAAGAAAGATAAGCGTACCATCTATAATATGGTGTACAGAGATGGATCTAGGGGGCCTTCTTATATCAAACGTTTTGCTGTTACGGCCATGACTAGAGATAGGGAGTATGATTTAACCAATGGGAATAAAGGGTCTCAAATAACTTATTTTTCAGCGAATCCAAATGGAGAGGCCGAAATAGTTACAATTAATCTCAGACAAGTTGGAAGTATCAAAAAGCTAAAATGGGATATAGATTTTGCAGATATACTCATAAAAGCCCGTACTTCTAAAGGTAACCTCGTTACAAAATATTCTGTAAAGCGTATTGAGCTTAAGGAAAAAGGAGTTTCTACTTTAAAACCTAGAAAAGTATGGTTCGATGAGACTGTTCAGAGAATAAACGTTGATGGGAGAGGAGAGCTTATTGGGGAATTTAGAGGAGAAGACAAATTATTAATCATCAATCAGAAAGGTGAAGTGAGAACGGCAACTCCAGAGGTGACCATGCATTTTGACAATGATATGATAGTTCTTGAAAAGTGGATTCCAAAAAAGCCGATATCTGCTATATATTATCATGGAGGAAAAGATATCTATTACGTAAAACGTTTCCTTATTGAAAATGAAAACAGAGTAGAATCTTTTATTTCTGAAGATCCAAATTCTCAACTAGAAATCGTGTCTACAGATTGGAAACCTATTGCCGAAGTTGTATTTGCAAAAGAACGTGGAAAGGACCGAAAAGAAAACTTGGAAGTTAATCTTGAAGAGTTTATTGCTATAAAAGGTATTAGTGCCCTAGGAAATCAACTTACTAAGGATAAAGTTAATCAAATTAATTTATTAGAACCTTTGCCCTATGAAGCGCCAGAAGAGGTGCATGCCGATGATTTAGAGGTTGTGGATGAGACGGAGGTTTCTGGAGACAATTCAGATTCAAAGAAAGATTCTGAAACAGATGATTCTCAAACAACATTGTTTTAAATTAAAAATCCCGATTATTAATCGGGATTTTTAATATTAAGGTTTAGTGTTAAGACTTCTTTAATTGCTTTTTAATTTTTGAAATCGCGTTCTCTATAGATTTTTCAGGTTCAATAATATTATATTCTCCCCAAAACTCTGGATCTGAAAACCCTGAAGTTTGATCTACCAAAATTGTGGATGGGCGTAGCATCTGGTTTTTTAGTTTTGCAAGTTTAGTATTTTGAATTTCCCAGTCTGTTACAGCCATTTCACTGTTTAGTGTGTATATACTATTGAATAATTTACCTTTCCAATTCACCTTAAAACTTAGTAGAATATTGCTGTAGGCATAATGCCATTTACCATTTTGTATTCTGTAGTTAACACGATAGTCTGCCTTTGTAGGATGTACATCTACACGTCTTGGTTTTTTCCTTACAAACATTTGACTGGAAAGATCTTTGTTTTCAACGTTGAGACTGTAAACGGCATTAGTTAGGGCCAAAGTCTCAGCATCTATGTATAGTTTTCCGTAGTATAGAGGTGTGCTTACGTTTTTTTGCTGCTTGAAATTCACAACATAAACCAACTTCTTGTTAATGTTCGTAGATTCTCCGAATGTAAATTTATAATCATCTATTTCTTCTTCGGTAAATATGTATTCAGGATATTTAACCAAGTCGGTATAAATGTTACTGAACGGGCCTCCTTGTAGTTTCAGGGCAATGGTATCCAATTTAGAATAATCGGTATTTTTCCTAGCTTTAACAAGTTCGATATTATCTTTTCTATAATTTGTGTACGGCTGTTTGTGAATTTTCACTACAGCTTCAGAGAGCGATGCATTTTTACGTCTTTTCTTAATGGTTTCACGATAGAAAGCGGTCATTAACGTATTGTCATTATTGTACAAACTTCCTTTTTTGCGAAGGGTCTCCAAAACCAGATCTCTTGCACTAGATGGCATGGTTACAAGGTTAACGGCATCTAGTGTGGTGATAGCTGGCTTTAAAAAGATTTTTACTTTTCCTTTTAGGGTATTGATATCAACCTCTTTTTTTTCATAGCCTAGATGAGAAACAACTAAGGATCCTTCTAAATATTCAGAGGGCACCTTAATCAGGAATTCGCCATCCATGTTAGTAACTGTACTAATGTTTGTTCCTTTTATCACCAAATCGGCAAAAACTAAGTGGTCTTTAGTATTCTCGTCTATTACAGTTCCTTTAATTTCAAGGAATCTAGATATATTTTGTGCTATTAAAGCATTGCTGCCACAAATAACAAAAAAACATACCGCTAGAGTAATGTGGTATAAGTAGTGCTTATTTTTCATGACTTTTTTAGGTTTAAATGATTCATTGCAAATAAGATACGAAAAACCTTAGCGTTTTTTTAGCCTAACAGATATTTTAACAATTCTAAAAACGATATTTAACAAACCTTTAGCAAGTTCTAGGATAAACTAATATTCTTCGACCTTATCTGTTAATGTATGCATAAAGGCTATTAAGGCATTTATCTCACTATCTTCTAACTCCAATGGACTTGCAGGTAGAGTTTGGAAGGGTACATCAAGTCCTGAACCTTGTCCGCCACCTAAATTGTAAAATTTAATGACCTCTTCTAGAGTTCCAAAAGCGCCATTGTGCATGTATGGAGCTGTTAATTCTACATTTCTAACTGTAGCTGTTTTAAAAAAGCCACGCTTTTCTTCTACCTTATAAGGATAGAACATCCCGGGATCTTCATCAAGCTCGGGTTTATTGAAATTTGCTGTTTTTATCATTCCAAGATTTTCAAATTCGGTTTCATCAAATTTTGGAGGCACCGTACCATAAAATGAGGGTGGGAAATGACAAGTTGCACAGGCTGCTTTCCCCATAAAAAGATTGAATCCCAATATTTCTTCTTCAGTCAAGGAGTTTTCTTTTCCTTGCATATTTCTATCAAATTTAGAATTAAAAGGTGTCAAGCTTCTAATATAAGTTGCAATGGCATTTCTAACGTTTCTGTCGTTTACGATGCCATTGTACAAAGAATCGAAAGCAGTTTTATAAACAGGTTTGTTTTTAACCTTTTCGGCAAGTGTATTGAGGTCTATATGAAATTCATTCTTGTTGTTCGTTACTCCCACGATTTGTCCTTCTAAACCATCGCCTCTACCATCATAAAAGAAAGATTTTTGGTATACGGCATAGGGTAGTGTAGGACTATTTCTTTGTAGAGGCTTGCCATTTAAGCCTATAGCTAGTTTATTACCATCTGTAAACGCTTTTTCTTTTATGTGACATGTCGCACAACTCACCGTTCCTGGACCCGATAAACTTTTGTCGTTAAACAAAGTTCTACCAAGGTTTATTCTTTCTGGTGTTATATCTGGTGAATGGGGAGGGGCAAACATTTTCTTATTGAAGAAGGATTCTGAGAAGATATTAGTACTCGTTGGATTAAGTGGTCGAGATTTGCTTAAAGAAATTCCCCAATCTAAAGACGTTTTGTTAACTAATTCTAATTGAATATTAGTATGTTGTTTTATAAATGAGTATCGATCAAAAGTGTTAAACGCTCCTGCTTTTAGAGTTAAAATACAGTCATTAATTTCGTTTACCCAACTCTTGTATATATTATTGTCGTTGAAAGCGTTTTCATAAATAGAAAGGATTTCTTTTATCGATTCGTAATTATAAAGGGCTTCTTGTAATGAGTTAGCCAATATGGGCGAATCGAAACCAGTAATGCCTTTTGTAGCAATGTTTACTATGGCATCTCTAATCATTTTTAGGTGGTGCCGGTCTTGTTGACGGTAAATGCCGTGGTTATTACGTATGTAGGGTATTCTAACCTGAAGGTACTTGTAAACTCTTTGTAGCTCTTTGTTGTTTATACTGTCATCTCCAAATAAATACTCTTCCAGAACCTGATAACTTTTGGGTTTTAGCTTTTTAATATCTGTATAATCATCAATTTCAACTTTTAAAAGATTAGGCGCGTTCATGGACTTGTAATTTTCGTAATCGTAAGCAATTAAGAGCGGTTCAAGTCTCTTGTACCATTTTCGGCTAAGCAAAAAAAAGTTTTGGTTTGCACGTAAGCTATTTGTGGTATCGATTTTTTTTATGAAGTGGGCGGCACTATCTAAGGTCTTAAAATAGAAGGCTTTTATGTCTTCGTTGAACATAGAAGGTGCATCCTTTGAAATACTTTTTGGAAGCCATTTTTGCTGATTATTACAAGAGAGCATTATGGCAAAAAAGACTAACAGGAGGAATAATTGTATTGGTTTCAATTTTTTGAATTTTTAAGATCGTTATAAACACAAAAAGGTTCCTCGTAAAGGAGGAACCTGTTAGAAAGAAATATTTTATATTATCTCGGAAGTCCGGTTATTTTGAAAAGCACAGAACCTTCGTATTGACTACCAGTACCATTAGGAGAATAGTCGATAGCTGTTGGGTCACTAAATAAGTGGCCGTCTGCTCTTTTGCAAGTTTCTGGATTATTCTCTGGTCTCCAACCGTGAACTTGAGCACCGCCTATAAAGGTAGATTCAGTAGCTCCAATAATGTCAGTTACATCAATTAAACCTGTTATTTCCCACATGCTAGAAGTGTTACCAATATTTAGTCCAGCCGCAGTAATTTGGTCGCACTCCATAACTTCGTTTAAAGTACCATTGTTTGTGTCGTACTGCCATAGCTTGGCATAACCAGTTATGTCTGCATTTTGTGCGGCATATCCGTTAGGGTCTTCTTGTATGTAAACATGGTTTTCAGTAACTAAAATATTATCAGGAGAGTGCATGCCATCACCAATACCACCTTCTTTGTCACCGTCTACCACTACAGTTAATTTGGCGTCAGCTGTTGGGTTGTCAGGGTCTAATTCTAGTTTGTAGATTCTACCAAAAGTAGTTCCTCTATTTGCTAAATCAGGATTATCTGAACGATACCTTCCTGTAGCCGCAAAGTAAACGGTACGGTTATTAGAAGCTGAACCTTTTTGCCAATCGATATCCTCTATTCTTTGGAAACCAATAGCAAGAGAGTCTATCGCTTCTTGGTTAAGCTCGCTAATAGAACGTTCGGTTACCTTTACCCATTCTACATCGTATTCAGTACCTTCGGCCATACCCATTTCAAAAAGTTGACCACCCGCTCCTGGAGAAGTTTCAACAGGGTTTTTTCCTCTTAAGACATAAAGGTCACCGCTGTATAAATCACCTAGACCACCCACATACATAGCAAAGTGAGATTCTGGATAAGAATTATTACTATCGTCATCACCCATAAATACAACAGTTTTTCCTGGGAAAGCATTTTTACCTATGGCAACGGCATTTTCTGTAGACCATTCCCCTAAAGCAGGTAATCTTTCTGCTTCAACTCTATCGTAAGTAGAACGGAATGGGTTTATTTTGTAAACACCTTTGGCATTTCCGCCCCATTCACCACCAGAAAGGTAAAGTGGGCCAAAACCATGCTCTTCCATTGTTATTGAAGATCCTGAACATTGTGCAGTAAATGCTGTTGCAGTAGCACTCACAATGTAATCACCCTCTAGAGGTTTTAAATCTGAGTTTAATCTAATTCTCGCAATAGAGTAGTCTCTTTCTAAATTGTTTATAAAGGCATAAGTACCATCTCCATATGGGTAAAGGGCAGCGCCATCCATATAAGAACCATAAACGAAAGTAGAATCTGTTGGCAGGATATCTGCAGAAGACATAATGATGTCTAAACTAGCAGAAGACGCAAAAGCACCTTTAAACGCAAATAAAGAGTTTGGAGTTACAGAATTGGTAAGCGGTTGCATTTCAGAAATGGTTAAGTCTTCTCCATCTTCTCCGTCCTGACCATCAACGCCATCTTGACCGTCCTGGCCATCAACACCGTTTATTCCATCTTTTCCGTCTTTTCCGTCTTCAATGTCACAGCTAGTTAAAGAAACTGCGGCGAGTAACATTAATACATAAAAAGGATTGAGTAATTTTTTCATTTTTTCTTTTGTAAATTTTAATTATTGTTATTCCCCAAAACTATCTCTAGAAGGTCTAAAGTTTGTTAATAGAGTACTGTAGTTGTATTAACTTTTTGTTTCAATTATGTTAGGTAGATTATGCAAGGTTTAATATTTAAAATTGTTCTAAATAAAAAGAATGGTGATAATGATGAGATTAGCTTTTTAAAATCAGGCTTTTGCGTATTGAAAACTCAATGTTATTTTATCTTAACATTGAGAATTAGTTAAAAATCTGTTAGGATTCTGCAGTGGTTAATACTAATGAATTACATTTGTTAAAATCCTTTTTTTGTGGCAAAAGTTACTTCCCTAGAATTTTCAAAAACCGTTTATTTCTCGTCTTTAATATGTGATTACCTAGCTGAGAAGCCAGGGCTAAAGGCTTTTTACAACAGGTTTCCGGATATTGAAAGTTTCAAAAGTCAAATCGAAGAGAAGCAAAAGTTTTTTACAGATGATGCTAGACAGACGTTGGTTTGTTCGCTAAATAAACAATACAAAGGGGTAAAAGCTTCCGAAGCATCTCTTAAAAACATAACACTTTTAGAAGAAGCCACAACATTTACTATAACTACCGGTCACCAACTAAATTTATTTACTGGGCCCTTATACTTTTTGTACAAGATAGTTTCAACTATAAACCTCGCCAAGCAGCTAAAGAAACACTATCCCGAATTTAATTTTGTGCCTATATATTGGATGGCCACCGAGGATCATGATTTCGATGAAATAAATTATTTTAATTATAGTGGCAAAAAGGTACAATGGAATAGAGCACATGGCGGCGCTGTTGGCGAATTATCTACCAGAGGACTTGAAGAAGTTTATAATGTAGTAGAGTCGGAATTTGGTCAATCTAAAAATGCCCAAGAATTAAAAGAACTATTTAATAATGCCTATTTAAATCATCAGGATTTAACAAGCGCTACCAGATATTTAGCAAACGAACTTTTTAAGGATTACGGATTAGTAATTGTTGATGGCAATGATAGTGACTTAAAACGTTTGTTTATTCCCTATGCTGAAGAAGAATTATTACATCAAACTGCTTTTAAGAAGGTTTCGGAAACCAATGAAAAATTATCAAACGGGTATAACATTCAAGTAAATCCACGAGAAATTAACTTGTTTTATTTAGATGAAGGTTTACGGGAGCGTATCGTTTTTGAAGAGGGCGTTTATAAAGTAAACAACACAAAAATTGTATTTAGCAAGAGTGAGATACTAGGACACCTCTATGAGGTGCCGGAACGGTTTTCTCCAAATGTAATTATGCGCCCGTTGTATCAGGAAGTAATTTTACCAAATCTCTGTTATATTGGCGGAGGTGGTGAGTTGGCTTACTGGTTTCAATTAAAAGGTTTTTTTAAAGCTATTGATGTACCATTCCCAATATTGTTGCTCAGGAATTCTGTATTGATTCAAACCGAAAGTCAGACTAAAAAACTCAAGAATCTTAATATTTCAAACGAAGATATTTTTTTAAAACGAGACGCATTTATCAATAAAAAGGTTCGGGAGATTTCTAACATTAATATAGATTTTTCGGAACAGAAAAATCATTTGCTGATTCAGTTTGAAGAACTTCGAAATTTAGCCAAACAAACCGATAAATCTTTTTTGGGAGCTGTAGAGGCTCAAGAGAAAAAACAGTTGAAAGGATTGGATAGGCTAGAAAAGCGTTTGTTGAAGGCACAAAAAAGAAAGTTGTCCGATCAGGTTCAAAGGATGACAGATATTCAAAATGAATTATTCCCTAACGGAAGTTTACAGGAGAGAAACACTAATTTTTCAGAATTTTATTTAGAATACGGAAAACAATTGATTCCCGAGTTAATAGCACGGTTACAACCTTTACAACAGGAGTTTTTAGTGTTGACCATGTAGCGTCCTTAAGTTTTTTACGTTCAAAAAATGTTGAAAAAATAAAGTAAGCTAATTCGTTAGTACAAAATCAATGCTTACTTTTGCGCATGCAACATGATAAGGTACTCATTTTAGACTTCGGATCGCAATACACACAGCTTATTGCCCGTAGAGTTAGGGAACTCAACATTTACTCCGAAATACATCCATTTAACAAGATTCCATCAAACGTAGAAGCCTATAAAGCCGTTATTCTTTCTGGTAGTCCAAACTCTGTAAGAGGGGAAGATGCCTTGCATCCAGATTTATCAGGAATTCGTGGTAAAAAGCCATTGTTAGCGGTTTGTTACGGGGCGCAATATCTAGCGCATTTTTCAGGGGGCGAAGTAGCGCCTTCGAATACGCGTGAGTATGGTCGTGCCAATTTATCTTTTATTAAAGTTAACGAACCGTTCTTTGCTCATATTCATACAGGAAGTCAGGTTTGGATGAGTCATAGCGATACCATAAAACAACTCCCAACCAATGGAGTTTTAATGGCTAGTACGCATGATGTTGAAAATGCAGCATATAGAATAGATGGTGAAGAAACTTATGCCATTCAGTTTCATCCAGAGGTGTATCATTCTACAGATGGTAAGCAATTGTTAGAGAACTTTTTAGTGAGTATAGCTGGTTTTACACAAGACTGGACACCAGATTCTTTTATTGAAGAAACCGTAGGGGCTTTACAAGCAAAAGTTGGTAAAGATAAAGTGGTCCTTGGTTTATCAGGAGGCGTTGATTCTACTGTTGCTGCAGTTCTACTAAATAAAGCTATTGGAAAAAATCTATACTGTATTTTCGTTAATAACGGATTACTCCGTAAGAACGAATTTGAAAACGTGTTAAACCAATACGAGGGTATGGGGCTTAACGTAAAGGGCGTTGATGCTTCAGGACGTTTTCTGGATGCCTTAAAAGGCATTGAAGACCCCGAGAAAAAACGTAAAGCCATTGGTAATGCGTTTATCGAAGTTTTTGATGATGAAGCTCATAAAATTGAAGACGTTACCTGGTTGGCACAGGGAACGATATATCCTGATGTAATAGAAAGTGTATCTGCTACTGGCGGTCCTTCGGCAACTATTAAAAGCCACCATAATGTTGGCGGGTTGCCAGACTTTATGAAACTTAAAATTGTAGAGCCGTTGCGTGCTATCTTTAAAGATGAGGTTCGTAGAGTAGGACGGTCTTTAGGTATCGATCCCGAACTTTTAGGACGTCATCCGTTCCCAGGACCTGGTTTAGGTATCCGTATTTTAGGCGATATCACCGCAGAGAAAGTACGCATCCTTCAGGAGGTTGATGCTATTTTTATCAATGGATTAAAAGAATGGGGCTTATATGACGATGTTTGGCAAGCAGGAGCCATGCTCTTACCGGTAAATAGTGTTGGTGTAATGGGAGATGAACGTACTTATGAGAAATGTGTGGCGCTTAGAGCCGTTGAAAGTACAGATGGTATGACCGCAGATTGGGTTAACTTGCCCTATGAATTCCTTCAAAAAACATCAAACGAAATAATAAATAAGGTAAAAGGCGTTAATAGAGTAGTCTATGATATTAGTTCAAAGCCACCTGCCACCATTGAGTGGGAATAACAGGCGTGACTTTATCAAAAATTAAGTGTCATATATTTGTCATACTGAACTTGTTTCAGTATATCATAACAACTACAAATTAATGTTAAGATTCATTTAGACCCTGAAATAAATTCAGGGTGACAGTTGATTTATGATTAATTTCGGCAAATGATAATTTTTTAAATAATTTTGAATTATAAGTCAACTTTATATTACAACGTAACGTATATATTTAGTGAGTTTGAAAATATTAGTAGGCCATAAGTTGTACTTGCCTTCTAAAAACAACAATTAGTTTTGCAAGCGGGTGTTTTTTGGCACGTTATATGCTTAACCAAAACTAAACGAGTATGTCATTTACATGCTTAATGCTTAAAACTTATTATATGAGTAAATACATTTCCATTTTTTGTTTTCTATGTCTTTTTAGTTTTAATCTGGGTACGGCACAAAATTACAGTACTCACAAGGTAAAGCAAGGCGAAACTGTAGAAGAAATTGCAAAGCGTTATTTTGTAACACCATTCGATATTTACAGTTTAAACCCAGAAGCAAAACAAGGATTAAAACCCAATACCATACTCATAATTCCGAAATCTAAAGTAGATACTAAAACTACTATTGTTAGGGAATTACAAGGTTTTAAAACTCACAAAACTAAGCGTAAAGAGACCTTGTATAGCTTAGCCAGAAAGTATAGTGTTACAGAAGACGAGATAAAAAAGCACAATAAACATTTATACGCCGAACCACTGCGCAAGGGTGATAAACTACAGATTCCTATTTATAAGAATACAGAAGTTGTTGAAGCTGTTGAGCTATATAAGACCTATATCGTTCAACCCAAGGAAGGTAAATGGCGTGTGGCTTATAAATTCGGGATTACAATAGCCGAACTGGAAGCATTGAACCCAGACATGGGTGAGGTTTTAAAAGAAGGACAGGAAATTAAGGTGCCTAATATCGAAGATGAAGCCGAAAAACAAATAGATAATCAATTTAGCTATTATAAAGTCTTACCAAAAGAAGGGTTCTATCGTCTAAAAATTAAGCTAGGCTTAGAACAGGCCGAATTGGAGGGGTTAAATCCCGGTTTATCAGAAAGCGGTTTAAAAGCGGGAATGATTCTTAAAATCCCTTTTAATGAGTCCGTTAACGTTGAAGAAGAAGCTCGAATTAGTTTAGTTGATAGTATTTCTAATTATTCAACAAAACATATAGCGGTAATGTTGCCTTTCAGTTTAAACAGGGTAGATTTCGATTCTATTGCCGGTACTGAAAGAAGTATTAAAAGAGATCCTTATTTAGATGCGTCATTAGATTTTCATTCGGGTGTGCTTATGGCCATAGATTCTCTAAAAACGTTGGGTATTTCGTTAAAAGTTGATGTTTACGATACTAAAAACCAAGTTAGCGAAGTTGCCAAAATTATCAAGACC
The DNA here is from genome assembly GCF_023273855.1 of Seonamhaeicola sp. ML3. NCBI lineage: Bacteria > Pseudomonadati > Bacteroidota > Flavobacteriia > Flavobacteriales > Flavobacteriaceae > Seonamhaeicola > Seonamhaeicola sp. ML3. The sequence continues at coordinate 3,404,347 of NZ_CP096884.1, read as the reverse complement.
AATAATTTTGAAGACGTAGATGCAGTTATTGGCCCGTTAACCTCAAAAACTTTCGAAAAAGTAGCCTCAGCATTGAGGTCATATCATGTACCTGTAGTGTCACCTATTGGCACCAACTTGAAACTTTACGATAATGTATTTCAATCTAGGGCATCTTCAGATTTACTTAAAAACAAGGTGTTAAACTATGTGAAGTCTGATACTTTAATGAGTAATATTGTGGTTATTGCAGATTCTAGGCACAAAGCTGTTTCTAATGGTTTAAAGCAAGAGTTTATCGCGGCTAGACAGGTGTTTTCTAATAAAGATAAAGATGGAAATGATAAATATTTTGTGGTAAAACAGCAGATAGAAGATGTTTTGAAATCTGGAAACAATATTGTGTTTTTAGAGACCAGAGATGTTGGTTTTGCTTCAAATGTGACCAGTATTTTAGCGTCTTTGATTCAAAAAGAGAATGAAGATGAACAAATTGAGCAAAGAGATATCATCTTGGTGACTACCAATTTCAATAAGGCTTTTGAAGGAGACGAAATAGCTAATGAACACCTTTCTAGACTTCAATTTCATTATGCTACCATCTCTAAGAATTATGATGAAAACGATGCCTTTGCAAAACGTTACGAACAAAAATATTTTATAACACCAAATAAAAGGGCCGTTAAAGGGTTCGATTTAACCATGGATGTGGTGCTTCGTTTGGCATCTTCAGAAGATTTATTCATGTCTGTAAACAAAGCCCCAATAACCGAATATGTAGAAAACAAATTCTCTTACAAAAAGAAAATGTTTGGTGGCTACTACAATGATACGGTGTACTTGGTAAAGCATCAGGATTTAGCCATTGTTGAGGTAAAACAATAAGCGGTCGCGCACTTCGTTTTATAATGTATATCGTCGAGTAAGTTGCTTGATGGAGTTTTGACTCCGCGCATTTTGACAACATATACTATCTTTTGCCGTGATTAGAATTTTTTTAGTGCTTTGCTGTTTTCTTTTAGTTCAAGATGAACCCGTAATGTCTTGGAAAAGTTCTTACAGGCTGTCATGGACAGATTTTAAAGACAAACCCAATCCCAATATTGGTGCTGTAGCGATAACAGCTTCTGGACTAACCTTTGGGTATTCTATTAGAAAACAGGATAATAAGGTCGTAGATTTTTCCTCTGAAGTTCATGCACATTTTTACCCCGAACAATCTTGGTACAAGCCGGAAAGGGCCAATTCACACATTCTAGGCCATGAGCAATTACATTTTGATATTACCGAACTCCATGCACGTAAATTTCGTTACAGAATGGAACGCTTAAAGTTATCTAAGACCATTAAATCGGAATTGAAGGCACTTCAAAACACTATAAATTTGGAATTGAAACAGTTGCAAAATCAATACGATACCGAAACCGATTATTCCAGAAATTATGAAGCCCAAGCCAAATGGGAAACGTATATTGCAGAAGAACTTGAAAAGTATTCTCAATACCAATCTAATTAAATGTCTCTTCGAGTGATTCCGAAGAATGAGGAATTGTATCGAGAAGTACTCAACCTGACAAAAATTTAAAATGCTCCCAGATAAAGAATTTCTCGTAAAACTTGCCCAGACCAAAATGCCTTATGGCAAATACAAAGACCGTTATCTAATTGATTTGCCAGAGTATTACGTGGTTTGGTATCATAGAAAAGGATTTCCAAAAAATAAATTAGGCGATATGCTTACCACGGTTTATGAGCTAAAGGTAAATGGGCTAGAATATTTGGTAAGGAATATTCGGAAGGGGTATGTTGAATCTGGTCAGGACTGATTTTTGAAACAGTTAGGCTACACTCCTTAGTTAGGAGTCAAAGTTATTAAGTGAGAAACAAAGTAAAAAAACTACGAATATTATGTTTGCATAGTTTTTTAAATCAATTAATTACTTTTTTATTTAATCACTTCTATCTTATATCAAACTTAAAATGATTGTAATCTTCTTTGACATCATTAATATCTAAGTTTTCTTTTAAACAGAAAACACCAAATGTGTCAATTTTTCTCATAATTTTGAGATAGCGCAATACTTCATGATAATACTCTCGATTCCAAAAATCATGAACCATAATAATTTTGTTATGATAATTACCAGAATTGTGTAAATGAATTATGGTTTTAAGTATACAAGCTACTCTAAAACGTCCATCGATAAAAATTGTATCTAACATTTCTGGATTTATTTTCTCGAAAACTTGGGATGAGAAGTTGGGGTACAGGCTCTTTGAGGAATCATCTGCTGGATTTCCCCATTCTATGGTTGGACCTATATTAACATGAAAGAAATCAAGTCTTTTCCCTTCAAAATGGCGAATAATTTTATATTTTCTCATAAAATCAATCCATTCTGAACTCGAATCTACAGAATAAATTTTTGTATTGCTCTTCATTAAAGCTCTAATTGTACTTCCCCCTGAACCAAATTCAAGATAATAGCTAGATTTTTTTATTAGTTCGTCAAATGTTTTCTTTTCATTTTTAGACATTCTCCATGGATGAAAAATTGGCCTTGGTAAGTAGCTATCTACCTTTCTAACATTTTTTTTTAGAAAATTAGTAAGTTTTTTCATGTTTGTAATTAATTTAAATTCAGTAAAATACTTTGTTATGAAAACTAAATAAATCAAGTAAAGGTTATTCGACGAACCAAGCGAATATAGAAGAAATTTTTTACAAATGCAAGTGTTGTTTACTCCAACTCCTCACAATAAAAACCTCTTGCAGTAACTTGTTCAATGATGTCTTCTTGCTGTAAATTAGAATTGGTTTCAATGCGTAGTACCTTATCAATATCTTCGAGGTCTATAGACCATCTCACAATATCTGGGTGTGCATTAAAAAGTAACTTTAAGGTGTTTACAGCGGGTTTTGAGGTAATGTTGGTTTTAAGAATATGAATTCTTTCGCCGCGTTTTCGGCTTTGGTAAAATGGACTAATCATGATCTGCTTCTTTGGTGGTTAAACGTTCTATATAGGCTTCGTATGCTTTGTTGCCTTCTTCTTTCCAGAAATCGTCGTAGTATTTCCATTTAGAAAACTCGGCTTTACAGGCTTTATCGTTTTTGGATTTTGATCTCTTCTTGGAGCTATCGTTCCCAAAATTACAGCCTCCTAATAAAATTTTGGAAAGAATAAATACTCCTGCCGCTTGCCAAAAGGTTAGGGTGGGCAAACCAAAAATCATGGGCATCAACCAATTCCATAGCCACATAATAATGTAACCAAATAATATGGCTAGCCCGGTTATGAAAATGGCTCCAAAAATGATCATTCCTATAATCTCTCCTGGAGATTTTCCTCTGAATTTGTGTTTAAAGTAATTAGACATGGTCGTATTTTTTTTAATTAATAATTCGTTTTTTCAGTTTTTAACCTTTTATATAGTTGAGAAATGGCCCTGTGGCGTCTAGACATTAATGTGCCCACTGGAATACCCGTTTCTGCTTCTATTTCTTTATAAGTGTAGCCTTCAAAATCTATGGCTATGATAATATTTCTATAATCTGGCTTTAAGCTAATTATCGCCTTTTTAAGTGCTTCTTTCATTTGTTCTGAATAGCTGTTATCTGCAGATTCATAAACTAGCGAAGCAAATTCTATGAGCTTGTTCTCATTTTGAGAGTCATAATCAACCCGATGTTTTTTTGATGTTCTCATCACATCAATCACCTTGTTTTTTATGGCACGGTATACAAAACCAGCAACATTGTTTATGGGTGAATATCTATCGGCACCAGCAAATAATTTTAAAGCAACATCTTGTATAATGTCTTCGGCATCTCTATTAATGCTAGCTTTAAGATTGGAGCTAACGTATGTTTTAAGCGAAGTGTACTCTTCATTAAAAAACGCGTTAAGCTTTTTACTGTTTTCTGATTGATGATTCATTTAAGGCACTTTTTTTAAGGTGCTTCATGTATAAAGACGCAAGGTTTTTATCCTATTGCATTTTTTTTACAATTATTTTTAATGAAGACTGAATTTATGTTGAAATGTTTCAGAAAAAGGTGTTAAAAATAAAAGTGCCAAATGCTTTTGTTGTTGTTCGTTGCAAAAATATTGGGTGTTAGTGACGGAATATGTCAAGGGTTGAAAATATTTATCGGGCATACGTTTGTTAATAACAACACTTAAATAAGCAATAAACAATTTCCGATTAACTATTTTAATTTTGTAAATTTGCCTGCGTTTATAAGCGCAACATGACAAGTACAAAATACATTTTTGTAACCGGCGGAGTTACATCATCATTAGGAAAAGGTATCATAGCAGCCTCTCTTGCTAAACTATTGCAATCTCAAGGATACCGAGTTACCATTCAAAAATTAGATCCTTATATTAATGTAGATCCGGGAACATTAAATCCGTACGAGCATGGCGAATGTTACGTTACCGAAGACGGTGCCGAAACCGATTTGGATTTAGGTCATTACGAGCGCTTTTTAAATGTACCTACAAGTCAGGCCAATAATGTTACTACAGGGCGTATTTATCAAAGTGTAATTCAAAAGGAACGTAGAGGGGAGTTTTTAGGAAAAACGGTTCAGGTTGTTCCGCACATTACAGACGAGATAAAGCACCGTATTCAGCTTTTAGGTAAGTCTGGCGATTATGATATTGTTATTACCGAAATAGGTGGAACCGTGGGTGATATAGAGTCTTTGCCCTATATAGAAGCGGTACGTCAGTTACGTTGGGATTTAGGAGAACACAACGGTATTGTAGTGCATTTAACTTTGGTGCCTTACCTTTCTGCTGCTGGTGAATTAAAAACAAAACCAACGCAACACAGTGTAAAAACCTTGATGGAAAGTGGAATACAGGCCGATATTTTGGTGTGTAGAACTGAACATCATTTACCTAAGGAATTAAAAAGAAAATTAGCTTTATTCTGTAATGTTACCGAAGAGTCGGTTATTCAGTCTATTGATGCCTCTACCATTTACGATGTTCCGAATTTAATGCTGGAAGAAGGTCTGGATAGTGTAGTTTTAGATAAGCTCAATTTAGCGTGTACCAAACCAGATATATCCAAATGGAACGAATTTTTAACACGCCATAAAAATCCAAAGACCGAGGTCAACATTGGCTTAATAGGAAAATATGTTGAGTTACAGGACTCTTATAAATCTATTTTAGAGGCTTTTATTCATGCAGGAGCGGCCAACGAGGTTAAGGTTAATATTGAGTCTATACATTCAGAGTATCTTAATGAAGATAATATAGAGATTAAACTATCTCATCTAGATGGTGTTTTAGTGGCACCCGGATTTGGTGAGCGCGGTATAGAGGGTAAGATAGACGCTGTTAGGTTTGTACGAGAAAACAATATCCCATTTTTAGGAATTTGTTTGGGTATGCAAATGGCCGTTATAGAATTTGCTAGAAATGTTCTTGGTATCAAGGAAGCAGATTCTACAGAAATGAACCCTGAAACACAAGCTGCTGTTATCGATTTAATGGAAGAACAAAAATCTATTACCGATAAAGGAGGTACTATGCGTTTGGGTGCTTGGGCTTGTGATTTAAAAATGGGAAGTTTAGTAAGAGATGTATATAAGGCCGAAGCTATCAAGGAACGCCATAGACACCGTTACGAGTTTAATGGTGATTATAAGGAAAAAATGGAAGAAGCTGGTATGATTGCTACGGGTTTAAATCCAGATACTGGTCTGGTGGAAATTGTTGAAATCCCGGATCATCCTTGGTTTGTAGGAGTGCAGTATCACCCAGAATACAAAAGTACAGTGGCAAATCCGCATCCGTTATTTGTAGCGTTTGTAAGAGCCGCTTTAAAATATAAAAGCAAGCAAAAAGGTGTCAGTATGGCACAAAGCTAAAATTGGAAAGTTTTTTGCTTTAGACTAAAAATATTTGAAGAGACCTGCCCGGTTGTTAAATCTGGCAGGTCTAAAAGTTATAATAGATGGAAGAAAAAAAGTTAGATATTAACTCGATAATAGGGTTTGTTCTCATTGCCGCCATAATGGTTTACATGTTCTGGCAAAATCAACCCACGCCAGAAGAGCTCGAAGCTCAGGAAAAAGCAAAGCAAGAACAGGTAGAGGCTCAGAAAAAAACAGAAGAGGCTCAAAACTCAAAATTAACTATAGCTGCCGATTATCCAGTTGGATCTAATGTAGATTCGCTTCAGCAAATAGCATTGAACAACAAGCTAGGCGCATTTGCTTATTCAGCAATTAATGGTTCTGAGGGTGAAACCGTTGTGGAAAGTGATTTGTTAGCATTAAAATTTAATAACAAAGGTGGAGCACTTTCAGAAGTTAGATTGAAGGCATTTGTTGACTTTAGAGATGATCCGATATATTTGATTAAGGATAACAATGCGGCTTTCAATATAAATTTTGGAACCACCGATAACCGCATTTTAAATACCAGAGACTTACCTTTTATACCATCGGTTACAAAGAATGGTAATACTACTGTTGTTTCCATGAAATTAAAGGTGTCTGATAATCAGTATTTAGAGTACAGATACGATATTAAGGATGGTGATTACATGATGGATTTCACCATTCGTTCTCAAGGATTGAGTAACGTGATTAATGGGTCTCAAGCCATCGATTTAAATTGGGAGCATACAGGATACAGACACGCCAAGAGTATTTCTTACGAAAACCGTTATACAGAACTTCTTTATGAACATGAAGATGGAAAAGATAGTTATTTAGGGCAAAGAGATGACGAGGAAGCGGTTAACGATGTTACTTGGATTGCCTACAAACAGCATTTCTTTTCATCTATTCTGTTAACCGATAGTGCCTTTAAAACGGTAAATGTAGCTTCAAAGAATCTGGTAGAAGATGATGTTGTTGATACGGTGTATACCAAAAAATTTGTTTCTAAAATCCCATTAGAATTAAAAGGTGGCGAATTAAACTATAACATGAATTGGTATTATGGGCCAAGTGAATTTAAAACGCTTAACGCCTATAATAGAAACCTAGATGAAATTGTGCCTTTAGGCTGGGGGATTTTCGGTTGGATTAACCGTTATGTTTTCATGCCATTGTTTGGTTTCTTAGGAGGCCTTATGCCTTATGGTATTGCTATTGTAGTCATGACCATTTTGGTAAAAATATGTCTGTCTTTTGTACAGTACAAGCAATTCTTGTCTCAGGCTAAGATGAAAATTTTAAAACCTGAATTAGATGCTATTAGAGAGAAGCACAAAGACAATAAAATGAAGGCACAGCAAGAAACCATGGCCTTACAGACTAAGGCAGGGGCGAGTCCGTTATCGGGGTGTTTGCCAGCATTAATCCAGTTGCCTGTGTTTTATGCCTTGTTCCAGTTTTTCCCTTCGGCGTTCGATTTAAGACAGGAAAGTTTCCTTTGGGCAGAAGATTTATCGTCTTATGATACGGTAGCTAACCTTCCATTTAATATTCCATTTTATGGAGACCATGTAAGTTTGTTCCCTTTATTAGCATCTATTGCTATTTTCTTCTATATGCGTTTAACAACAGGGCAAAATGTACAGGCAGCACCACAGCAGGAGGGTATGCCAGATATGGGGAAAATGATGAAATATATGATGTATTTCTCACCAATAATGATGTTGTTTTTCTTTAATAACTACGCCTCCGGATTGAGTTTGTACTACTTCATTTCAAACTTGATTAGTATAGGTATTATTCTTGTTATTAAGAACTACATACTTGATGAAGACAAAATCCATGCTCAGATTCAAGAAAATAAGAAGAAGCCTAAAAAGCAAAATAAATTTCAGGCGAGAATGCAGGAAATGATGGAGCAAGCAGAAAAACAAAAGCAAGCGCAACAAAAAAGAAAACGATAGTTTGTCAACCTGTGTTGTCACCCTGAGCGGAGTCGAAGGGTTGTTTAAGGTTCTCATAATAGAAAATACTAAGCTGCCAAAAGAGATGACAAACACTCATTAATTTTGGCAGCTTTTTTGTAATACAATTTCAAATTGTGTTTTTCGTTACTTTAATGTAATTCCAATATGTCATACTGAGCACAGTCGAAGTGCAGACCTAAAAAACCATTCAAAATAAAAGATATCAAAATGAAAATTTTAAAAATTTTAATACTGGTTATTTCTTTTGTTTCCCTTTCTTATTCTCAATCCATCAATCAGTTTGATGACAACGGAAAACGTCATGGGGTTTGGAAAAAGAATTTTGAAGGCACAAAAGTGCTTCGTTACAAAGGGCAGTTTAATCACGGCAAGGAAATTGGTACGTTCCAATTTTATAAAAACATTAAAGGTAAAGCTGTTTTAACAGCATCGAAGGTATTTGATGCACATAGTAATTTTGCTGAAGTCAAGTTTTTTTCTTCTAATGGAAAAGTAATCAGTGAAGGGAAAATGGACGGTAAAAAGTATGTGGGTAAGTGGAAGTATTATCATAATAATTCTGATAAATTAATGACTGTTGAGCATTATGACAATCAAGGGCAATTGCATGGTAAACGATTGGTTTTTTACAAAAACGGACAGCTTGCTGAATCTTCTTTTTATCAGTTAGGTAAGTTAGAAGGAGAAGCCAAATGGTACTCTATTAAGAACGTAGTTCTTAAACATTTTTTTTATGAAAACGGTGAGTTGCATGGCGTATCAAAATATTACAATCCTAAAGGGGTTTTAATCGCAGAAGGGCGCTATAAAAATGGAAAAAAACACGGCGTGTGGAAGTACTATGAAAACGGTGTGTTGATTAATGAAAAAGATTTTACACCTAAATCAAAATACAAAAAGAAAAGGCTTCCTAATTAAAGGAAGCCCTCTTTCATAGACAATTTTAAATCGAGAGATAGATATTTAAAACCTTAATCCTAACAATTGTCTACTAACAAACTAACCAACTAAATAAATCAAACTGACCAAGTAAAATCTTAATGCAGAGGTGGTAGCACAACCTTGTTGAATGTACGTATTACACCATTAGAGATTTGCACATTAACAGCAATTTTGTAACTCACTCTATAGATTACATTCGCTAAGGTTGGACCACCTTTAGTGCTTGCTGTCATAACTCTACCTTATAGTTTTTTCTAATCTTATTTTAGATTTAAATTCGTTTTAGCTGCCAAAACCAAACAAGCTAAATTATGGTGCTGCTGGAAGCAACACTTTATCTATAACATGTACAACACCATTGGTTGCAAGTACATTTAATAAACTTGGTATTAAACCTGCAGCAGGGCTACTCATTGCTGCATCTTGCACTGTTAGAGCGCTTACATCGATACCTACGTTTTGATCGTTCAACATTTCAACATTTCCAGTTACCAAATCACTTGAGAATACATAAGCATTTGCTTTAACTACGTGATGCGTTAAAATTCCAGCTACAGCAGCAGGATCTGTACTATTTATGGCGTCTGCATCCAAACCAGCTGCTAGGAATGCTGCGTCAGTTGGAGCAAATACTGTAAAAGGACCTGCGGTACCAAACGTGCCACCTAACCCAGCTCTTTGTAAAGCAGTAGCTAATAATGTAAATTCGCCTGGATTTCCTCCTGCAAATTCAGCTACAATTTCATTTATGGTTTGTGTAGGTGGTAATAATACTCTATCAATAACGTGTACTACACCGTTTGAACCTGAAATATCAGTTGCTGTAACTGTAGTAGAACCGTTTATCGTAACACCATTTCCTGCATTAGTTAGGAAAAAGTTTCCTCCTAATGTTGGGATAGTAATCGCTGATCCACTACTTGATGGCAAATCAGCTTCGTTTACTGTACCATCTATAACATGGTAAGTTAGAACAGCATCGGCACCATTAACATCTGTTACACCAGCAGCTTCGAAAGCAGCATTTGTTGGTGCAAATAATGTTAGTCCATTTCCGCTTGGCCCGTTACCTAATAATACAGACAATACATCTGTGTTGGCATTTTCAACTGCTGCGATTAGCGTTGTAAAGTCTTTATTAAAGTATGCAGGTGCTACTATGGTACCTACTATTGGAGCTATAGACGGTGGTACCATAACACTACTGATTATATGTGCTACACCGTTGGTGCCTAAAGCATCTATTCCTATTATTTGAGCACCAGCAATAAATACGCCTGTGTTATCTGAAGTAATAGTTGCTGTTTCACCATTAACCATCTGTAAATCACCAGGTCCAACTAAATTAGATGTTAGTGTGGCTCCTGCATAAACATGATATTCCAAAACGTTTCTTAATACATTTTCTGGGATATCGTCAATACTATTTTGACCTATTGCTACCAATAATGCATCGAATGCATCATTATCAGGTGCAAAAACTGTAAAATTTCCATTTCCGCTTAATGTGTTAATTAAGTCCGGGTACTTCAAAAGTGCTGTTTCTAGACTAGACAGTTGCGGAGTCGCTTGAACTAGTTCAACAAGATTGTTTGTTGGAACAAATGGCGCTGGACCATCATCATCATTGCTGCAAGAGAATGCAAATGTTGCAGCTAAAAATAGCACTAATAATCTTTTTGTGGCTGTTAATGTTTTCATTGTGTAATGTGTTTTTAAATTTTTGTTTAACAAATATACTATATGATTAAACAAAAAAACAAATTTTGTTTCATAAAAAAATGTAAAAATTAAACAAAATATCTTTTTTTGTGTATTTCATCGATGTTTTTACTGTTCATATAAGTTTGGTTTTTGTTTATCTTTGCACTCTTAAATTACGTATCAAGGTATATGAAAAGGGTGGTTATCGGACTTTCTGGTGGTGTAGATTCCAGTGTTGCTGCATATCTTCTTAAGCAAGAGGGCTATGAGGTGATAGGTTTATTCATGAAAAACTGGCATGATGATTCTGTTACAATCTCAAATGAGTGTCCTTGGCTAGACGATAGTAACGATGCTATGCTAGTTGCCGAAAAACTCGGTATTCCCTTTCAAACAGTAGATTTAAGCGAACAATACAAGGAACGTATAGTAGATTACATGTTCAACGAATACGAGAAGGGAAGGACCCCAAACCCAGATGTGCTCTGCAATAGGGAAATTAAGTTTGATGTATTTATGAATATCGCATTAGAGCTTGGTGCAGACTATGTCGCTACAGGTCATTATTGTAGAAGAGGTGTAGTTGAAAAAGAGGGTAATGAGGTGTATCGATTACTTGCTGGGGTTGACAATAATAAAGACCAATCGTATTTTCTGTGTCAGTTATCTCAAGAGCAATTGTCTAAAGCATTATTTCCCATTGGGGAATTGACTAAGCCAGAGGTTAGGGATATTGCCAATAAAATTGGATTAATAACAGCCGATAAAAAAGATTCTCAAGGCCTTTGTTTTATAGGCAAAGTGAAGTTACCCGATTTTTTACAGCAACAACTAAAACCTAAAGAGGGAATTATTGTCGAGATTCCTAAGGAACAAGATGTATTTAATCAAGAACAACCAGAATTTACTTCAGAAGAAGATAGGTTACTATTTCTATCCAAAAAAATTGAATACAAACAGAACTTGGGTAAAGTAGTTGGTAAACATCAGGGTGCTCATTACTTCACCAAAGGTCAACGCAAAGGATTGGCTGTTGGTGGTACCGCAGAACCTTTGTTTGTTATTGATACCGACGTTGAAGAAAACGTTATTTACACTGGTCAAGGTAAATCTCATCCTGGATTGTTAAAAAAAGCACTATTTGTATCTAATGACGAATTGCATTGGATTCGTGAAGATATGGCTTTAGAAGTTGATGCTACTTTACAAGTTGAAGCTAGGATTAGATATAGACAACCGCTTGAAAAAGCAACATTACATAAAGTAGATTCTGGTTTGTATGTTGAATTTGAAGATTATCAGTCTGCTATCACAGAAGGGCAATTTGTCGCTTGGTACATCAATGACGAACTTTTAGGCTCTGGAGTTATTTCTTAGAGAAACTCAATTTTGAAACCTTACGGGTACTTTAAAATTGTATGCTAAACTAATTCTTTATAGGTACAGGGTCTCATATTGTCTAAAATGTAATTCAAACTTTACTGATATTTATCTACTACTTAGAGGTGTTTCATTTCAAAAATATCTATTTTTAGATATGCCAAATAAAATAACCAAACTCTTCAATATTAAATTTCCTATTGTCCAAGCCGGAATGGTTTGGAATAGTGGTTGGCGTCTAGCCTCGGCAGCCAGTAATTCAGGGGTCTTAGGTTTACTTGGGGCAGGGTCCATGTATCCAGAAGTACTCAGGGAACATATTCAAAAATGTAAAAAAGCGACAGGTAAACCTTTTGGGGTGAACGTGCCTATGTTATACCCCAATATCCAAGACATTATGGATATCATAGTAGAGGAAGATGTGAAGATTGTATTCACCTCTGCAGGAAATCCTAAAACTTGGACAACATGGTTACAAGACCAGGGTATAGTTGTTGTACATGTAGTGAGTAGCTTAAAGTTTGCATTAAAAGCTCAAGAAGCAGGAGTTGATGCCATTGTGGCTGAGGGTTTTGAGGCCGGAGGTCATAATGGGCGAGATGAAACAACAACCTTGTCTCTTATTCCTATGGTCAAAGAGCAAATTAAAATCCCAATAATAGCTGCAGGAGGTATAGCAACTGGAAGGGCCATGTTGGCAACTATGGTTTTAGGTGCCGATGGTGTGCAAATAGGAAGTAGGTTTGTGGCCAGTACTGAAAGTTCTGCTCACCAAGCATTCAAACAAGTTGTAGTAAACGCTAAAGAAGGGGATACCCAGCTTACGTTAAAGGAACTTGCGCCAGTAAGGTTGATAAAAAATACGTTTTTTAACCAGGTACAGGAATTATACAAAAAGGGAACTACCGTAGAGGAACTAAAAGCGCTATTGGGACGTGCCAGAGCAAAAAAAGGTATGTTCGAGGGTGATTTAGAAAATGGAGAACTCGAAATTGGTCAAGTGTCTGGACTTATAAACGACATTAAACCAGTGGCTCAAATAGTAGAAGATATAATGATTGAGTTTGAACTTGCTAAAAAAGAAGTACAGGGACTATAGTTAATTTCACTCACAAAAAAAGGAGGAATAAAATCCTCCTTTGTTATTTCGAAACGGTTGGGCATTAATTTTCAATCCCTAATAAAATAAAGACCAGTTGTTTCTATATATCGCAACTATGAGTTAGTTACGATTGTATCGTTACAATTTCTTTACAAAACAAAATTAAAAAAATAAATGCTTCAAAATCTGAAAGTTACTTCAAGTTATCAACATATTTCATAGGTTTTGAGACCTATATGTTAGTTTCCATGACGTTTTAATAACTATTGAAAGGTTACCTTTGTGTAATGCATATTAAAAGCTATACCAAAGAGTTTAAATACAATTGGCAATTGGCTGCCCCTGTCATGTTAGGTATGTTAGGGCATACCTTTGTTGGTTTTGTAGATAACATAATGGTTGGCCAACTGGGAACTGCTGAGTTAGCCGCCGTTTCTTTGGGTAATAGTTTTATGTTTATTGCAATGTCTATTGGTATTGGTTTTTCAACGGCCTTAACACCATTAGTGGCAGAAGCCGATGGAGAAGACAATTTTCAAAAGGGGAAATCGTCTTTTAAGCATGGTTTGTTTTTATGTACGGTGTTAGGTATATCGCTCTTCTTGTTGGTGTATTGTGCTAAGCCACTTATGTATTTTATGAAACAGCCTGTAGAGGTTGTGGAACTAGCAATGCCTTATCTTAATTTAGTAGCTATTTCTTTAATACCTCTAGTCGTTTTTCAGGCTTTTAAGCAGTTTGCAGATGGGCTTTCAATGACAAAATACCCCATGTATGCTACACTTGTCGCTAATATAATTAATGTTTTATTGAATTATGTATTGATTTTTGGAATGTTTGGGTTTCCAAAATTAGGAATCGTGGGTGCTGCTTATGGTACTATGATTTCAAGATGTGTTATGGTAATTTATCTTTGGTATTTGCTAAAAGGTAGAGATAAGTCTCGGGCTTACGTAACTAAAATAAAATTACTTGTACTTGAAAAATCCATGATCAAAAAGGTATTGAGTTTAGGAGCACCAAGTGCGATGCAAATGCTATTTGAAGTGGCTATTTTTACCGCAGCCATTTGGTTAAGTGGGTTACTTGGTAAAAATCCACAGGCAGCAAATCAAATAGCGCTAAATCTTTCCTCAATGACTTTTATGGTGGCTATGGGCCTTAGCGTCGCTTCTATGGTAAGAGTAGGTAATCAAAAAGGGTTGAAAAAGTACAGTGAACTTCGCAGGATAGCATTTTCTTTATTTTTAATGGGAACTTTATTAGCGTTCGTATTTGCAATTCTTTTCTATGCATTTCATAGTGTTTTGCCCAAACTATATGTAGATTTTAATGATGTCAAGAATCTAGCAGATAATACCGAAGTGGTAGCCATTGCCTCAAAACTTCTTTTGGTAGCTGCAGTTTTCCAAATTAGTGATAGCATTCAGGTCATTGTACTAGGAGCATTAAGAGGTTTACAGGATGTTAAGATTCCAACACTTATTACATTTATTTCATATTGGTTAGTTGGTTTTCCTGTGAGTTGGTTTTTAGGTAAGTCAGAAACCTATGGCAGTCTTGGGATTTGGTTTGGCTTATTGGCTGGACTTTCTACAGCAGCCATTTTATTGTATATTCGGTTTCATTATTTAACAAAAAAACTAATTAATCGAACCTAATTTTATGAGTTTACTGAGGTCAATTGATAAAGTTTTAGCAGCTTTTGGAAACATTAGGGCTATGGAAAGGACACATGTAGATACTTTTACTGAAAATCTGATATCTAATATAAAAGGCAATAAGATTGCAGAATCGGAATACGGACAGCTTTTCGTTTCATTTCAAAATTTAGCTAATTATGAGTTTCTTGATGTTACCGTATTGAGTGCAACTAATATCAAGACCTTTAAAAGGGGTAGTTTAACCTTTCTTTCAGGAGATAATGAAACCATATTCTTATCTGATACCCAAGAGATTGAATCAAACAATTCTAATGTGTCTAAACGATGGATGACAAAAATTAGTTTTGTAATTGGGGATGGTGATAAAGACATGATAGTCGATAAAAAATTTGATAAGGTATTTTTAAAGTTTAAAAAGAAGACTTTACCTTTGAATAAATGTGATTAATAGAAAAAAAACAAAAATGACGCTTCCAAAATTCATTCTAGGCGATAATTCTGAATTTCCTAATGCTATCTATGTTATTCATACTGAATTTCCTAGGTTTATTATCAACCTAGAAAACGATGACGTGGAATGGTTTGAGGACTTTGATGCCGAAGACCAAAAGGAACTGGAAACCGAAACCGAAAATGCCATTAAACTAGCTACAGAGTTCTATGACAATGAGATAGCTGGATACGAAGAATAAAATCCTGAAACTATTTAAATATGCTTGAAAAGATTTTAGCTTACGATACCGAGTTATTCCTTTATCTAAACAACTTAGGAACTGAATCTTGGGATTGGCTTTGGCTCGGAATTACCAATAAATGGATTTTTGGGCCATGTTTGGGTGTGTTGCTATTGTTTTTATTCCAAAGAAAGTTTGGGTGGAAAGCTGTATTGATTTTAATAGTAACGGCTGCCTTAATGATTACGTTTACAGATCAGATTACTAACGTATTTAAAAGAGGTTTTGCCAGACCAAGACCTTGTGGTGAGCAAGATTTAATAGATCAAATGCGTTTTATTGCAGTGCGTTGTGGTAAATATGGCTTCTTCTCAGGGCATTCTTCCAATTCTATGGCGATTGCTATTTTTGGCGGATTGTTACTTAAAAATTACTACAAGAGACTTATTTATGTTCTAATTGTTGTTAGTCTTATTATAGCTTACAGTAGGATTTATCTCGGTGTACACTATCCTGCTGATATTGTCTGCGGACTAACGTTTGGAGTGTTTTCAGGGTATATCTTCTATAAATTAGGGAAATATGCAATGCAGAAGTTTATCGCTTCGTAAGGATAAAGTAATCGTTTTTCAGTCTACTTCTATATTTCCTTGATGATGTTTCGGTTTTATTGAGATCGTAAGTGTCAATATGCTCTAGAGTGTATTTGGTTTCTAGGTGTTTTTTATCTTTTTCAGAAAGCTCGTTTGTTAGAAGGCCAAAGGTTTTTTCTCTTATTGCTTTGTCGTGGTTATAGCTTTCTATTTTATCACCGTACAACCAAATCATTTCTGGGGAAACGTAACCTAAAGAATAAACTTTAATAGCATTATTTGTTTTTTTAATAGGATTATAGTGACTTGGGTTCTGAATTCGTGACATAGGCAAAGCAAACACACATATTGAAGCGACCAAAGCAACCGAGAGATAAAATACTTGTTTTAATGATTTACGCTTTAGGTGAATTAGCATAGAGACGCCAATTACAAGTAAAAACAGAGTGCTTAATATAAACCAAAACAGAATCTGTCCCTTTAAATAAGACCCTAAAAAGAACCCTAGAACCGGAAACAGTATACCAATAGAGGCAATTAAACCAAAATTGAAGTATACAGGAATAGTTTCTCGTTTGTCTCTTATCTGTTTGAAATTTTTAATAAGGTATTCAATATAAGAGCCAATGTTAAGTGCCAAAGGAATTAATACAGGCATTAAATACCTGGATTTTTTTTCTGGAATAACAGAGAGTAAAACTACAGCTGCAACAGTCCATAACAATGTAAATTTATAAGCCTTTAAGTTAGATACTCTTGTCTTTAAGTAGGGATAGAGTAAACTAATAAATGCAGGAATGGTCCATAGTCCACTTTGAGTAAAAAAGCTCCAGTAGTAATAAAATGGCCTTACATTGTAACTAGACCAGTTTCCCGTCTCTTTGTTAGCTATGGCTAAAAATGTTTCTGGATCTTCTAAACGAACATATAGATACCACCAACCACCAATACTAATAGCCAAAATTAGTAAAGAGAATATCGAAAATATTTTTACTTTAAAATTCTTGTATTTGTAGGTTAATCCATAGGCTATCAAGAAAGGAAGGAACAGCACATATAATGAAACCGGGCCTTTGCTTAAAATAGAAAGTCCTATAAAAACGCCGGATAATAGTGTGTGCTTCCAGTAATTATTAGATTTTTCAAAAAGCAAAAACAGATTATACAGCCCAAATAGCATAAAACCATGGGTAAAAATATCCCAAGGTGCTTCAATAACGATACCAATTACATAAAAGGATGTAATAGTTATTAATGCATTTATTAAAGCCTTATTTTTATTATTTATCAGTTTTAGAGTTAACAGATAATTGCTAATTCCCATGATAATAACCATTAGAATAGCAGGTAACCTGAAGGCTAGGAGGGATTTGGTGCCAAAAACAAGTGCAGATAGCGCTGCTAACCATGTTGGTAATGGAGGCTTTTGATAGCGAGGCTCTCCGTTCATGGTAGTGAGTAGCCAGTTACCATCATTTATCATTTCGCGGGCCGTAATGAAATTACGCGCTTCCATTATGGTTATGTCCAAGTAATTAAAACACGGAAGAAGAATTAAAACTACCGTTATAATAATGGTGAGGATTGGATATTTTTCTAAGCGTTTTATCATTTTGCTTTATAATGTAAAACAATATTTCTAAAGTAAATAATGGATCCTAAAACATGACCAAGCAAAAGTACAGGGTCTTTTCTGTATATGGCATATATTAAAATCAAGGCAGAACCTGTTAAACTAAGAAACCAGAAGCCTAAAGGTAGACTAGATTGCTTTTTAGCTTCAGAATAAATCCATTGGTAAACAAAACGCAGAGTAAATACCACTTGCGAAATTATACCCAACCATAACAACCAGTTTGGGATGGCTTCGTTCTTAAACAGTAAATCCCGGTCTATGATATTATTGTTGTAATAATAAAAGACAATAGCAATGGGTGTAACTATTAAAATAGAACGAACAATTACAGGTAATTTACCCCATTGTTTCTGTAAATGAAGATTACGTATGTATATAAAATAGGTGAGCGATTGCCCCAGCATAATGGCAAAATCGGCTCGTAGATAACCATAAATAAACAGTAAGAAAGAAGCAATTAAACTCAGTATCCAAAAAATAGAAGGCGTTATTACCTTTTTTTGCTTTTCAGAAGTTATCCACTGGATAATCAGTCTAGAGGAAAATAAAATTTGAGCTATAAACCCGATACTATAAACAATCCAATTGCTCATTAACCTCGTTTGGAAATTTCGTAATTAATGTATTTGCGTTTCATCCATAAATAAGCAAAACAATCGCTTAACGGACCAAGTAACCTATTCCATAACCCAAAATTTGCCTGACCAGCTATTCTAGGATAATGCCTCACAGGAATTTGAATGATTTTGCCGTTTTGAAGTAAAATCATGGCAGGTAAAAACCGATGTAATCCTCTAAACATAGGGATGCGTTGCGCAAATTCGGTTTTTATGACTTTTAATGGGCATCCGGTATCGTCCATACCATCGTGTGTAAACGCCCTTCTTATGCCGTTGGCAATCTTTGAGGACATATTTTTTACGAAAGAATCTTTTCGGTCGGCACGCACGCCAGTAACCAAATCGTATTCGCCAATATGTTCCAATAAAAGGTTGAAATCTTCTGGATTGGTCTGTAAATCAGAATCTATATACCCAACCAATTCGGTTTTGGTTTCATCAAAACCAGCTTTTATGGCAGCACTTAAACCTCTATTCTCTTTAAAAAGTATATAACTGAAGTTATCATTGCGTTTACAAATGGTTTCGATTAAACTTTGACTATTATCTTTAGAGCCATCGTTAACGAATAAGATACAAGTACGCTTTTTCGAAATTTTCGTAAATGCAGCAAGTTCTTGTTCAACACGCTCTAAATTGTCTTCTTCATTATAAACCGGAATTACAATGGTAAACTGGTAGGCCATCAATAAGAAAAATTAATTGCTGCAAAAGTATTCTTTTTATTTAAATACTTGGTAGACTAATCTTGAATACCTTCGTTAGTTCTCTTTTCAACAATAAAATCTATACCACATTCTAATTTGCCCGCTAATTTGGATTTTGGGTCTACAATTCGCCAAAACGGAGTAACATCATCACTATCTTTTCCAGATTTTAATTCTTCAAAAGCAGCTTCAGAGACTATTCTAAGAAAAATACTTGCTGTTACCGGACAGGTTTTATCTGCTTGGTATTCAATCGCTAAATCATTTCTCATAGTAGCTAAATCGCCCTTTTGTCCAAAAGGGATGCATTTTACATAGGCATCGATTATCTTGGGAGTAGCAATAAGCATTTTACTTCCTTCTGGAATATCTGCAAATCTTTTGTCGGTTGTTTTTACGATAAAGGATTTATCTACATCTCTTTTTTCAATCCAATTTTTTTTGGCCATAATTTTTACGATTTAAGCGTTAGCAATTAAAGACTCAGTAAATAATCTGCTGCAGCAAACGGGGTTGTTTTGTTATGTTCTAATAGCTCCAGTTGCTTTTTTAGTTCGGTTTTAATTTTCTCCTGATTAAAAAAACTAGACTTCAATTTTTCCTCCACAGTCTGTAGTAACCAAAACTTATCTTGTTCGTTTCGTTTGTTATTGAAATGGTTGTTTTTTGAGGTAATATCCAGGTATTCTAAAATCATACCCCAAATGGCCTCAATACCGTTATTTTCAGTAGCACTACAAACACTAACTTTTGGTAGCCAATTCGATTTTTTTTCGGGGTAGAGGTGAAGCGCTTTGTTAAACTCGGTTTTTGCAATATTGGCCGCTTCAATATTACCACCATCTGCTTTGTTTATGATTATGGCATCTGCCATTTCAATAATACCACGTTTAATGCCTTGCAATTCATCTCCTGCACCGGCAAGTTTCAATAATAAAAAGAAGTCTACCATACTATGTACGGTGATTTCAGATTGTCCGACACCTACAGTTTCAATTAAAATAACATCAAAACCTGCTGCTTCACAAAGCGTTATCGTTTCCCTTGTTTTTCGAGCCACACCGCCTAAAGTGTCTCCAGAAGCAGAAGGGCGTATAAATACATTTTCGTTTTTTGCCAAATTGACCATCCTGGTTTTATCGCCAAGTATGCTGCCTTTGGTTAGCGAACTGCTAGGGTCTACAGCTAAAACGGCCACCCGCTTTCCAAGGCTTAGGAGGTGGTTGCCAAATGCTTCTATAAAAGTGCTTTTGCCAACTCCAGGTACACCTGTAATACCAATCCTTACAGAATTATTAGCGTATGGTAAACAGGTTTTTATTAGTGCATTGGCGAGGTCTAAATGTTTAGGTTTCTTACTTTCTATAAGGGTTATAGCTTTGCTTAACGCTGTAATATCTTGAGTTAGGATTGCACTTACTAGCTCGTTTATATCAATTTTAGAGCGTCTTCTTTTTTTTAAATACTGTATAGAATCTTTGTTGGTAATTTCGGGAGAAGAAACACCTTTTGCTGTTTGAAGTGCTGATTTCTTTGATTTTGCCACGCGTTTGCAAGGGTTTCTACTAAGATAAACTTAATTTTTTAGAGGCACGGCAATTTTGGTATCGTCCCAGGCCATGGTTAAGAAGAGTTTATCGGTAGAATTATCGAATGCAATGGTAAATTGTTCTACGGTGCCTTCAATATTTTCAACCGGTACTTCAATATTAATCACATCGTAATTAGGGTCCCAAAGCGGATTCATTTCAGAATCTACACCCCATTCGTATTGCTTTGAGTTGAACATGACATTCCAAGTAGAATCTTTAGGCACCGTCCAAAGGGTATATTTTCCAACAGGTAATGTCATGCCTTTTATCTCTAGTGGTTTATTGGTCTCGAATGTGGTAGCTTCGTTGGCTCCAGTTCGCCACACTTTATTGAAAGGCACAAGTGCTCCAAAAATATCGCGTTCCTTCTTGAACGGCCTGTTGTAGAATACTTTTAGCCTTAAATCATTCAACTGAAATTTTACAGTATCTTTAGGACTCAAGCGCTTTTCAAAGATATTTTCGACAAAAACCGAATAAAGCAATAAACCTAAAGCAATAATTGAAAGGATGACCAAAGTCCGTTTTAAGAAGGCGTTCATGAAGAGAAAATTTTACGACATAAATATACTTGAAAAAGCAATGAATAGACTAAAAGCAAACGATTTTTAACGTTCTTTTGGTATTTATTCACAAAAAAAATAAGTTTTTGCAACACTTCATTTTTTTTGTCGTCTTTAGAATGAAACCTAACCTAAACCAAAAGTAGCATTTGCATGTTTCAAGTTGACATTATAGAACAATGTAAACAAAACAACAGAAAGGCACAACTGCAGTTGTACAACCAGTACTGCGATGGTATGTATATTGTTGCCAAGCGTTTTTTGAAGGATGCGAATGATGCCGAAGATGTGGTTCAAGAAGCTTTTATCAAAGCTTTCTCTAAACTAGATCAATATAAGGCAGAGGTTACTTTTGGTGCCTGGTTAAAACGTATTGTTGTTAATAAGAGTATTGACTTTATTAAATCTAAAAAGCAACAGCTTGTTGAATTAGATGATGTGCACTTAAAAGTTGTAGATACTCCCACAGACGACAAATGGTTAGTAGATGATGCTATTACATTAGATGAAGTAAAGCTTGCTATAAATAGACTGCCGGATAAATATCAATATGTGGTGATGTTGTATTTAATAGAAGGTTATGATCATCAAGAAATATCAGAGATTTTAAATATTTCTGAAGTAGCATCTAGAACGCAATTATCTAGAGGAAAAGTAAAGTTACAGGAGCTGTTAAAACTAAAAAATTATGGCACAGGATATTAGAGACTTGTTCAAGAACGAAAAAGTATCGCACGAGAAAATGCCACAACATCATCAAGACCGTTTTTTAAAGCGATTGGATGAGGCATTTCCAGAGAAAAATACCTCAACTTCAAATTATGTTTGGATGCGAGTGGCGGCAAGTATTGTGTTGCTCATTGGCTTAAGTTTTGGAGCCTATAAGTTTATTAACCCGAACACCTCTGGTATTGAAGAAACGCAAACAATTGTTAATTCAGAATCTACTGTAGCAACCAAAACTTTGGGGGATATTTCACCCGGGTTAAAAAAGGTTGAAGATTATTATTTGGCGAGTATTAATTTAGAATTATCTAAAATAAAGTACAGCCCAGAGAATAAAGACCTTTTTGATGGATACATAGAACAGTTGGCAGAGTTAGATACAGAGTATAAAAAATTATCAAAAGAGCTAACTAATTCTGTGCCAAGTGAGTTAACGGTTAATGCTTTAATCGATA
The DNA here is from genome assembly GCF_023273855.1 of Seonamhaeicola sp. ML3. NCBI lineage: Bacteria > Pseudomonadati > Bacteroidota > Flavobacteriia > Flavobacteriales > Flavobacteriaceae > Seonamhaeicola > Seonamhaeicola sp. ML3. The sequence continues at coordinate 3,382,111 of NZ_CP096884.1, read as the reverse complement.
ATTTAAAGTTGCGTTTAAATTTATTATACAGATTAAAATCTCAATTAGAAGAATTAACGCCTTCCGAAGTAGGGACCGAGGAGGTAAAACAAATCTCTTAAACAATCAAGAAATGAACAAATCAATAATAAAAATTAAACTCTTAGCTATCTTCTTTTTTATGGTTGGTAATGTGGTTGCACAGAAACAGACTAAAGTGTCGCAATCCATAAATGTGGATAAAGATGTTACCATAGATTTAAACACAAGTCATTGCAATTTGATCTTTGATACCTGGAATAAAGATGTCGTGGAAATCGAGGCTTACATTGAAGGAGAAGACTTGAGTGAAGAGGAACTCAAAGAGGCTGTAAAACATTGGAAATTAGATGTAAATGCTACCAATACTGAAGTAAAGATAAGTAGTGGTGCTGGAACTGTTCACAGTAGTACTTATCTAGTGAATAGTGACTTGGCCGATGTTAATACTATATTGAAAGAGTTGAAACTGGAAATTGCCGATTTGCCAGAAATTAAATTTGCAGAAAAAATTGTAATACCCGAATTGCCAGAAATGCCAGAGTTACCTGAACTTCCTGAGTTACCAAAGAATGTTGAGAGTATTAACTTTGATTATGAGGCTTACCAGAAAGATGGCGAGAAGTACCTCAATGAATACCAAAAACGAGTAGACAAAGTTTTTGGTGAAGACTACTCCAAAAAAATGGAAGCCTGGGGAAAGAAATTTGGTGAATTATGGGAAGAAAAGTATGGTAAGAAAATGGAAGAATGGGCCAAAAAGTTTGAAGAAAAATGGGATAGTGAGGAATTTGAAAAGAAAATGGAAGCTTGGGGAGTTCGTTTTGCTGAGCAAATGGAGCAGCAGGCTGAAAACCTTGAAGAAAGAAAAGAGGCTTTGGAAAAAGCTATGGAGGAAAGAAATAAAGCCATTAAAGAACGACAGAAGAGTACTAATAATCGTAGGGTGTACGTTAAGAAGCTAACCAATAAGGGAGTGAGTTCTAAAGTTATAAAGACCATACGCATTAAAATGCCAAAAAAAGCAAAGCTAAAGGTAAACGTTAAACACGGTGAGGTAGAGTTTGCCTCGACAGTAGATAATTTAAAAGCAGATTTGGCATATACTAAATTCATAGCAAATAGCATTAATGGAGGTTTAACTTCCATTAATGCTTCTTATTCTCCTGTATTTGTGACACATTGGAATTTGGGTGAACTTAATTTAAAGTATACTAAACAGGTTGAACTCAATAACGTAAAGCATTTGGTGTTAAATTCTAGTTCTTCTAATATTACTATCGATAATTTATTAGGTAATGTCATCATCGACAGCAATATTGGAGATATAAACGTTAGAAATCTTAGTGATTCTTTCACCAACTTAAACGTTATTGTTCAGAACTGTGATGCAACAATATCGCTTCCCAAAACAAATTATAGCTTACAGTATAAAGGAGACCGGTCTAGATTTAGTCATCCTAACAAAGCGCAGGGAAATGTGGCTACTTTTTCAACTGGAGATTTTAGTAGTGATAAGAGTATTGTTGTCAATGCCAAATACAGCAATATTACCATGAAATAAGATTTACCTTGGAGCTCCCCTTGTATAGTGCCTACTTACTAATTAGCCAATACTGCATTTTTCTTCGCTCTGTAAACCCTAATGTCTTGTAAAGTTGTATTGGTCCTAAATTGGTTTCGTCTACATGCAAAAACGGCACTTTACGATCTTCAAATATTTTTTTAACTGCATAGGTAATTAACTGCTTGGCATAACCCTTTCCTGTATGTTCGGGGTGTGTGGCTACCGCACTAATTTCGGTAAAATTATTAGTTTGCATACGTTCACCGGTTACCGCCACCAACAGGTTGTTTTTATAAATACCATAATAACGACCCAAGAGATTGGTTTTCTTTTTAAAGAAATGCGGATAAACCAAACTAATCAAGTCTATTAAGTCGTTGTAATGCGCTTCATTTAATTCTATGATATCTTCCGAAATGGGGTGTTCAATTTCATTGTAGATTATCATTTGCAACCCTACATGTTTTTTTGGAGGTCTAAACGAAGAAGGGATTATGGGTTTATTGCCAACAATGAAAAAGGTATCCAATAATTTGGCATGTTTCTCTATGGCTGCGCTAGTATCTTCACCATTTACGAAAGCCCCAAATGGTGTGAAATCTGGATGATAAAACTTTACATTTCCGTAGTCAATACATTCATTATGATGCGTATCGGTTAATGAAGACCAAACAGGATTATCTAGTGGTGTTTCCGGATAAGGTTTCATGGTTTTTGTTTTTACCAAAGACAGAAGACCAAATTATTATTGCATTTCAGAATTATCTTTGCTTTGGTCTTCTGTCATTTATAGTTGATCACAGATGATCTGTCTTACTCGTATCTACACAAATAAGAAGAATCTTCTAGAACGTATACCTTAAAAGTGATTCCAGAAGGGATTTCACAAGATTCCCATACACCATAAGATTTTTTTTCTTCACCTGGAAGTTCTAACTCCCACTTTCCGGAGGTTAGTGTCATCCATTCTTTTGATTCGGTGTTGAATTCGTAAGTTCCCTGTAATAAAACACCAGCGGTAAAATTACCTTGCGAGTTGTTTAGTCCAAGTGATTTTACATTACCTTCAAAATATTCATTTACTTTAATCATGTTCAATGTTTTCTTTAATGTTTTGTATAATTTCTTTAGTTTCGGTTAAATAGTCAAACCAGATGGTTTCTTCATTTTTCTTGAACCATGTAAGCTGACGTTTTGCAAACCTACGCGTATTTTTTTTGATTTCAGAAATAGCAAAATCCAACGACCACTCGTTATCAAAATATTTGAATATTTCTTTGTAGCCAACCGTATTCAGGGCGTTTAAATCTTTATACGGAATTAAAGTTCTAACTTCTTCTAATAACCCTTCATTTACCATAATATCTACGCGTTTGTTTATTCTATCGTAGATAATCTCTCTATTTGCTGTAAGCCCGATGGTTATTGTTTTAAATTTTCGTAGGTTTTTAATTTTATTCAAAAAAGAGGCGTATGGTTTGCCTGTACCAATACAGATCTCCAGTGCTCTAATTACCCTATGCGGATTGTCTATGGCAATGGTATTGTAAGATGTATGGTCTAATTCCTTCAGTTGCTTTTGTAACGCCGTTAAACCTTCGTTTTTTAATTGCTCATTTAATTGTTCTCTTATGTTGGAATCTACATCTGGAAAATCGTCTAAACCTTTGGTAATGGCATCAACATATAAACCTGAACCACCAACCATAATAACGATATTGTGTGTTTTAAAGAGAGCGTCCAGCTTATTGATAGCATCCTTTTCAAAGGCGCCAACACTATAATTTTCATGAATCGATTTATGATGTATAAAATGGTGTGGTGCAGCACTTAGTTCTTCGAGAGTGGGAGCTGCTGTACCAATTTGCATTTCTTTGTAAAATTGACGAGAATCTGCCGAGATGATTTCTGTATCAAAATAGTTTGCCAGCTTAATACTCAAAGCTGTTTTGCCAATTGCTGTAGGCCCAACAATAGATATTAGGAATTTAGTCATTTAGTTTATGGCCACAATTATGGCAGAATTGAGCATTTTTTAAGTGGTTTTCGGCTAAGCAATTATTACAAGTTTTAGAACTTGTAGAGGGTTTGTTCTTGTTTTGTGCCGAATATTCAGCAGATACAATCCCAGTAGGTACTGCTATAATACCGTAACCTAAAATCATGATTAATGAAGCTATAAACTGACCAACAGGGGTTTGTGGGGCAATATCACCAAAACCAACAGTAGTTAAAGTAACAATACACCAATAAACACTTCTAGGTATGTCTGTAAATCCATGTTCTTCACCTTCTACCAGATACATGATCGTTCCTAAAATAATGGCTATTATTATAACGGCGAAAAGGAACACCGAAATTTTAGCTCTGCTGGCTTTAATAGCATTCACTAAATTATTGGATGCCCCTAGATAACGGCCAAGTTTTAGAATTCTAAATACCCTTAACAAGCGCAAGGCTCGAAGAGCTGCCAGGGCATGTACGCCTCCAACTAATAAGGAAATATATTTCGGGATTGTAGATAAAAAATCAATAATTCCATAAAAGCTAAAAACGTATTTTAAGGGTTTTTTTACGGTTACCACCCGAAGTACATATTCTATTGTAAAGAGTATGGTGATAACCCACTCTGAAACATTAAGTATGTTATGAAATTTAGCGTCTATGCTACTTACGCTTTCAAGCATAACCAAAATTACACTTGCAATTATGGTTATTAATAAAACAACATCGAATAATTTGCCCTCAGGGGTTTCTGCCTCATAGATAATTTCATGAAGTCTCTCTTTCCAATGCTTTTTAGACGTATTACTCATATTACCCAAAAATACTAAAGAAATTACTTTTTCTTTAAAAGTAATAAAGTGTTTGTTTGTATGTCTACTATTTTGTTCATAAATGCTTTTAAATATGGATAATAAGCAGGAGGGTAAATGGCGTTTTTGAATTCTATTCTAAGAGAAAGATTTAAGTTGTTTCCAATTAGTGTGGGAGAAAAGAAAAGCTTTCCGGATTTGTTCGGTAAATTGAGGATAACAGGTTTTGGTTGGTCTACAAGCTCGTAATCATCTCCCAAATCAAGCATAAGTGTGTAATTAAAAGCATCTTTGTATCCGAAATCAATAGGATAGGTTCTTTCTTGAAGTTTAAACGGGTTTTCTGTAAAGAATTTTATAAAAAATGGATCTAAATATAGATTTTCTCCCGTGTCTTCTGGTGTATACTTTATGTTATATTCTTCTTTAAATACCGGTGAGGTTTTGGAGCTTTCTGTAGTTTTAAAATCAGAAATTTCTAGGTCATTAAAATCATTTTCGAGTTTTTCAACATAAGCAGTTTTATTTTTAAAATAAGACTTTCTGTAGTCGTAGGCATGTTTTCCTGTTATTTTAGATTTTATGGTTCCTACAATATTTTGGTTGTTATCTATTTTTAGATTGGCAGAATAATAGACATCAGACTTCTTGGGTACAATATCAAACCACTGGCTTTCTTTCTCGAAGTCTAAAAGCCTTCCGAAGTGATTAAAACATTTAAATGGAAGTTCTCCAAAGCTTAAATATTTATCGGTTGCATCTAATAAATACGTTTTACCGTCTATTGAGGCATGAACAACTAAATAATTAAAATCTAAAATAACAGGATATATTGTTGTTGGGATACCATGCTGTCTCGTAGAGATTAGTAGTGGTTTCACATCAAAACCACTTTCTTTTAAAATATTGTGGAGTAATATGTTTATTGACGATACATTGCCAGTTTTACTTTTAATTAAATCTTTTACAGATACGTCCTTAAAAATTAGATGTTTCCCATTCCAAGTGTAACTATCCTGTATGTAGTTGTAAATTTCTTGTGCTTTTTCTAAACCTTTAGGAGTATTAATTAGGTCTGTGTTTAGCAAATCTTCTAATTTTACAGATTTAGTAAGTTGTTTGCCAATATTGGGTTCTGTTTTTAGCTCTTTGTCTACATCCTTCCATTCTTTGGAGTAATCTTTTACAACACCGTAGAAGTCAGTAAATGTTTTTAATTCATATTCAATTCTCGCTAGGTAATTCTCTCTAGTAGTCATATGTTCCTCTTCCACAAAAGCAGGGATGTTTTTCATCTCGTAAACAGATTCTAAACAACTAGCGGAGGACCCATTTGGACCATCTAAGCAATCCTCTTTTACATCAGCGGTATTAGTTGTAAGTTTTTTTCCGCCAACGAGCTTAATGTTATATTCCCAAAGTCCAGGAATACTGGTTTGATATCTACTTGAGAGTGTGGGTATTTCGTGTTGAAAATGCCAAGGTTTGTATTTAAATCTGAATGGAGATTCAATGTTATAGCTATAGGTAATCACGGAACCCTCTTGAATATTTGGTAGTGTAAACTTTACGATATTATAGTTTTCATTGTGTTTTTCTTCAAAGATGTCCTTTTCGTCTAATTGATTTTTTATAACCTTACCATCTTTTAAGTTGTACGTTGTTGCTACAATATTTTTAACACGTTCATAATTACTGGAGTCGTCGTGGTAGAGGTAAATTATAACGGTGGCATGTTTTGCTCCTTCCTTGGTTAAAATTTTAAGTTTGTGTTTTTCTTCTGTTACCAGGTCATAGTCAGAATTTCGAATCCAGCTTTTACCAGCCTCATAAATGATAATAGCGTTTGCAGTAGAATCTTTTTCAAAGGTGTTCGTTTCTATGTCGGCCTGGGTTACACGGAAAGAATCTGAGTTATATTTAGTTTGTGAAAAGAGATTAAAGGTAGCTAGAAAGGCGAGCGTTAAAAAGATTTTGTTCATTAATCTTTAAATATAATTTGTTTGATTTTTTTGTTTTTTCTTAAATAACTCTGAATAATATGTTGAGTATCTCTGTTATTATTCATGGGTGTTATTATAGATTTTAAAACCTCTATATTATTAATCTGATAGTTTAAGTTGAAAAATCCTAGTCCCGTAAATATACCATTTTCGATTAAAATAGCACTACGCTCATCGATATCTCTTCCACGGTCGATTATGACCATGTTTTTGTTATGGTAACTATTTTTTTCGATTAGTAATTCAACACGCTTATTGTATAATTCGGGAGGTTCTTGTTCTACACAGGCACCGTTACAGGCTTTAACCTCGTAGTTAAAGCAACTTGATTTGGTTTTATAAAGTCCTGTGAGTTTTTGACATAAATTATAATCTTCAACAACTCTTGTAATAAAACTTTTGCCTGCTTGCCTATTAGAAAAAGTAGTTATAGGTTGCTTTCTACCGTCAGCTTTATCTATTTTAAGGTTTATATAGTTGTTTTCATCAACAAAACTGTAAAGAGCATGTGTAAATATGGTTCTTCTTAAGGCGCGATTTAAAATAGGCTTTACGCGCTTAATTTCTTCACTTTCTTTTAAAAGTGCTACCAATTCACTTCCTGTACTCTCGTAGGTAACCGCATGTACTTGGGCTTGTATTTTTTTAGATTTGGGATTGGTATTGGTAAAATGTTGGTTTATACGTTTTTTGATGTTTTTGCTCTTTCCTATGTATATAATTTCACCATCGGCTTTATGAATATAATACACTCCCGTTACGGAGGGAAGGTCTTTGATAATATCTATATGGCGAGGTTCTAACTGAAGTTTTGGATTGGCACGAACAGAATTTTTAATTATTTGTTTGTCACTGTCTTTGGCCATAAGCATTTTAAACAATTTTACTGTTGCCTGTGCATCTCCAGAGGCCCTATGTCTGTCTGAAACCGGAATACCCAGCGCTCTAACCAGTTTACCAAGGCTGTATGATTGCTGTCCCGGGATTAAGTTTTTAGAAAGTTCTACTGTACAAAGCGATTGTCTCTCGTATTCAAATCCCAACCGACTAAACTCAGTGCATAGAATGCGATAATCGAAATTTGCATTGTGGGCAACTATAATACAATCTGTGGTTATTTCAACGATACGTTTTGCAACCTCATAAAACTTAGGTGCATTACGTAGCATATTGTTGTTGATACCTGTAAGATTTACTACAAAGGGTTGGATGTCGCGTTCTGGATTTACGAGACTTATAAACTGGTCGACTACTTCGTGACCATCATATTTATAAATCGCTATTTCGGTAATGCCTTCTTCGTTATATCGTCCTCCAGTGGTTTCTATGTCTAGTATTGCGTACAAAAAAAGTTTATGCGTTTAATCGTTTTTTGTTTAATTGTAATTTCTTGCTCCAAAAATACTACTGCCAACTCTTACCATGGTGCTTTCGCAGTCTATGGCTAGTTTATAATCGCCGCTCATACCCATTGAAATGGTTTTTAGTTCGCAGTTTTCAGTTTTAATGTCTTTTAAATTCTCGAAGGTTGATTTGAGCAGTTTAAATTCTTTTTCAATTTGTTCTTGGTCATCGGTAAATGTTGCCATTCCCATAAGACCAACCACTTTTATGTTTTTTAATTCTGAAAATGCTTGAGACTCCAAAATATCTTTAGCTTCTTCAGGAATAATACCAAACTTAGAATCTTCGGAAGCTATTTTTATTTGAATTAAACAGTTGATTACCCGGTTGTGTTTCATAGCCTGTTTATTAATTTCTTCAAGCAATTTAATACTATCAACCCCATGGATTAAACTCACAAAGCTGGCCATGTACTTCACCTTATTTCTTTGAACATGCCCAATCATATGCCATTCGATATCTTTTGGCATGACATGATGTTTTTCGGCCATATCTTGAATCTTATTTTCTCCAAAGACTTTTTGGCCAGCTTGGTAGGCTTCCATTATATCACTAACCGGTTTTGTTTTGGAAACAGCAACTAGAGTAACGTGTTCAGGAAGTGTAGATTTTATATTTTGTAGGTTATCTGTTATCGACATCATTTTATAAATTGTGAGGCTACTTTTTCAGCTTTTCTACTTTCGGAATAATCATAAAAACCTTCACCTGATTTTACACCTAATTTACCAGCTTGCACCATGTTGGTCAATAAAGGACAAGGCGCATATTTGGGGTTTTTAAAGCCATCGTACATCACATTTAAAATTGAAAGACAAACATCCAGACCTATAAAGTCTGCCAGTTGTAAAGGGCCCATAGGGTGCGCCATGCCTAATTTCATCACGGTGTCGATTTCTAGAACACCTGCCACGCCATTGTAAAGGGTTTCTATGGATTCATTTAGCATGGGCATTAAGATACGATTGGCAACAAAGCCAGGGTAGTCATTAACCTCTACAGGAACTTTCCCAAGAGATTTAGAGAGTTCCATTATGGTGTTCGTAACAGCATCACTGGAATTGTAACCACGAATAACTTCAACCAATTTCATAATGGGTACTGGATTCATAAAATGCATTCCAATAACCTTTTCAGGTCTTGATGTTACTGCTGCAATTTGGGTAATGGATATAGATGATGTATTTGTTGCTAAAATGGTGTGTTGATGACAAAGGCTATCGAGTTGCTTGAATATCTTTAGTTTCAGGTCTATATTTTCAGTAGCGACTTCAACCACCAAATCTACAGTTTTTACACCTTCATTTATATCAGTAAAACTTGAAATATTACTGAGGGTTTCTTTTTTGTCTACTTCAGAAATCTTTTCCTTTGCAATCATGCGGTCCAAATTCTTGGTAATTGTGCGAAGTCCGTTTTCTAGAGCAACTTCATTGATGTCAATTAAGTTAACTTTAAACCCAGATTGTGCAAAAGTGTGTGCAATGCCATTTCCCATGGTGCCTGCACCAATAACAGCTATAATTTGCATACTAAAAACAATTAATGATTTGATTGGCAACGCGAAGTGCCTCTGTACCATCTTGGAGTGTAACCACAGGTGTTGTATTTGTGTTTATGGCATCGGCAAATGCCTCAAGCTCATCCAAAATTGCATTATTGTCTTCTATTTTAGGATTGTCAAAATAGATTTGTTTTTTTACTCCTTCGGCATTTTGTAGAATCATATCAAAATCTCCAGGGTTTTCTGGGGCGTCTTTCATTTTAACAACCTCACATTTCTTTTCCAAAAAGTCTACAGAGATATAAGCATCCTTTTGAAAGAAACGAGCTTTACGCATTTTTTTCAATGAAATTCTACTTGCCGTTAAATTGGCGACACAACCATTTTCAAACTCTATACGTGCGTTTGCAATATCTGGTGTATCACTGATTACAGAAACGCCACTGGCCGAAATATGATTCACCTTAGATTTTACTAAACTAAGAATCACATCAATATCATGAATCATAAGATCTAAAACCACGGGTACATCGGTTCCTCTGGGATTAAATTCTGCCAACCTATGGGTCTCAATAAACATAGGTGAATTGATATCATCTTTAACTGCTAAAAAAGCTGGATTAAAGCGTTCAACATGACCAACTTGTCCTCTCAAATTGTTCTCTGCTAAAAGTTCCCTTATGTGTTCGGCTTCTTCTACAGTATTGGTAATAGGCTTTTCAATAAAGATGTGTTTTCCTTTAACAATGGCCTTTTTGGCACAATCGTAATGCGATAACGTTGGTGTAACGATATCTACAACATCAACAGCATCTATAAGTTCGTCAATAGATTTGAAAAACTTGTATCCAAATTCAGCTTCTACCTTTTTACCGTTTTTTGCATCGGCATCATAAAAGCCAATAAGATTGTATTTATGGGATTGATTTAGAAGTCTTAAGTGAATTTTTCCAAGGTGGCCCGCACCTAGTACACCAGCATTTAGCATAATAATATGGTTTTCAACAAAAGTACGTGAATTTAGTGATTTTTTGCTAATACTTTGGTGTTGAAATAGCGTTAAAAATAGCCTAATACCAAATTCTCTTCTAAATAATTTTAAGCTTTGAAATGTTTGACTAATTTTAGGCTGAAAAACTTCACTAACCATTGAAAGATACATTTAAACACAAGGGCTTAAGGCAGCAGTTGGTTAACGTTATAAAAGCCAAAGGAATAGCAGATGAAAACGTATTAAGGGCCATTGGTAATATACCAAGACACTTGTTTATGGATTCTAGTTTTTTGGATCATGCTTACCAAGATAAAGCCTTTCCCATAGCTGCTGACCAAACCATTTCGCAGCCCTATACAGTGGCTTTTCAATCAGAATTACTACAAGTAAAACGAGGTGATAAAGTTTTAGAAATAGGTACGGGAAGTGGCTACCAATGTGCTGTATTGTGTGAATTAGGCGCTAAAGTTTATAGTATTGAACGTCAGCAAGAACTGTTTAAAAAAACAAGTAAGTTTTTATCGAAAATAGGCTACAGGCCCAAAAAACTTGTTTTTGGTGATGGTTATAAAGGTTTACCAGAAGAAGCCCCTTTCGATAGTATTATTGTAACTGCCGGAGCGCCATTTGTGCCAAAGCCTTTACTAAGTCAATTAAAGGAGGGGGGAAGATTAGTAATCCCCGTTGGAAATGACGTGCAAACCATGACACTTTTTATCAGAAAAGGACCAAAAGAGTTCGAACAGCATGAATTTGGTGATTTCAGGTTTGTACCCATGTTAGAGGATAAGAATTAAAAAACTGTAACTCGAATAGCGACAACATAAAATTATTGTATTTATAATGTTCGTTATAGAGATTTATGTTTTTTAGTCTAATTTACCGAGGCTGGTTTTTATTTTTTCTAAAAGACCTATATTTATAAAGATTATATGTGCAAAATCATCAATATGAGATACCTTATAATATTAATTTTATTGTTTTTTATTGGATGCAAAGAAAAACAAGTACAGCCTGAATTTAGCATAGACAAAGAAAACTGGGTAAAGCGGAAAGTTGATATTTCTAAATTAGATTCCCTTAATCATGGGAAATCTTATCTATCGGTGTATTCCCAAATCTACAGTTTTTCTCAAAAGAAAAAGTATAATTTAACAGGCATGGTTAGCTTACGAAATGTGAGTGAAAAAGATACCATTTATCTCCTAAGAGCAGACTATTTTAATACCGAGGGCGAAAACATTAGAACTTATTTCGATTACCCAATCTATATGTCTCCAATGGAAACTCTAGAGATTGTAATAGCCCAAGCCGATATTGAGGGTGGTACCGGGTCAAATTTTCTATTTGAGTGGAAAACACCAAAGTCTTGTCCAGAACCACTTTTTGAAGGTGTTATGAATTCTATGCAAGGTACACAGGGTATTTCGTTTACAACGCATTCAAGGCGCATTAAGTAGTATGGCAGAGTTAGCGGCAACTTTTTTCTTTTTATTTGCGGTTATGGATCCCATTGGGTCGGTACCCGTATACTTGGAGGCAACTCGTGATTTTGATGGATGGCACAAAAGAAAAATAGCTATAAGAGCTTCTGTTTTAGCGTTTTTAATTTTGTTGTTTTTCATTATTGTCGGTCAGCTTATTTTTGAGGGAATGGATGTATCTCTTGATGCCTTTCAGGTGTCTGGAGGGGTTATCTTGTTTTTGTTTGCACTCACAATGATTTTTGGAGATGGTAAGCCAGAACGGGAAAAGAATAGAATTACAGACTACAGACATGTTACAGTCTTCCCTTTAGCTATCCCCTCTATAGCTTCTCCTGGAGCTATTATGGCAGTTGTTATTTTAACAGATAATAATCTCTATACTCTTGAGCAACAGGCAATAACAACATTTTTAGTATTGGTTGTTATATTTTTAACCGCTCTTATATTATTAATAGCCAATAAAGTGCAAAAAATAATAGGCGATTACGGGATTACTGTAATTAGTAAAATTATGGGCCTAATTCTGGCTTCTTATGCAGTTCAAAGTATAATGACAGGAATAAAAAGTTACTTTATAACTACACTTTAGGCGTTTTTCCTGAATACCTTTGACTTAAAGTTTGTGTATTTTTAGCCATAATTTTATATTAAAACCAGGGTTATAAAATTAGTTATGTTTTTATAATGCTGATATTCAGTTATTTAAACAAGGTTTTCTTAGGTGGTACAATAAAAAAAACCGAAGTAAAAAAATATATAAAAATACTTGTTTATTAAATATTTTGTTTTTCATTTGCACTAGAAATTTTTTACCATAGGAACTTTTTAGCTGAACAAAGTGAGACCTGTTTTTACGTTCGGGCTTTTGAAAATTAGGAAGTCAAATTCAAAAGCTGCTTATGGTGTAAGCATCCGAAATTTAGAGCTAACTTCCGTTAACTTCTTATTGTTCATAAACCAAATTTTATTTGGTTTTATGCCTACTACGGTTAATCAAATACGTATTTGATAACATTTCTTTTTTGATTTTTTTTAATTGATGAGCTTGTCTTTTCAATAAGCTCTTTACACCTTAATTTCTTCAAAATAGAATTTTATTATAATGAATACTAAATATATTGATTTAATCAATCAGACATTCGATTTTCCTCAACCAGAATTTGAGTTAGAAAACAACCAATTATTTTTTCATGACATTGACTTAAATAAATTAGTTGAGGTTTATGGAGCACCATTAAAATTTACCTATTTGCCACAAATATCAAACAATATTAATAGAGCAAAAAAGTGGTTTGAAAAAGCATTTGTAAAACATAATTATCAAGGTGTTTACAATTACTGTTATTGTACCAAAAGTTCTCATTTCAAACATATTTTAGATGAAGCTTTGAAGAACAATATTCATATAGAAACATCGTCAACTTTTGATATTGATATTGTTGAGCACCTAAAGAAAACAGGTAAAATAAATAATGACACTTATGTTATTTGTAATGGTTTTAAAAGAGAGCAATATATTACCAATATTGCCAGGCTCATTAACAACGGTCACAAAAATTGCATTCCGGTAATAGACAATTATGAGGAGATAAACCTTCTAACCAACGAGATAAACGGCAAGTTTGATATTGGTATTAGGATAGCCTCTGAGGAAGAACCAAAATTTGAATTTTACACATCGCGTTTGGGGATTGGGTATAAAAATATTGTACCATTCTATAACGCCGAAATAAAAGACAATCCCAAGGCCAATCTTAAAATGCTCCATTTCTTTATCAATACTGGTATAAGAGATAATGCGTACTATTGGAACGAGCTTTTAAAATGTTTAAAAGTATATATCAGTTTAAAAAAGGTTTGTCCGTCATTGGATAGTTTAAATATAGGGGGCGGATTCCCAATAAAAAACTCATTGGCCTTTGATTTTGACTATGAATACATGGTTGATGAAATTGTAAACCAAATTCAGCAAGCTTGTGAAGAAGAAGGCGTGGATGTTCCAAACCTATTTACCGAATTTGGAAGCTTTACCGTTGGTGAAAGTGGTGGCGCTATCTACGAAGTGTTATATCAAAAACAACAAAACGATAGAGAGAAGTGGAATATGATAAACTCCTCATTCATTACCACACTTCCTGATACATGGGCCATAAACAAACGTTTTGTAATGCTGCCAATTAATAGATGGGATAGTTCTTATGAGCGAGTATTATTAGGCGGTTTAACTTGCGATAGCGATGATTACTATAATAGTGAGCAACATATCAATGCTATTTATTTACCAAAGTATGATAAAGATAAACCGCTATATGTTGGCTTTTTTAATACGGGGGCGTATCAAGAAACCATAGGAGGTTTTGGAGGTTTGCAACATTGCTTAATACCCAATCCTAAGCACATACTAATAGATAAAGATGAGCAAGGAAATATCTTAACCACACTTTTTAAAGAACAACAAAAGAGTGAAGATTTATTGGAAATCTTAGGTTACAAAAAAGAGCCTTTATTAGAAGAAAATATTGAAATTTTAGAAACAGAAAACGATTTGCATTTAGCAGGTAAATAAAATGAATACAAAAACTTACGCTGGCATACCAGAGAAGTATGCTAAATTAGAACAAGCTAACATTGTTTTAATTCCAGTTCCCTATGATGGAACAAGCACTTGGCAAAAAGGAGCAGATAAAGGTCCAGAGGCTTTTTTAGAAGCTTCAGAAAATATGGAACTTTATGATATAGAAACAGATTCTGAAGTCTACAAACAAGGTGTTTTTTTAGCTGATCCAGTAGCCGAAAACAGTTCCCCCGAAAAAATGGTAGAAGCAGTTCATCAAGTTGTTAAAAGCTATATAAAGAAAAACAAGTTTGTAACTATTTTTGGTGGTGAGCATTCTATATCTATAGGCACTATTAGAGCGTTTAATGAAGCGTTTAATAGCCTAACGGTTTTACACATTGATGCACATGCAGATTTAAGGTCATCTTATGAAGGCAGTTCCTGCAATCATGCCTGTGCTGTTTACGAGGCAAGTCAAGAGACCAATTTAATCCAGGTTGGTATTCGTTCGATGGACGTAAAAGAGAAATCTGTAATGGATTTTGATAAAACCTATTTTGCCCACGAAATGGCCATGGATGATTCTTGGATGGAATCAGCTATAGACCAAATGACCGAGAATGTATTTATTACCTTTGATTTAGATGCTTTAGATCCTTCAATTTTGCCCAGTACCGGCACACCAGAACCTGGAGGTTTATTGTGGTATGAAACGTTGGATTTCTTAAAACAAGTTTTTGAAGAAAAGAATGTTGTCGGGTTTGATATCGTTGAACTATGTCCAAATGAAAACGAGAAATCATCAGATTTTCTGGCAGCTAAACTATATTATAAAATGCTTAGTTATAAGTTTCAAACAGAGGGTAATGATGATTTTGAAGGTTCGTACGACGTTTCGAATCGATTAAATAAACCTGTAAAATTTCACGAAGACGATGAATACTAAAGGAGCAGTTTCAAATTTTATTGAAAAATATTACCTACATTTTAATGCGGCTACAGTAGTTGATGCAGCCAAGGCCTATGAAGCGCAATTGAATGGCGGGTCTAAAATGTTGGTATCTTTAGCGGGCGCTATGAGTACTGCAGAATTAGGTAAAATATTTGCAGAAATGATACGTCAGGATAAAGTTCATATTATTTCCTGTACTGGTGCTAATCTTGAAGAGGATATAATGAATTTGGTAGCACATTCGCACTACAAACGCATTCCAGATTACCGAGATTTAACTCCAGAAGAGGAATGGGATTTATTGGAGCAAGGATTGAACAGGGTGACAGATACTTGTATTCCTGAAGAAGAAGCATTTAGAAGGTTACAAAAGCATATTTACGATATTTGGAAAGCGGCTGATGAAAACGGTGAACGTTTTTTACCGCATGAGTATATGTATAAGATGCTTTTGTCTGGTGTTCTTGAAGAGTATTATGAAATAGATTTAAAAGACTCTTGGATGTATGCGGCAGCAGAAAAAAACTTGCCAATTGTTTGTCCAGGATGGGAAGATAGCACCATGGGAAACATTTTTGCCAGTTATGTTTTAAAAGGTGAGTTAAGGGCAAGTACCATAAAATCTGGAATAGAATACATGACCTTTTTGGCAGATTGGTACACCAAAAATTCCAAAAAAGGTATTGGCTTCTTTCAAATTGGTGGAGGCATAGCTGGAGATTTCCCTATATGTGTAGTACCAATGCTTTATCAGGATATGGAACGAACTGATACACCGTTTTGGAGTTATTTTTGCCAAATAAGTGATTCTACCACCAGTTATGGCTCTTACTCTGGTGCTGTACCAAATGAAAAAATTACTTGGGGTAAATTAGATATAGATACTCCTAAATTCATTATTGAAAGTGATGCAACCATTGTTGCGCCGTTAATTTTTGCCTATTTATTAGATATGTAGCCATGAAAAGTAAAAACAACCCTAACTTAAAACGAGTAATTGTCGATTTTAAAAAATTGACACCCGAAATTTTAGCATTAGTTGTTGAAAAATTTCCTGATGGGTATGATGACATCGATATTATTCAGTTTAGAAATGCAAATTACGAGCTCATTGAAGCTGTTGAAATTATTACAGAGGACACTAAATATCTTGTGAAAGTTAGTGCCAAACTTGAAAAAGTTATGGAAGATTATGATGAGGATGATTACGAGGATTTTGAGAATGACGACCCAGAAGCTATTCAAAATCCTTTCGAGGATTAAAGCGTTTTATTGAAATAATAAATTAAAACAATTAATTATGAAAGCTCAATTTCACTTAGCATTGCCATGTGAAGATATAAACCAAACAAAGAAGTTTTACTCAGAAGTTTTGGGAATGCCACTAGGTAGGCATACAGATAAATGGGTTGATGTGAATTTGTATAACCACCAACTTACATTTACGCAATCGGGGTCTTTCGACTTTAAATATAAAAACTACAAATTGGATGATAACATTCTACCGTCATTTCACTTTGGGGTTATTGTTAGTATTGAAAAATGGGGCGCCTTATACAAGAAGCTATTGCAGTCCAATCAGGAAGTAACTACAGAAGTAACCTTTATGGAAAATAAGGTTGGAGAGCATTTGTCTTTCTTCATTACAGACCCAAATGGTTACATGATTGAGTTTAAAAGTTTTAAAAGTAAAAAAGAGATTTTTGAAACCTAGCTATGAGCGCCAATAAAGCCAATGCAGTTGCCTTTAAAGTATCGGAAAGCATAAACATTAATGCATTAAAAACCATTTTTAACCAAACGCCGCTATATTCAGATAATGATGAACTGTACTATAGTATGGGAGACAACAAGTACTTTTATGCTTTTAAATACGGTATAATTTGTTTTTTCAATCTGTCTTTAACCGAAATAGATGTGCTAAAAAGAAAAATCATTTCGGCATTAAAGGGTACTATTTTTAAAAAACCTGTTTCAGAGGATATAGATGTTATACTGAACTGTGATGAAACCAATATTGGCTTTGATGACATTAATTTAGAGGATGAAAATCCGGAAAAAATCAGGCTCATTATGTTGAATTTGTCACAATCTGTAGCACTAAATTTTTACTACGGCATAGCCGAACAGATTTTGGAAGATACAAGAAGGCATACCAATATTCTGGAGGAAAAGGGTAAACTAAACATAAGTGGTAAAAAGTTAAAACGATATATAGGTAAGGTCTTAAATGTAAAAAATAAAATTTCTGAAAATCTATATATTTTTGAGTCTCACGAAGTAGCAAGTGATGATAAGGTACTTGACAGTTTAAATATCGAACTTAAGAAAAAATTCGATTTAGTTGATAGACATCATAGTATTCACCACCAAATAGATATCGTGAAGGAAAATCTCGATTTGTTCAAAGAGATTATGTTCCATAGAGAGAGTAGTAGATTGGAATTAATAATTATCATTTTAATTGTAATTGAGGTCATAGACCTTTTCGTTTTAAAATTCAACTAATTCAAAAAAACATAGTATAACATTGAATACAACACAGTACAAAGTAGTTGGTAGTGAGGAATGGTGCGTTTTTAAAGAGTTTGGAATTCCTGCCATAAAGGCACGAATAGATTCTGGCGCTAAGACATCATCAATACAGGCCAATAATATCAAGCCTTTTCTTAAGAAGGGAGAAGAATGGGTGAAATTTGAAGTAAATCCACTTCAGGACAACCGAAGTATTTCTGTTAAGTGCGAATCGAAAATCTTAGCCAAGAGAACGGTTAAAAGTTCCCTTGGAATTTCCGAAGAACGTTATGTCATCAAAACGGCATTAACGTTGGGAGATGACACTTTCGATATTGAACTTACTCTTGCCAATAGAGATTCTATGGAGTTTAGAATGCTATTGGGCAGGGAGGCATTATCTGGCCGCTATATGGTTGATGCGGCTTCAGCTGATTTACAAAAAAGTTTCTCACAAGAAGAGATAGAGGAAAGGTATGCTCGTTTTATGCCAGAAAAGACCGGTTTGAAAATTGCGCTATTGGCTAGTAACCCAGATTTGTTTAGTAACAAACGTTTAATGGAAGCAGGGAAGGCAAGAGGCCATGAAATGGTATTTCTTAACGTACAACAAGCCTATATGAAGTTTGATGCCGCTGAGCCTCAAATTAGATATAGAGGAGGAAATGTTATTGATGCTTATGATGCCATTATACCTAGAATTAAACCATCCATGACTTTCTATGCCTGTGCTCTAATAAGACAATTTGATGCTATGGGGGTGTATTGTCTAAATTCAGCCGAAGCCATTACACAATCTAGAGATAAACTTTTAGCAACTCAATTATTCGCTAAAAATGATATTCATATACCAACTACGGGTTTTGCAAACTCACCTTTAGATACCAAAGACTTAATCAAGATGGTAAACGGAGCACCGCTTATCATAAAGCTTTTAGAAAGTACACAAGGAAAGGGTGTTGTTTTAGCTGAAACCAATAAAGCGGCAGAAAGTGTTATCAATGCCTTTAAGAGCGTAAAAACCAATATACTAGTACAAGAGTTCATTAAAGAAGCTAACGGGCAGGATATCAGGTGTTTTGTTGTGAATGGTAAAGTAGTTGCCTCCATGCAAAGGCAGGCTGCCAAGGGAGAGTTTAGGGCAAATATCCATCAAGGTGGATTGGCGTCTAAAATAAAAATAACCCCAGAGGAACGAAGATTGGCCATAAAAGCAGCAAAGATTTTAAACTTGCCTGTGGCTGGTGTAGACATTATACGCTCTAACAAGGGTCCTCTTTTATTGGAAGTTAATTCTTCACCGGGTCTAGAAGGCATTGAAAATGCTACTGGACTTGATGTTGCAAATATCATGATTGAAGCAATTGAAAAGAAACTAAAGTTTAAACGTTAATTTAAAAGCCTTGATGATACTTTAAAGAATAGATGAAAAAACATCTATTCTTTAAAGAGTTACAACCACTTTTTTCGTTTAAAGTAATAAAGCATCCCAATAAAAATAAGAACCATTAGTCCCCATAAAAAGAAGTAGCCGTAATTGTATTTTAGCTCTGGAATATTTTCGAAATTCATACCGTAAATACCAGCAATAAAAGTAAGGGGAATAAATATAGTGGCTATTATGGTAAGCACTTTCATTATCTCGTTCATTTTATTGCTCAATGTAGTTTGGTGTATATCCATTAAGCCCCAAATCATTTCACGGTAAATATCCACGTTTTCAGATACTTGAATGATGTGGTCGTGCAAATCGGATAAATAAAGATTTGTTTTTTCTTTAACTAGTGTATTATCTAATTTATTTAAGCTACCAACCACTTCTCTTAGGGGGTAAATAGCTTTTCTAATCCTTAAAATTTCTCGCTTCAAAGTTTGTATTTCCAAAACTAGGTCGTCGTTCTTTTTAGTGGCGCTAAAGATATCATCTTCCAAGGCTTCAGTTTTGGAACTTAAGTCATCTGTCATAGTAAAATAGTTGTCTACAATAATATCTATAAGGGCATAAAGTAAGTAGTCGGCCCCCATTTTTCTAACCAACCCTCTGGATGTTCGTAACCTTTCTCTTATTGGGTCGAATACATCACCTTCAGCTTCTTGAAAAGTTATAATGTAATTTTTACCGAGAACAAAACTAACATGCTCTATAACTAAGGAGTTGTTTTTATCAAAATGCAACATTTTTAAAACACACAGGGCGTAATCGTCATACTCATCTAATTTTGGTCTTTGTTGGGTATTTACAATATCCTCTATAAGTAGTGGATGTAAACCTAATTTTAAACCAAGTTCTTTGATGTCTTCAACATGGCTTAGACCATTAATGTTTACCCATGTTGCACTATCTACAGCCAATAATGTAGATACACCTTTAATTCCGTTATACTTAGACTCCGAAAAAGAATCAACTGAATAATCGAACACCTCAAGTTCTAGGGCTTTGTTTTCTTTTTCACCCAAATAAACTGGTGTTCCAGGAATTTGTCCTATTTCTTTTCTTTTTGGTTTTTTCATAAGAGTTTAATCAGTTGAATTCTATGCCTTTATTTATGATCACCGAATTTGGAATAGAAACGATTTTATTATCCTCTTTTTTTAAAAGCACATAAAATCCAGTAATATCGATAACCTGACCTGAGAGGTCCAATTCCTTATCAATGATTCTAACATGGCTTCCAATACGAAGTGGGTGAAAGAAGAATAAAATCATACTGGTCGTTAAATTTGATAATAGAGACCACTGGGCAAAAAAGCCGACACCCAGAACGGCTAATATAGACGATGCAAAAATCATGAATTGATTAAATTCAATTCCAATGATTAGCAATAAAATGAAAAGGGCAATAATGTAGTATGTAAAATAGATTAGGGAACCAACAATTTTTCTTCTATTTGGTTCTATGGCTTTCAATAGTGAAAATCTAATAAGTGCTTTTCTGGTTACTATTATAAAAACCACCAAAGTTGCTAGTAATACTAGTATTAAACCTATTTTTGTTTCTGTGCTCATATTCAAGTATATCTATGAGCTAATTTACAAATTAGTTTAGTTTGTTTTAAGTGAACTTAACAAAAGAATAGGGCAAATAACGAACAAAAACATTCATAAACTTATTTTTCGAAGTACTTAAGTGTAAGCGTTTATAGTTCTAAACCGGTATCTAACCCATCAATACTCTTTGTGTTTTTTGCTTTTCTATACTCTTTTAAGCGTTTTTCTCCTTGTTTTTCTGCCCAAGAATTAAGTTGCAGACGTTCTTCCCTAAAATCCATAAATGGCACGGCAAAACCGCACGAAGTCTGTACGGAATCAATGGTCATTTCAATAATTTGCCTTGTGCCAGCTATTTTAGGAAATGCCTTAATATATTCATGAAACTCATCATCCCTTTCATGGTAAATTTTAGCATGACCATATAATCTGAGGATAAGAGGTTTGCCCTCAAAAGCGCAGAACATTACAGTCATGCGATTATTTTTTAATAAGTGGGCCGCTGTTTCGTTTCCACTACCCGTAAGATTTAACCAAAGTACTTTGTTGCCATTTTCTACCCTGAATGTATCTAGGCCTTTTGGTGATAAATTTATTCTACCTTCAGCGGTAGCTGTAGCCACGAAAAATACTTTCTGTTTTTCAATAAATGCTTTTAACTCTGGTGATAATTCTGTGAAAAAATTAGCCATAATCTATTTGTTAAGGTAAATAGGCTATAGGTAGTTTGTTTTTTTCGGTTTCGTTGGTCCAATAAATATTTACAATCCACCAACGGTTGTTGTCGTAGATTAATTGTATGCTGTTTATACCTCTCATAAAGGGCTTTTCGTATGTACTTTTATAATAACATTCGTAGGTGCTGAATACGTGTACTAAATTTCCAAATTGCTGTGTTTCTCTATGGATTTCCTTTTCAAAAAAACCATTGTCTTCCAACCATTTTCCAGAGCTTTTTATGTAATCTTCTGGAGACATGAAACGTAATTTAAATTGTCCTTCTTTGTTTTCTCCAGATGGAATCAATTTCGCGTCTTTGTAAAACAAAAACTTAAACTGTCCCCAATTTCGTTTAGTGCCTTTATCTCCAGAAATTGTGTTGTATAAGGTTTTTATGGTATTATCAATGGTATTAGCTTTGGTAGTATCTATTGCAAAAACTTGCGGAGTTTCATCTTTATCGGACTTTTTTTGGGCTTGTAAAGTTGAAATTGCGGTAAACAAAACCACAAAAAAGAATAAGGTTTTTTTCATCTTAGATATTCAATTTTTAAGAAATGAAATTAGTGAATTTGAAATACTTAAACAGTTAACTTTTTGATAAATTTTATTGACGATTATTTAGAAAGAGCCACGATTTTTGGAATCAAGATTCAGGAGAAAGTCTTCTCTCTTGGCTCTTGTAACGAAGCGCTCTTGTTTCTGTTTATTTGAAATTCTTTTTAATCCTATCCAGATTACGCTTATTATCCCTGTCTTTTATGTTTTCGCGTTTATCGTAAAGTTTTTTACCCTTTGCCAATGCAATATCTAACTTGGCAAATCCATTATCGTTTATAAATAGCTTTAAGGGGATTATGGTAAGCCCCGTATTTTGAACTTCTTTATGCAGTTTTTTAAGCTCCCTTCGGTTTAAAAGTAACTTCCTAATCGCTTTGGGACGGTGGTTGTAATGTGTGCCATGGCTGTATTCTTCAATAGTCATGTTTACCACAAAAAGTTCTCCTCTGTCATTGAATTCACAGAAACTTTCGGCTATAGAGGCGCGACTGCTTCTAATAGATTTTATTTCAGTTCCGGTTAACACAATACCAGCGGTGTACTTATCCAATATTTCATATTGAAAGCGCGCTTTTTTATTTAATATGTTGACCGTTTTTTGCATGGTGCACAAAAGTACTCAAAAGTTAAAGAAACACTAATAGTAATTAAATTAAAAAGAATAGAATTATTTTAGCCATAGCTTCAAATTTAAATTTATTTATGCAAAAACTACTTCTGTCTATTTTTCTTTTAGTGGGTCTTGCTTCCTGTACAAGTGTTAAAACTTATAACGAACAGATTACCAAATTACATACCGTTGAAGCATTGCATAACGATGTAGACAGACTTTATAATCAATTAAAAAAACATCACCCTAAGTTATATCAATATACCTCTAAAGCGGTTTTGGATTTTAAATTTGACAGTCTCAAGAAATCTATTCATAAACCTATTAACTCCAGAACTTTCTACAAAAAGTTGGCACCTGTAGTTACCCATGTAAAACAAGGTCATGTCTCTATTGGTATTGGTGGTAAAGCCTTTAAGCGAAAGGAATTGAAGGCGCTAAATAAGAAAAAATTTGAATTTTACGATTTAGATTTCGAGTATATAGAGGATAAACTATTGGTAACGGCTGTGCATAGTAAGGACACATCTTTAGTAGGCAATGAAATTGTTAAAATTGATGATGAGCCAGTACCTGATTTAATCCATACTTTTAAAAAGCGATTTACTTCTGATGGTTATAACACTACACTATATAACCGTTATGTTGGCAGACGATTTTCTACATTTTATTATCGTGATAAGGGGTTTGTTGATAGCTTAACGGTTACTTTTAAAAATAAAGATTCCGTTTATAGAAGGGTGTTAAGGCGTATTTCTAAAGATGATAGTAAAGTCAGCCAACCAAAGGATTCTATCAATAAAATAAAGCCCAAAAAACTATCTATTCAAGAAAGGAAAGATGCAAAAAGTGTCGCCAAAAAACGAAGAAAAGATAACAAGAAGTATGGTTTTTTAAGTAAACGCAAACAGTTTACAAGAAACTTTAGTTTAATAGGTAGCGATAGCTCTGTGGCTTACATGAAAATTAGAAGTTTTACCAATGGCAACTACAAAAAATTTTACAAAGAAAGTTTCAAGACTATAGATTCGTTAAAAACCGAGTACCTTATTCTCGATTTGAGAGACAATGGGGGCGGACGTATCGCAGAAATAGATAAATTGTATTCTTATCTAACCAACAAGGAATACCGCTTCATTTTAGAAAGTGAAGTGAATAGTAGAACGCCTTTTTTTAAATATCTAATGAGCAATACAACTCCAAATAGTTTAAAGATAGCTTCTGGTTTAGCATCACCAATAATTTTCGCTCATAATATGATAACCACTAAAAAGAAGGAAGGTAAAATCTATTATAAGTTTGGGTCTTCCAGAACAAAAAAGCCTAATCCGTTAAACTTTAAAGGCAAGATTTATGTTTTGATCAATGGCAATTCCTTTTCGGCCTCATCCTTAATTTCAACACATTTAAAGGCAACAAAAAGAGCCACATTTGTGGGTGAAGAAACAGGAGGTGCTTATAATGGTTGTGTGGCAGGAATCTATAAAATTTATCAATTGCCAAATTCTAAAGTACGTGTAAGAATGGGGCTAATGCAAATTGAAGCTCCTTACAAACAGTCACCAGATGGTTATGGGGTAAAGCCAGATATACAGGTATTGCCAACTATCCAGAATCGATTGTTAAAACAAGACCCCGAACTAAATTGGGTCTTAAATGAAATTGGAAAACTATAGTTCTTTAAAAAATAATCTTAAAAATCCCGTTCTGCTTGTATAATTATAAATTTTCAATGGGTAATTTATAGTAAATTCATTTTTGCTTCATAAAACACTAATTTTATTGCCTTACGATAAAACATTCGTATTTTTGGTTTCCAAATTTTTAATTATAAGAATTAGTTTATGAGTTCATATGATGTAGCCGTTATTGGTTCGGGTCCTGGTGGATATGTTGCAGCAATACGTTGTGCACAATTAGGAATGAAAACTGCCTTAATAGAAAAGTATGCCACGCTAGGCGGTACCTGTTTAAATGTAGGATGTATACCCAGTAAAGCACTTTTAGATTCTTCACACCATTACGAAGATGCTGTAAAGCATTTTGAGGAGCACGGTATTGATATTCCTGGAGAAATAAAAGTGAATTTGAAAAAAATGATTGCTCGTAAACAATCGGTTGTTGACCAAACTACTGGAGGTATTGATTTCTTAATGAAGAAAAACAATATCGATGTTTATCAAGGCTTAGGTAGTTTTAAAGATGCCACTCATATTACTATTTCTGGTGAGGAAACTACAGAAATTGAAGCAAAAAATACCATTATAGCTACAGGAAGCAAGCCTTCTAGCTTACCTTTTATTACTATTGATAAGGAAAGGATCATTACATCTACAGAAGCCTTAAAACTTAAGGAAGTGCCAAAGCACCTAATTGTTATTGGAGGCGGTGTTATAGGTTTAGAGCTTGGTCAAGTTTACAAGCGTTTAGGCGCTGAAGTTTCTGTAGTTGAATATGCAGACAGAATTGTTCCAACTATGGATGCTGGAGTTTCTAAGGAATTAAATAAAGTTTTGAAGAAGCAAAAGTTTAAAATGAACGTATCTCATCAAGTAAATGCTGTTGAAAGAGTAGGCGATGAGGTTATTGTTAAAGCCACCAATAAAAAAGGTCAGGAGGTTGAGTTTAAAGGCGATTACTGTTTAGTTTGTGTAGGGCGTCGTCCTTATACCGATGGATTAAATGCCGAAGCCGCTGGTGTTAAATTAGATGAAAGAGGTAGAGTAGAAGTGAACGACCACCTACAGACTACAGCTTCTAATATTTATGCTATTGGCGATGTTGTTAAAGGTGCTATGTTGGCACATAAAGCTGAAGAAGAAGGTGTATTTGTTGCCGAGACTTTAGCTGGACAAAAACCACATATAGATTATAACTTAATTCCAGGCGTAGTTTACACATGGCCTGAGGTTGCTGCGGTTGGTAAAACCGAAGAGCAATTAAAAGAAGCTGGAGTTGCTTATAAAGTCGGACAGTTCCCAATGCGTGCTTTAGGACGAAGTAGAGCGAGTATGGACATTGACGGATTTGTAAAAGTATTGGCAGATAAAGCTACCGATGAAATCCTAGGGGTTCATATGGTAGGTGCACGTGCTGCCGATATGATTGCAGAAGCAGTTGTAGCTATGGAATACAGAGCTAGTGCCGAAGATATTTCTAGAATGTCTCATGCTCACCCAACGTTTACAGAAGCTATTAAAGAAGCGGCTTTAGCTGCTACTGATGATAGAGCTTTGCATATTTAAGAATTTAGAAATAGATGAAAAAAGCAACCATTTTTGGTTGCTTTTTTTTTGCTTTGTTGTCAACCTGAACTTGATTCAGTTTCTCTATTAGTTAAATTATTTTTTGATTCGATTCTGAAACACCTGCCTACCGTGTCAGGCTGGAATTCAGAATGATATTGGTTTTTTTAATTCAAAATAGAACTAACCCTATCAAAATAAATCTCCTTAAAATCGGTAATTACTTTGTTAGCTTTTGTGTAATCCTGGTTTTTGGAATGGAAACTATCAAAACCAACGCAATAAATACCAGCATTATTAGCTGCTTTAATGCCATTAGTTGAATCTTCGATAACCATACATTCTTCAGGTTTAAAACCAGATGCTTCAGCTGCTTTTATAAAAATTTCGGGATGTGGTTTAGACTCTTTTAAGTCGGCACCACTCAATTTTGCCTTAAAATATTGATTTAAATCAAAGCGATCAAAAATTTGATTGATACTCGTCATCGCTGCAGAAGAACCTAAAACTAAAGTCAATCCGTTGCGGTGATAATCTTGAATCAATTCCAAAACACCTTCAATAAGGGTTAAGTCAAAATTGGTTTCAAAAAATTGTTTGTAGTGTTTTCGTTTAAGAGCTACAAGAGTTTCTGGAGATGCTTCTAAATTGAAATGCTCAACCAAACGCTTGCATATATTAATCGTTGATTGTCCTGTAAAAGATTCGTAAAGTTCACTGGAAACTTCAATGCCTACCTCATCAAACATATCATGGTAGGCTTTGTGGTGCATGGGTTCACTATCAATGATAACCCCATCCATATCAAAAATAACTGCTTTGAGCATGGCAAAAAATTTCAACGAATATAAACCAATCTAAAACGCTTGCCTAAAATTTCATTTTGTATTTTTCAGATTATTTCAACAACTTTGCTGCTTATGATTGTTTAAACCGACTTCCGTTAACACCCTTATTTACGGGTTAAAAAATGAGTTGAAGATTTAGGTCTTCTGCGATGTTTATTTTAATTCAGCAAAATCATGCAGTCAAATAAAATTACGTTTAAACAATTTATTCACTACTTTAAAATTGCCGTTACCGGAAAGGAACAAGAGTTCACGTCTGGGAGTATACGAAAGGCCGTTTTTATGCTTTCCGTTCCTATGATTTTGGAAATGCTCATGGAGTCTATTTTTGCCATAGTAGATATCCTTTATGTGTCTCAAGTGAGTGTTAATGCCGTGGCCACCATTGGCCTTACGGAGTCTGTGATTACACTGGTATATGCGGTAGCCATAGGGTTAAGTATGGCTGCAACCGCTGTAGTGGCAAGACGTATAGGAGAGAAAGATATTCAGGGGGCTTCTAGAGCTGCGGTGCAAGTTATTTTTATTGGAATTTTTGTTGCTGCGGGCATTAGCGTTGTTGGTGTTCTTTTTCCCAAAGAGATTTTAGGTTTAATGGGCGGGGAAGCAGATTTAATTGAAGAGGGTTATGGTTACACCCAAGTCCTTTTAGGTGGGAATGTAACCATTATGCTGTTATTTCTAATTAACGCCATCTTTAGAGGTGCTGGGGATGCATCTATTGCCATGAAAGTGTTAATCCTCTCAAACGGATTAAATATCATTCTAGATCCTATTTTTATTTTTGGATTGGGGCCAATTCCAGCCTACGGTGTTCAGGGAGCAGCTATCGCAACTACTATTGGTAGAGGGGTAGCAGTTATTTTTCAGTTAACCGTTTTATTCTACGGCTATGGTAAAATAAAAATAGCTTTTAAGGATTTGGTGATTAGGGTTGGTGTTATGTTAAATCTCATTAAGGTATCTTTAGGTGGTATTGGTCAGTTTTTAATCGGGACGTCCTCTTGGGTGTTTCTAATGCGCATTATGAGTGAATTTGGTAGCGAAGTGTTGGCTGGCTACACCATTGCCATCCGGGTTATGATGTTTACTTTAATGCCTGCCTGGGGTATGAGCAATGCAGCTGCAACTTTAGTTGGACAAAATTTAGGAGCACAGAAACCAGATAGAGCAGAATTGTCGGTTTGGAAAACAGGTAAATACAGTTCTTTTTTTATGGGGTTTGTTTCCGTAATCTATTTAGTGTTCGCTCCACAGATTATTTCGTTATTTAACACTACTCTAGATGTTGTAAAATATGGTAGCTTGTGTTTAAGGGTCATTGCGGCTGGGTATGTTTTTTATGGTTATGGTATGGTAGTTATAAATGCTTTTAACGGGGCCGGTGATACCAAAACACCTACCAAAATAAATTTTATTTGTTTTTGGTTACTACAATTGCCATTTGCATATTTAATGGCATTTAATTTAGATTTTGGACCAATAGGTGTATTTTGGGCCATAACAGTAGCAGAAATACTAATTGCAATTATGGCTATAGTATGGTTTAGGAAAGGAAACTGGAAAATGGTTCAGATATAGTTTAATAAAATATTGAATTTTGAAAATTAAAATAGATATAGAGCTTCGTAATATTTGCGACGAGATTATCAAAAAGAGCTTACCAATAGAACAATGGAGAGAGATTGAAAGCAGTGATCAATTTCAAACTTTAAATTATTGCGGAGGGTTTGATGCGACTGAAGACGAATTTTGTTTCAGTTTTTTTGATAAAAGTGAAAAAGAATATTGGTTTCAATTGTCTCTTAATGAAATTGAAAGAATTAAAGAAGGTTCAATTTCAGAACTTAATATTCAATTAGCCGATTAGTAATTCATAATAAAATTGAAAGAATCAAACTTACATCCAAATAACAAACACAGCTCTGGATACGATTTAGATGCCCTAGGCTTGGTGTATCCGCAATTAACCTCATTTGTGTTTACTAATGAATACCAAACCAAGACTATAGATTTTGCTGATCCAAAGGCAGTAAAAGCGCTTAACACAGCTTTGTTGTTTAAGTATTACGGCATTAAGTTTTGGGATTTTCCAGATGAGAATCTATGCCCACCAATTCCCGGACGTGTAGATTATATTCATCATTTAGCAGAATTGTTGGAGTTTTCTGGGGTTTCGAAGGACGTCAACGTTTTGGATATTGGTACAGGAGCCAATTGTATTTATCCTATTTTGGGCAATGCAGAGTACAATTGGGATTTTGTGGGAACCGATATCGATACAACCGCTTTGGAATTTGCCCAAAACATAGTTGATAAGAATGATTTAAATCATGCTATTTCACTTCGGTTTCAAAAGGATAGTAGGTTTATTTTAAAAGGTGTTTTATCAGACGAAGACCAATTTACAGTTGCTATGTGTAATCCCCCGTTCTATAAATCTGAAAAAGAAGCTATCGCTGCTACAACAAAAAAACTGAGAGGTTTGGGGAAAACGGAAGAAAGTTTAACCAGAAATTTTTCTGGAAAGCATAACGAGTTATGGTGTAAAGGCGGGGAAAAGGCATTTCTGCATAATTATATTTACGAGAGTTCCTTATTTAAGAACCAGTGCGTATGGTTCAGTGCTTTAGTTTCAAAGAAAGAACTGATAAGAGGATTGAAAGTAGCCCTGAAAAAATTAAATGTTAACTCGATTAAGGTTCTAAAAAGTGGACCAGGGAATAAACAATCTAGGTTTATCGCCTGGTCCTATTCAAATTAACCAATACTAATTCTTATATATTTCATAAGCGTACCTTTAATTTTAATTCCTGTATTAAGATTTTTTGGATGATTTAAAACGGCCAAATTATAGGTACTAAAACCATAGTTACAATCAAAAATATTAATAAAAGCGGCGCACCAACTTTTAGGTAATTCATGAACTTATAACCACCTGATGTCATAACCATAGCGTTGGTAGTTGTACCAATAGGGGTTAAGAATGCTGTTGAAGCGCTAATAGCAACAACAATCATGAATGGTTCTGGTGATAAGTTTAACGATGTAGCTGCTATAATTGCTATTGGAGCCATTAATACTGCTGTAGCCGAGTTGTTGATTACTTGGCTAAAAGTGGTTGTAAGTATAAAGATCCCTCCAAGTAAAAGCGTTGGACTTACAGATCCAAGATAGTTAACCAAACCATTGGCTATTAATTGTGCTGTGCCTGTTTTCTGCAATGCGATACCCATAGGAATCATGGCTGCAATCATTACCACGCTTATCCAGCTTATCCCTTTATATGCTTTGGCCATAGGTACGCATCTGGTCAATAAGATAATACCAGCAGAAATTAAAGCCGCTATAGATCCTGGAACAATTTTAAAGACCATGAATACTATCATGAGCAATAGGGCACCTAGAGCTATGTAAGATTTGTAATTAAGGCTTTCAACATTTTTGGCCATACCTTCGGGACTACCACAAATAACAAGATTTTCATGTTGTTTTTTAAGGTCTTCAATACTGTCCCAAGTTCCTCTTAGTAAAAAGGCGTCACCTACTTTTACGCGAATTTCTTTAGCTGTGAGTGGGGTGTGGTTTCTAGAAACAGCCAACAATTGTATATTGTACCTTCTAAAGTATTCGCCTAACTTATATTTTCGTCCCACTAACGAAGAGTTTGGGTTAACGATAACCTCGGTCATACCAACCTCTTGGTTTATAAGATTGTTTTTTAATTCGTCTGTACTCTCAGCTTCCAAAGGTAAAAGACCAAGTCTGAAGCGAATCATAATTCTGTTAATCGCTTCTGTATCCCCTTTTACTGTAATAATATCATGATATCTAAGTTCTGTTTCTAAATCGGGAAGTTCTTCGAACTTTGGATAGCCTTTAAGTACATTTGGATGTCTTCTCTTAAGCCTTATAATGTTGACATTGAATTCGTTTTCAAAATCCCAATGTTTAATTTTTGTATCAATAAGTGGAGACAAGGATCTAATACGTAGTCTATAGTAATCGTTATTTACTTTGTAGGCTTCAATCCAGTTGTGAAGCGTAGACTCAATATCTACCGGCTTATTATTGGTTTTATTATTAGGCAAAAGTTTATAGCCTACATACCTAAAATATAATAAGGCAATTATTAAAAGTGGTAAGCCTATTAATCCAAACTCGAAGAATGAAAATCCTTCAAGGCCAGCTTCAACAAGCGCATTACTAGCGATAATATTTGGTGGTGTTCCAGTTAGGGTTAGTAAACCACCAGTATTAGAACCAAAAGCTACAGGCATAAGCATTTTAGAAGGTAAAGTACCAATACTCCAAGCAGAGGAAATAGTTAAAGGCATTAGCGTAGCTACCGTTCCTGTATTACTTACAAATCCAGATAAAACACCGGCACCTAAACTTACAATAACCAATAGTTTAGGTACACTTTTGCCTGCCCATTCTACAAACTTTTTACCAGCCATGGCTGTCCAGCCAGTTTGAGCAATACCTTCACCGATTATGAAAAGAGCAGCAATCATAATTACGGTAGGATTACTAAATCCGCTCAATGTTTCAGTTGGTGTTAAAATACCAGTTAGGTAAAGACTTATCATGGAAATAAGTGCTACAATATCCGGGGTGAATTTTCCCCAAACAAAGAGGCCTATGGTTATAACTAAGATTACGAGCATTAAATACATAATGAATAGGTTTTCCGGTTAGTTTTTTTCTTTTTTTTGATACTGTAAAATTATTACCAAGTAAAACTACTAATTATGACTAATGTCATGCTTTCCAGTAAGTCTTTATTTTTGAATAATTATTATATTTAGCCTACAATAATTAACAAAACCATTAACGAACACGTTTTCGTATTTACAAGTTTTGTTGGTTTACAAATTTCCTTTGCATTATTATGCTTATCGAGGGAGTTATCACAGAAGATTTTCTGAATATTTTGTAAATATTTTAGGAATTTTTCGATTAAACGTACAATAAAATACAATCAATGAAATTAGATATTTTGGCTATTGGGGCCCATCCAGATGATGTAGAATTAGGTTGTGGTGCTACACTAGCTAAAGAAATTGCAAATGGTAAAACGGTCGGAATTGTAGATCTTACACGAGGTGAACTAGGTACTCGTGGAACAGCAGAAACAAGAGCGGCCGAATCTGAAATGGCTAAAAATATTCTGGGTGTTTCGATTCGTATTAATATGGGATTTGCCGATGGCTTTTTTGTAAATGATAAACAGCATCAATTAGAGCTTATTAAGGTAATTAGAAAATACCAACCCGATATTGTGTTATGTAATGCCATAGAAGATAGGCATATAGATCATGCTAAAGGGAGTGAGTTGGTTAGTAGTGCTTGTTTCTTAAGCGGATTAGTTAAGATTGAAACTAAATTTGGTACAGAAAAAGCGTTACAGGATTGTTGGCGACCAAAACAGGTTTATCACTATATCCAGTGGAAAAATATAGAACCAGATTTTGTGGTTGATGTTTCTGGGTTTATAGAGAAAAAAATAGCAGCTGTTATGGCCTATAAAACCCAATTTTACGATGAAAATAATAAAGGGCCTGAAACACCAATTTCTAGTAAAAATTTTACAGACAGTGTTGAATATAGAGCTCGTGATTTAGGGCGTTTAATAGGGGCAGAGCATGCAGAGGGCTTTACCACAGAGCGTTATGCTGCCGTAGAGAGTCTGTACGATTTAAAGTAGTAAAAAGTTAAAAAAGTCTTTGCTGAAACAGCTAAATCTATTACATTTGCACTCGCATTTAAAATGCAAGCTACATGGTGGTTGTAGCTCAGCTGGTTAGAGCGCCGGATTGTGGTTCCGGAGGTCGCCGGTTCGAACCCGGTCTTCCACCCAAAATAAAAGCCTTTCGAATTTCGAAAGGCTTTTTTTGTTATTGTTGGTTTTTAAAATTTCTTTTCCTCATCAACTTTAATACGTTCTGCTCTGTTGGCCAGTTCCCAAGCGGTGTAAAAAACGAGTTTAGCTCTTGTGGCCAGGAGTTCGTACTCTATCTTATCTGGTGTGTCTGTGGGTCTGTGATAGTCTTCGTGTGTGCCATTAAAATAGAAAATTGAGGGAATATTATTTTTGGCAAAATTGTAATGATCAGAACGAAAATAAAAGCGATTTGGGTCGGTTTTTGCGTTATAAGTATAGTCAATTTTAAGTTTAACGTATGTTTCGTTCATGGCTTCAGAAATGTCATGTAATTCATCGCTTAGCCTATTCGATCCAATTAAATAAATATAGTTGGGGTTATACTTGTATTTTTTGTCTATTCGTCCAATCATATCCATGTTAAGATTTGCTACTGTATTCTCTAAAGGAAATATAGGGTCTACATCGGTGTAATAACGTGATCCGTAAAGTCCTATTTCCTCTCCTGTAACATGCAGGAATAAAATAGAACGTTTGGGACCGTGTCCTTTATCTGTTGCTGTTTTAAAGGCTTCCGCTATTTCGAGAATAGCTACAGTACCAGAACCATCATCATCTGCACCATTATTAATTTCACCATTTTC
This sequence comes from Seonamhaeicola sp. ML3, assembly GCF_023273855.1. Lineage (NCBI taxonomy): Bacteria > Pseudomonadati > Bacteroidota > Flavobacteriia > Flavobacteriales > Flavobacteriaceae > Seonamhaeicola > Seonamhaeicola sp. ML3. Next base: position 3,348,791 of record NZ_CP096884.1, on the reverse strand, counting down.
AGAAACACCTATATGGTCTAAGTGGGCTGAAATAACAATAACTTCTTCTGGCTTTTCACTTCCTTTAATATATGCCATAACGTTTTCCGAAGCACCTACATGTCCTTTAAAATAAGATGCTGGTATTTCCTGAAAATAATCGTCTTCAGAAATAGGTGATGGGATACCGTTGGAAACATATTGATTTTTAATGAACTCAACTGCCTTTTTTTGGCCTGGTTCTCCTGTTTTTCTGCCTTCATAGTCATCGGAAGCATAGATATATAACATATCTTTTAACTCACTTGCAGTAATGGTATTTGCATAGGTTGTTGGGTCTCTATCCTTGCTTTTCTTTTTGTTTTTCGAAGAGCTACACGAAATTGTTAGGAGGACAATAAATGGTATTAATATGATTTTTTTCATAATAGGCACGATTTATACTATAATACGAAAAAAGTCTTTATTAAAGCAGTTTGTGGGGGTTATTTTAAGAATGTATTATGTTCATCGAGAACCACCCGATGTTCTTGATTAGCAATTTGCCAAGCCGTAGCAAAAACCAATTGGGCACGTTTTTGTAACAAAAGGTAATCTATTTTTTCAGCCGTATCTGTGTGCTTGTGATAATCTTCATGTATTCCATTAAAGTAAAAAATGACCGGAACTTCTTTATTGGCAAAATTATAATGGTCTGATCTGGAATAATAATCGTTTCTATCTCCAACAGAATTGTATTTGTAATCTAGGTTTATATTAAAGAAGGTGTTGTTTACTTTTTCGGATATATAGTGTAATTCCTTGCTCAGTCTATCAGAACCAATTAAGTATAAGTAGTTTTTATCTGTTTCGTGTAAATCGTCTACACGGCCTATCATGTCCATATTTAAATCGGCAACCGTATTTTTAATAGGAAATGCAGGATGAAGCGTGTAGTATTCAGAACCTTTTTTTCCAATTTCCTCGGCGGTAAAATGCGCAAATAGAATACTTCTTTTAGGGCCTTTACCAGCTTTTTTAGCTAAGTTGAAGGCTTGAGCCATTTGTAACATGGCTACAGTTCCCGAGCCGTTGTCGTCTGCACCATTATTGACGTTCCCTTTTTTATCCAACCCAATGTGATCTAGGTGTGCAGAAATAACAATAACCTCTTCGGGGTTTTCAGAACCTTCTATAAAGGCAAGTACATTATTGGTAGTTTTGGTTTTATTTTGAAAAAACTCTGATGGAACGGTTTGAATATATTGCTTTTCGCCATAGGCCCCAGCAATATTTTCTTTTGTATAGAAAGACATTACAAACTCTTCGGCTCGTTTATGTCCATAAGTTCCGGGAGCTCTTCCACCAAATTGATCTGATGAAATCATGTAGAGTTGTGTCTTTAACTCTTTAGCAGTTATAGTGTTTGCATATTGTATTACCGTAGCACTATCTACTATGGTTATACTGTCCTCAAGATTTTTGATTTTAGTAGAGTATTTTGGCGTGGCACAAGTACCAACGAGGGCAAATGCTGAGAGAATGCAAAAGATTTTCATTAATACTATAAATCTTGTTTAAACGCCAGATAAATCCTGAAAACTACAACAGTTAGTGTTCTAACTAAGCGCATTAGTCTAATTCTGGTCAAATATACGAATATCGGTGGAAAGGCTTAATTATAATTCGATATCACCAAGTTCAGCATCGATTTCAAGGTCTTCGAGGTCTTCAATGGCCTCTTCTTCAGACTGTAACTCTGTTGCCTCTAAACCTGTTGTATCTGCAACTTCAGAAGTATTAAATATGGCTTTATAAATGGTAAGCACAAGAGCCATGGTGGTTAATAAAAATGTAAACTGAATTATTTTTTTTACTTGCCCTGTTTTTTTTGAAAAATAAAAAGCTAATAATCCAAAGATTAAAGCAAAAATCGAAGGAATTATAGCTAGGTTAAAAACCGGTAATACGGCCAAGATAATGGCTAGTACCGAGGTGATTATTGCGAGTATGGTAAACAGTTTTTTCATGTTATTAATTTTTTAAACCTGAAGCAGACTTTATTTTTAATTCCCCATTGCCAACTGGAATCTTAAATTTTCCGTAGACCATTATTTTATTGGCATCGGCAGTGAGCCATAACAAGTTATCTCTACTTCCTTCAATAATTTTAGATTCGCTTCCAATGGCTATTTTGTAACACTCCTTTTTTCCTATAGCGGTATTTATTTGCTCTTTACCCAAATAGGTAATGGTTGCTTTGGTTTCCTTTCGGTCAAAAACAATTGTTGTTACTTTTCGTTGCCCAACCTCCATCGATTCAAAATCTAGTAACCTTATGGAATAAATAGTCGAAACAATATCTTTCGTACCGGTGTTAAACTTAAAATCCCGTTTTTCTATGCGGTTGTTCTTTTTGGTTTGAACCGATTTAATGGTATTGGTATTATGGCTGAATGTGTATTTCATTTCCTTATAATAGCCCCCTTCGTTTATGTTGCGTTTGTATACATAGGGTTTTAGGGTTTTAGGGCTAACATAACTTTCATAAAGATCTCTTATTTTGAAAAAGCTATCCCATTGGCTATAGGTGGCCGCATTACACTTTAACCTTAAAAAGGTTGCTTTCGATGTCTTAACAGGGCTTGTTTCCATAGATATTTCTGCAATATCGTTTAAAATGCCAGACATATTGTATGAGGCTGTGTAGACTAGTTTTTCGTTATACCCAACGGCAGTATTCTGGGCACCAACCGAGAGGCTCATAAAAAGCATAAGTAAAATAAGGCAACGTATCATGTAAAATGGTTTTAGGTTATAACGTTTTACTAATCATTTATTGTGCCGAAAAATACAATGCTTTACATTATTATGCTAATTTTTCTGATTTCTTAATAACTGTTTGGCTAGCTGATAATTGTCATAGTTTTTAAGTGATTAACCAATTAAATTTACTTGATAACCATTATGTTCTAGCCATGAAAACCATCTTGTTACCAACAGATTTTTCTAAAAATTCGGTTAATGCTATTCATTATGCCACAGCGTTGTTTAAGGATGAGGTTTGTAAATTTTATGTGCTAAACGTACAAAAGGCTTCTTCATTTATTTCAGACGATATGATGACCGTTTCATCATCTACTACCATTTATGCTACTTTAATAGATGCGGCCAAAAAATCCTTGTCAAACATCATTACTGGTATTGAAGACAAGAAACCAAATGCTAAGCATACGTTTCATTCTATAGTTGATTATGATAATTTTATAGATTCTATAAACCAAATTTCCAGTAAGTATAATATCGATTTAATCATTATGGGTACCAAAGGGGCTTCGGGCTTACAACGGGTTCTTTTTGGTAGTAATACTGCTCGTGTAATGCAACGTTGTCATGTTCCAGTTTTGGCCATTCCAGATGGCTGTTCATTTACACCACTTAAAAAAATAGCTTTTACAACAAACCATATTAACTTGTTTAAAGTTGAAGAACTTAAAGCTTTAAAAAGTATTTTAGAAATTTATAATGCCAAATTATTTGTATTGAATGTAGCCGATGAGCACCATCTGGTGCAAAAGCAATTGGCGAATATGGATTTTTTTGGTGAACATTTCCCGTTGGCAGTTCACGACTATATTGATGTTAATAAAAAGGATATGTTTGATACGGTAAGGCAGTATATTATTGATAACGATATTGAAATGCTTGCTATGATAAGCGAAAAACACTCCTTCTTAGATCGTTTATTTACAAGGCATGCGTTAGAAACCTTTGCATTTAGTATAGATGTGCCGTTTTTGGTAATGGAGAGCGTTTCTGGAAAATCCATGACTTAAATACCGTTATTCTGTAACATTAAAATGCGTTTTGCGTCCTACAGGTAATCAATCAAAAAAGTAAATGTATGATGCGTCAAGACAATCAATTAATCGTATTAACCCATTTGAGTCAGTTATTGTTGTTCATAACTGGTTTTGGGAGTTTATTGGTACCCCTAATACTGTGGGCTACCCAAAAAGAAAAGGTGTATAGAATGGACGAACATGGAAAGCATATTATTAATTTTCAATTGAGTTTAATTGTTTGTTTTTTAATATGTATTCCTGGTATACTATTTTTTGGACTAGGGCTATTGGGCTTTATTGTTCTGGGGATTTTTTCTTTTATTTTCCCGATTATTAATGCCATCAAAGCAGGTAACGGCGAGATTCCAAGCTATCCTTTAACGTTCAATTTTATTAAATAAAAGGAGACTCGGCACTGAAAAATTAATTGTGTTTTTTACCAGTAGGCTTGAGCTTAATAATAACTTATACGTTTTATTGCCGATTAATTTTGTTCAATTAATCTTTTATACACTCTACTAGTTATACTTCTATATCCAGCTCCCATTACCAAAATATGTCCTTCGCGGATATAGCCATTTACCACTATCAAATTCCCATTCTCGTCTGTACCTATAATGGTTTTGTTCTCATTATGTATATAGTAAATCGGAAATAGAGGCACGAAGGTTAAATTTTTGTCAATGGAGAAATAATTTCCCTTTATTTTACCGTTTAAAATGATCTTGTCTATAACTCTGCCATTATCGATAAGGCTTACATTCAATTTTTGTCATAAATCAGCTCCAATTTTACTATTGGTTTTTTGGTTTTTGGAATATCCCACTTCCATCTATAACTTTTTTTTAATGTAGTCCAAAGGTCTATACTTGTTGAATCCTGTAAGCTATTTTCGTAAAGACCGTTAATTCCAAACTTATTTAAGTTTGAAGGGGAATAAGTGCTTTTTCGGCTCAATTTTTTTGTCGAATAACAGTTAGTCAACAAGACTGCACAAATAAGAAATAATATTTTTAATGTTTTCTGGGTGTTCATTTTAAATTAAGCGCAATGAGTACATGTAGCCTCTTTTAAGTTATAGATGTTGTACAAAGTACTTTTATTTCCATTTTGCAATTAATTCTGTAATTCCTTTTTCAATTCCGTTATAATATTCTCCGTTTTTAAATTCAGGGATAATCGTTTCGTCAATTACTTTCTTGCAGATTTCATCAGTCAGTATTTTTTCTATTCCATAACCAGTCGAAATTCGTAGTTTTCTCAATTTTTTACTGAAAACAATTGTCAATCCGTTGTCTTTTCCCTTTATTCCAACTTCGTTGTAATTCGACAAGTCAATCGCGAATTGGTCAAAGTCAGTATATTTTCCAATTGAGTCTATTGATACTAAAGCAATTTGATTAGTTGTCTCTTTCTGAAATTCTCGAATTATTGAGGTCAATTTTTCCAATTGCTCAGGTGTGAAAATTAATTCATAATCATTTACTTCTCGTTTCAGTTTTGGTAAGTCACTTTCACCCAAATCAAATTGCGTAAACTCTACTTGTGGCGTTTCTAATCTCGGTTTGGTTTTATCAATCTGTTTTGGTTTACAACCAGAAATGGTCAAAAATGCCAGTAATATTATTTTGAATATGAATTTCATCTTTATTTATACAACGACCTGCCAAACGCGAAGTTCGGCTATTAAAAAGAAGATGCAAAATGTGCAATACATGCGCCGAAATAGTGGGGGCAACTTAGTTGCGGAGCTATTTACATCAGCTTTCACTGAATGTCTTCCATCGAGTTCGACTATTAGGAGTTGCATGGGATAGCACGAAACTTCGCAAGTACACATCAAACTGAAAACCCGCGAGGATTTTCAGAAGTAGGCGAGAACAAGCAATTACTTATAGCCAATGTGCCTGTTGCACAAATGCTTGTTAAAGATACAGAAATTTCTTATTTTGTGTTATGCAAGGCAAGAAAGAATACCAAGAAAAATTGTTCGCCCAGTTTCAACTCAGTGAGCGCATTCCCAAGGAGAATTTTTATAGACGGCTAAAGGGAGTTCTGGATTTGGATTTCCTTTATGGCCTGACCAAGAGCTATTATGGTTCAAGTGGACAAAAGAGCATCGGCCCGGTCGTGTTCTTTAAGCTGTGCCTGGTGGGTTATCTGGAGAATATCGTCAGCGACAGGCAATTGGTGCAGCACAGTAGTATGCGCTTGGATATCCTATATTTTTTAGGTTATGATATAGACGAAGAGCTGCCATGGCATTCTACCATCAGCCGTACGCGGCAGTTATATCCAGAGTCTGTATTTGAAGCAGTATTTACCGAGATATTGGGCATGTGCGTTGACAAGGGTATGGTAAGCGGGCATACCCAGGCCATAGACTCGGCCCCGGTCAAGGCCAATGCCTCGATGGACAGTCTGGAGCTTAAAGCCCCCAAGGAGGATCTGGAAACGCATCTGCACCAGATCCGTCACATCAGTTCGATGGATAAAAAAAAAGTCCGATAAGGAAATCCAAGCTCAATAAAGCATCAAGATCCCAACAGGAGCTTACGGCCAGCTCCACGGAATTACAGGCTATATCGAGTAGAAATAAGCGTTGGCAACTAGACCAGGACCAACGTCCAGGGGCCGGCAACAAGGGGAGCAAGTACACTTCAAATAAAACGCATTACAGTCCTACTGACCCCGATGCTAGGATCAGTGTCAAACCGTGCAAGGCGAGAAAGCTAAATTACCTGGGCCAACTAAGTGTAGATACGGGGCATCATGTGATTACCGACATCAAGGCTTACCATGCGGACAAGAAGGACAACCAGTGTTTACAGGATATCACAGGGCGTTTAAAAGATAGGTTACATCACCAAGGGCTTATCTGGCGCAACTGTTTGGCCGATACGGGCTATAGCAGTGGTGAGAACTATGCGTTTTTGGAAGCAGAAGGCTTGGAGAGTTTTATACCGCCCCATGGCACATATAAAGGTGGTCCAAAAGGATTTGTTTATAACAGGACAGAAGACCATTATATCTGTCCACAGGGCGAGGTAATCCCATTTAAGAAAGTCTTTTTGGACCATAGGACGCAGACCAAGAAGAAAGAGTACCGTAGTTCTTCCAAACAGTGCAAGGGCTGCCCGTTGGCATCACAATGCTTGGGAAGAACGGCCAAGGAAAAGAAGTTCTCGGTCACCTATTACCGAGAGGAATACGAACGGAACAACAAACGGGTGAACAGCGAACGGGGCAGCTACATGAAGGGGAAACGGCAAAGTACAGTAGAGCCCGTGTTCGGTACCCTTACCCAGTTTATGGGCCTGAGGAAAATCAATACCATTGGCATCGCACAGGCCAACAAGGTGATGCACCTCTCTGCCATGGCCTATAATCTTAAAAAGTATTTGAAATTCACATAGAAAACGGAGCTTACAAAAAAGTAAAGCCCCTTAAAAAGGAGCTTTCGGACTAAATTTTATGTTTTTTACTGGCTTGCGCAACGATTACCATTGTTAGCAACTGGCTTTTATTCAACTCGATGCCCATAAAATTGACATCAAATCATTAAACAATTCTTTTGGTGACATTTCCAAACCATTACTTTTTTTGGTCAGATTTGTTGTCATTATTTCTTGCCCGCATTTTAATAATTCAAAAGCACATTTATTGTTTATTTCATAAACTTTTGAGTCCGATTTGGTTTGTATTTCATTTCCAGCATATTCAATTTCCGATTTTTTGGTGATTGTTTCAGCGTCTGTTTCAGAATTGATTGTCAATTCCGCTATTTGATTTTTATCTAATTCAATAGTTTGCTTTTTACTTTGGCGGAATATTGTTAGGATAATTGATACTAATATTAGAACACCAGAAGCAAATAATGAAATCAGATAAACGCTTTTCATTAAATCACTTTTAGGAAACCAAAACGAAATAAAAAACAGCAACATAAACAATCCGAAAATCAGTAACGAGAAATTCAGATTTCGGTTGACTTTTTTCAATTCAGATGTTAAAATGTTTATTCTCATACGGTTTTTTCAGCTGTCACGTCCTGAAATATGGCTACAGGTTAATAATTGATTTTACGCTGCATTTGTATATACCATTTCAGGTGTTTTAAAATCTAAAGATAAATGTAATCTTATAGAGTTGTATAAGTTGATAGCATTTTTTGCTGCACGCTTAGCGTGTTTCAGGCTGTCAAAGGTCTGGTCGAGATAGAACTCGTCTTTAAGGATGCCGTTTACACGTTCTGCAAGTGCGTTTTCGTAGCAATGATTGTCTTCGGTCATACTGATTTTGATGTTTTTATTTCTTAGAATGTTAGTGTAAAGGTTACTGCAATATTGGATTCCACGGTCAGAGTGGTGTACTTGAGGCGTACGCTTACCAGACTGTTTCAGGGCTTTTTGAAGAGCCCTTACACAGCCTGCCAGCTCAAGGCTGTCACTAAGGTCATATCCTACTATCTTACGGCTGTACATATCTGTAATGAGGGCAAGGTAGGAGAAGCCATTGATAGTTCTGATGTAGGTTATATCGCTTACCCAAACTTGGTTTGGTTCCTTTATTTCCAAATCCTTGATGATGTTCTTGTACTTGTAGAACCTGTGGAATGAGTTTGTGGTTTTATGATGTGCTTTCTTTCTGTGAATCAGCATATTGTGTTTTCTTAAGATGTTAAACAAGGTGTCTCTACCGACATTTAAGCCAGCTTGCTTAAAGTTGTTATCTAGAGACTTAATAAGCTTTCTGGTGCCTTCTCTAGGCAGGGATTTACGTCTCTGCTTGACTATCTGAATGGTTTTCTGTTCAATCTGTAATCGCTTGTCTGCTCTACGTTTATACTTGTAGTATGCATCGCGTTTAAGACCGAAGAAGCTGCAAACAGTAGCTAAAGAAGCAAATCCCCTAGACTTTTCCCTGGCCTTTATCAGGGCTTGATATTTAGCTTTTTTTTTAGCTCGAGGACAGATTTGTAGCCTAACTGTTCTGCGGCTACTTCAAGATAGGATTCATCTACAAGCGCATCCATATCCTTTTTCAATAAGAGTTTCTTGAGCTGTTCAATCTCTTTTTGAAGCTGTTTGATACGTGTTATCTCGTCTTTTGTTTTCACGGTTACTCGTGTGTTCATTAAGTCCTTACGGTTGTACTTCTTGATCCATTCGTTAATGGTAGAAGAGTTGATGCCGTAAGCCTTGCCTAATTGATACTTGTTTAGTTTTCCGGTGGTAAGTTCGTCTAAAATTTTGAGTTTAAAAGATTCTGAATACCGTCTAATTACTTTGTCATTTTTGTACATAATTGTTTAAGATTATGTAGCCTTTATTCAGGACGGGTCAAGCTTGTTGCCAACGGCTCTGTATAAGCTTTGTTGCGGTTTTGTCAAACTAAAAGTAAGTAATAAATTACTGATTAGAAAGTTCGCGAGAACTTTCCCAAGTAAGTGATTAACTAGCAATATAGCTTATACCTTGTTGTAGCACGTTATTTTTCTTTCAATGCACTTTCAATTTCTTTTTCAACCGCAATTGAAGGTTCGTTTATATTTGAGTTAATTATTTTTCCATTTTTACCTATGAGAATGTATCTCGGAATTGATTTAATATTGTAATTATTTCCGAATTCGGTTTGCATACCATTTTCTATAAATAGATTTTTACCAAATTCTTGCTTCTCTTTTTCTAAAAATGACAACCATTTGTCTTTTGAAGAATCCACAGAAATTAGTAAAATTTCTACTTCATCATTGTTTTTATATTTTTCAGCAAATTTCAGAACCTTTGGTCTATGATTGATACAAGGTCCGCACCAAGTTGCCCAAGTATCAATAAAAATGACCTTTCCTATTATACTTTCTAAATTAAATTGATTTCCAAATTTATTTTCTGCTTGAAATAAATATGCCATTTCCCCATTTTGCGAGGCGTAAAAAGAGGAAGAAGGCTGTTCTATTAAATTGTAATAAATATTATTTTTTTCAGAATTTAATGTTTGAGTTAAAACCTCTGTATTAAATAGTTTTTCGTGTTTTTCCCAATAAGAAGGCATTTCTATCAGTGATTTGATATAGTTTGCTTTCAAATAATCTGCTAAATCTTTACTGTTTGTCTTTTTTTCTATAAAATGTAAAAAATCTGTAATACTTTCTAGGGATTTATTTTTCCTTAAATAATCTACTTCGTATTTGTAAAGATAGATATGGGGAAGAGATTTTAATGATTTGGTAGCTTTTTGAATTTTCTCTGTAAAATCAAAATACTTATCATTTGGTTTTAAGCCTTTGGAAATTCTACCTAGCCAAAATAAAAATGAATAAATTCGAGCATTATTTTGAAAGTGAAGAACTTCTAATGTTTTTGAACTGAATTGGTCTTTAAATTTGTTGATTTCGTTTTCTCTTTTTACTCTAAATTTTTCAAATAAAAGAGGTATAGAGTCTGTGTTTTGAGTTGTAAATATAAAAGAACTATTTTCTTGAATGAATTTTAAATTACTTTTCCATAGATAATTAACTAAGGAGTCACTTCTGTCATTCGTTATTATTGTAGAATCCTTTAAAATAGAAATATTCAAATTTTTATTCCGCTCAAGTATTGTAAGGTATACTTTGTCATTTTTTTTGTTATGAATGCTTGCTACTATTGGATAATCTAATGAAATTTTTTTTATTTTTTTATTCTCGTAAATTTTAGCAATTGGTTTTCTAGTAATCAATTCTGAAATACAGATTGTATCTAATTCAATTTCTGAATTAACACTAGTATTAAATCCAGTATTTCTTTCTTTACATTTATAAAACAGACATAAAGTTGCAAATAACAATAGGTACTTTGATTTCATTTAGTCGGTTTTTTTAATGTGCTACAACAGTTGTATAAACTCCCTAGGGAGTTTATTTTTATTATGTCCCAATTCTTTTTGAATATTGGACGTAGTAAAAATAGCAATAAAAATAATGTATTTACGCACTTTTGTTAATTATTGCGATAAATAAAGTCTGTATTTTAGTTAAGAACCTGTTAGCAAAACAGATTTAAAAACAGTTGTAGTTTCGTTTAAACGTTTACCTTTGCAGCACATTACATAATTATGAGTCAAGAAGTTTCTAAACGATATGCGCAGCGTGGGGTTTCGGCCTCGAAAGAAGATGTTCACAATGCTATTAAGAACATAAATAAAGGGTTGTTTCCTAAAGCCTTTTGTAAAATAGTACCAGATCATTTAACCAACCATGAGGACTATTGTTTGATCATGCATGCCGATGGTGCGGGCACAAAATCGTCGCTGGCTTATATGTATTGGAAAGAAACGGGAGATGTTTCGGTTTGGAAGGGCATTGCTCAAGATGCTCTAATTATGAACATTGATGATTTATTGTGTGTTGGTGCAACCGATAACATTATGCTGTCTTCTACCATTGGAAGGAATAAGAATTTAATTCCAGGAGAAGTTATTTCAGCAATTATAAACGGCACCGAAGCGTTGTTGGAAGACCTTAAAGCACATGGTGTTACCATTCATTCTACAGGTGGCGAAACTGCCGATGTGGGCGATTTGGTAAGAACCATTATTGTAGATTCTACCGTTACTGCTAGAATGAAACGTAGCGATGTGATAGACAACGCCAATATTCAACCTGGCGATGTTATTGTTGGCCTGGCTTCTTTTGGTCAAGCCACTTACGAAAAGGAATATAATGGCGGTATGGGCAGTAATGGACTAACATCTGCACGCCACGATGTGTTCCACAAATATTTAGCCGAAAAATTCCCAGAAAGTTTCGATGCCGCTGTTCCATCGGATTTAGTCTATTCTGGTAATGTAAAATTAACTGATGCTGTAGAAAACGCCCCTATAGATGCCGGTAAACTGGTGCTATCGCCAACCAGAACCTATGCGCCTATCATTAAACAAATACTCTCTAAATATAACAGCGACTCTGTGCACGGTATGGTACACTGTTCTGGTGGAGCCCAAACTAAGATTCTTCATTTTATAGATAAGAATCATGTGGTAAAAGATAATTTGTTTCCAATTCCGCCGCTTTTCAAATTAATTCAAGAGCAATCTAAGACCGATTGGAAAGAAATGTACCAAGTCTTTAACTGTGGCCATAGAATGGAACTGTACGTGAAGCCTGAAATAGCAGACGATATCGTAGCGATTTCTAAATCCTTTAATGTCGATGCCCAGGTTATTGGTAGGGTTGAGGCTTCAGAAGAAAAGAAACTTACAATAAAAAGTGAGTTTGGAGAGTTTAGTTACTAGAAATAATGAGTTCCTAGAGCAATAATGGAATGGTTATTGATAAACAGGGAACTTAAACAACCTAACATAACCATGCGATACATTCTATCTGTTTTTTTGTGCCTTTTATTTTGTTTTTCTAATGCACAACCAGATTCTCTATATCTCAAAGAAAAACCTAAAAAGTACGATGGCCCACAATGGGTAAGCAAAAACAAGGCTTCTATAGATTTAAGCGAAGTGGCCTTTGTAAATTGGAATGCCGGAGGGGTAAATTCCATTTCGGGGTTAATAGGCTTACAGTCTTCTAGAAATTACAGCGATAAATATTTTACCTGGCGGAATAATTTAATTATGCGCTATGGGGTGAATAAACAAGAATCTAAAGAATTACGAAAAACAGACGATTTAATTGAGATAAACTCTGATATGGGTTACCGTCCAAGTTTAGAGTCTAATTGGTATTATTCTGCAAAACTAAATTTTAGAACCCAATTTGCTAACGGTTTTAAATATCCCAACACCAACGATCCTATTTCTAAATTTATGGCGCCAGGATATTTATTTTTTGGTGGCGGTATGGAATATGGTAAACATATTGATAAGCTATCCTTTTATTTTTCACCTGTTACCTTAAAAGCTACTTTTGTTTTAGATGAGGACTTAGCTAATACAGGAGCTTTTGGTGTAGATCCTGCTGTTATTGACGAATTGGGTAATATTATCGTTCCCGGTAAAAGAGTTAGGCGCGAGTTGGGGTTATTGGTTACCAACAGTTATGAAATGGAAGTAGCACAAAATATAAACATGCAGCATCGTGTAAGCCTTTATACAGACTATATAAATAACTTCGGCAATGTGGATTTAGACTGGAGGTTAGACTTCGATTTTAAAGTGAATAACTATGTGCGCGCCAGATTTGGATCTCATCTTCGATATGATGACGACGTGAAAACCCAAAGGGAAACCGATGTAGAAGGTGAATTTGATGAAGCTGGTGCTAAAATTCAGTGGAAACAGTTTCTCGGCGTGGGTTTTGCTGTTGATTTTTAAAAAATACTTTTCAATTATTTGTTAACTTTTTGTTGTTGATAAATTTTTAAATACTTGTAAATTAGTATTTTATGTTGTTTTTCTTGTAGACTTTATGATTTTTATCATGTTCTAAATTATTTTGTTTGAGTATCTTTATGTTCAAATTTTTTTATCCATCTTGAACTATATTTTACCACTTGCTAATGAAACAAAATCTAACCAAAACTTTGCCCAAAACGTACACACAAGATCAAGCCTTTCAAGCCTCTTTAGATTATTTTAAGAACGACGACCTCGCCGCAAGGGTATGGCTCAATAAATATGCCCTAAAAGATTCTGACGGAAACATTTATGAGCTAACACCTAACGATATGCACAGGAGGATAGCCAAAGAAATTGCTCGCGTAGAACTTAAATATGCCAACCCGCTAAGTGAGGAAGATATTTTCGATTTAATCAAGAATTTTAAATACATCGTACCGCAAGGCAGTCCTATGGCCGGGATTGGCAACCCTTACCAAATAGCGTCGCTTTCCAATTGTTTTGTAATAGGAAATTCCGGTGATTCCGATTCTTATGGAGGCATCATGAAGATAGATCAAGAACAGGTTCAGCTCATGAAGCGTCGTGGTGGTGTAGGGCACGATTTATCGCATATTCGTCCTAAAGGTTCTGGTGTTAAAAATTCGGCTTTAACTTCTACGGGTATCGTACCTTTTATGGAGCGCTATTCCAATTCTACTAGAGAAGTTGCTCAAGATGGGAGAAGGGGCGCTTTGATGCTTTCGGTATCGATTAACCATCCAGATTCTGAAGACTTTATAAATGCCAAACTAGAACAAGGTAAGGTTACTGGAGCCAATGTTTCGGTGAGGATAGATGATGAGTTTATGAAGGCCGTAAAAAACGAAACCGATTATACCCAAAAGTATCCGGTTTTTAGTGCTAATCCTAAAGTGTCTAAAACGGTAAAAGCAAACGATTTATGGTCTAAAATTGTACACAATGCCTGGAAATCTGCCGAACCTGGAATTTTATTTTGGGATACTATTATAAACGAATCTGTGCCCGATTGTTATGCCGATTTGGGTTACAAGACCGTATCTACAAATCCTTGTGGAGAAATTCCGCTTTGTCCTTACGACTCCTGCAGGCTTCTAGCTATCAATCTATTTTCTTATGTAGAAAATCCGTTTACAGAACAGGCATCATTCAATTTCGACTTGTTCAAACAACATGTTGCTTATGCGCAGCGTATAATGGATGATATTATTGATCTAGAACTTGAAAAAATTGATGCTATTCTTAAGAAAATCGATTCGGATCCCGAATTGGATGAAGTAAAAGCTGTAGAACAAAACCTATGGATTAATATAAAAAGAAAAGCAGAAGAAGGACGAAGAACTGGTATTGGTATAACTGCCGAAGGTGATATGCTAGCAGCCTTGGGGATTCAATATGGTAGTGAAGCTGGAAACGCTTTTTCGCTAGAGGTTCATAAAACTATCGCTATAGAAGCCTACAGAGCTTCTGTGCATTTGGCTAAAGAACGAGGGGCATTCAGCATTTTTGATGCCGACAGGGAAAAAGAAAATCCGTTTATTAATAGATTAAAAGAAGCCGATAGTAAACTGTATTACGAAATGTTGGAATATGGTAGGCGAAACATAGCCTTGTTGACTATTGCGCCAACAGGGACGACTAGTTTAATGACCCAAACAACATCGGGAATTGAGCCAGTTTTCTTGCCAGTTTACAAAAGAAGACGAAAAGTAAACCCGGGAGATAAAGATGTACGGGTCGATTTTGTTGATGAAGTAGGCGATTCTTGGGAAGAATATGTAGTCTTCCATCATAGGTTTAAACAATGGATGGAGGTAAACGGCATAGATACGACCAAGAATTTTTCGCAGGAAGAGCTAGACGATTTGGTGAAGCAGTCGCCTTATTATGGTGCTACATCAAATGATGTTGATTGGCTGAGCAAAGTAAGTATGCAAGGTGCAATTCAAAAATGGGTAGATCATTCTATTAGTGTTACTATTAATTTACCCAACGATGTTTCTGAAGCCTTAGTAGGCGATTTATATTTAAAAGCATGGGAAGTTGGTTGTAAGGGAGTTACCGTATATCGTGATGGTTCACGCTCTGGAGTATTAATTTCCAACGATGAAAAAAAGGAAGAAGATTTAAAAGCTGAAACCTTAACACCATTTCCAACCAAGCGGCCACAGGTCTTAGAGGCCGATGTGGTAAGATTTCAAAATAATAAGGAAAAATGGATAGCGTTTATTGGTTTAATAGATGGAAAACCTTATGAAATATTCACCGGTTTGGTAGATGATGAAGATGGTATCCTAATACCACGTTGGGTAAACGACGGTTTGATTATCAAAAACAAGAGTGAAGATGCTACTACGAGGTATGATTTTCAATATAAAGACAAGCGTGGTTATAAAATAACCATTGAAGGTTTGTCGCATAAGTTTAATCCGGAATTTTGGAACTATGCCAAGCTAATTTCCAGTACATTGCGCCATGGTATGCCAATTGTAAAAATTGTTGATTTAATTAATAGTCTTCAATTGGACACAGAGTCCATAAATACATGGAAAAACGGAGTAGGTAGAGCCTTAAAGCGCTATGTGGCCGATGGTACAGAGGTTAAGGGGCAAACTTGCGACAATTGTAATTCAGATAATTTAATCTACCAAGAGGGTTGTTTAACTTGTAAGGACTGTGGTTCTTCTAAGTGTGGTTAGCAATCAATAACCTGATTTTTAAAAGGAAGTCTTACAAGGCTTCCTTTTTTAGTTAAAGGGTACCAACACTTAAATAATTATAATCTTCTAGTTCGTTTAGATTGTTTATTGGTTTAGTCCAGCCGTTTTTAATAAGATATATAGTGTCACAAACATCAATGACTTCAGCATATCGGTGGTCTGTAATAATGATGGCTTTTTGGCTTTTTTCTCGATGTATTAAAGATTTAATTGTCTCAATATGAATCGGAGCCACTCCATTAAAAGGCTCATCTAATAAAACGATTTCTCCAGGTGTTTTAAGTATTAAATAGATCTCAATAATTCTGCGTTCACCACCAGAGAGCTTGCCAAATTTGGTGTTCCTATAAATTGAGAAATTTTTAAATTCAATAATAAAATCAAACCAGTTAACTTTAAACAGCTTGAATATTTTTTTTAATTTAAATATTTTAGGAATAAAGTTGTATTGGGGTAGATAATGTGTCTTTCTTGTTTTAAAAAGTGGTTTAAGGATTGGTTGGTTCTCTATTCTTATCAACTTGTATTTTGGTTTTAAATCACCAAAAATTATTCTTAACAAACAACTTTTTCCTGACCCGTTTCTACCAAGGATACCTGTAGCCTTTCCTGTTTGTGCCTTTAAGTAAACCCCGTTTAAAATTGTTTTACCTTTAAAATAGAGTTCAATGCTATCTGCTTCTAAAATCATACAAATTCATTCAATATTATAAGAAAAGGAAGGCTTAATAAAATGTCGATAACATAGATGAACGAAAATAATTTAAATGATGAAATGCCTAAATTTTTGTACAAGATTAACTTTCTTCTTGCGGTGGTTTCATTTATAATATACCATAAAAACCCTATTAGAAACAGTTTGGTAATCACAATGATAATAGGTTCTACTTTAAAAAAAGAAAGTAATAAGTTAATGATAAAAGACCAAAGAATGAATGGTTTATAAAATGTAAAAATAGAATACAATTGATGCATGATAATACTAGAAACGTTTCAGCGTTAAAAATATTCTATTGGTGTTAATAATAGCTTTCGCTGTGCATGTTTAGAATTCATAAATTATCGTATTTTTGGGCTTCAATTAAATGAGGCAGATGTTAGAGAAACTACAAATAGTGAAGCAGCGTTTTGATGAGGTGAGTGATTTGATCATTCAGCCCGATATTATCTCAGATCAAAAGCGCTATGTGGAGCTTAATAGGGAATACAAGGATTTAAGGATTTTAATGGATAAGCGCGAGGCTTATATCGAGCTCACAGATAATTTATCTGAAGCCGAAGAGATTATAGCCGATGGAAGTGATGCCGAAATGGTAGAGATGGCCAAGATGCAGTATGATGAAGCCAAGGACGGTATCCCAAAGTTAGAAGAAGAAATAAGGGTGCTATTAATTCCAAAAGATCCCGAGGATGCTAAAAATGCTGTAGTTGAATTACGAGCCGGAACAGGTGGGGACGAGGCCAGTATTTTTGCCGGCGATTTGTTTAGAATGTACACAAAGTATTGTGAAGGCAGAGGATGGAAAGTTAGCACTGTAGATTTTAGTGAGGGCACTAATGGTGGCTTTAAAGAAATTCAATTTGAAGTTTCGGGAGAGGACGTTTACGGCACTTTAAAATTTGAAGCTGGAGTACATCGTGTACAGCGCGTACCACAGACCGAAACACAAGGTCGAGTGCACACTAGTGCGGCAACATGTATGGTGTTTCCTGAGGCCGAAGAGTTTGATATTGAAATTAATCCTAAAGATGTTAGGATCGATTTTTTCTGTTCTTCGGGTCCGGGTGGGCAGTCGGTTAACACAACGTATTCCGCAGTGCGTTTAACGCATATTCCAACCGGTTTAGTCGCGCAATGCCAGGATCAAAAGTCGCAGCATAAAAACAAAGAAAAAGCCTTTAAGGTTTTACGATCGCGTTTGTACGATTTAGAGTTGGCCAAGAAGCAGGAAGAAGATGCTGCCAAACGCGGTAGTATGGTGTCGTCTGGAGATAGGAGTGCCAAAATTAGGACCTACAATTATCCTCAAGGCCGTGTTACAGATCACAGAATTGGGCTTACCCTTTATGATTTGCAGAATATTGTAAACGGAGATATTCAAAAAATAATTGATGAACTTATGCTAGCTGAAAACACCGAAAAGTTAAAGGCTAGTGATGACTTGTAAGGTTTTTGGTTTTAGGTAATAGGTGTTTGGAAAAAGGGAAAAGGTTAAAAAGAAAACAATAGATGAGGAATTTTAGAGAGTTAGATATCTGGAAAGATTCTATAACCCTTGTTAAAAAGATTTATTCATTAATAGAAAATTTGCCTGAAACCGAAAAGTTTGGATTGAAATCTCAAATTTCAAGATGTGTTGTTTCGATACCAGCAAATATAGCAGAAGGTTGTGCTAAAGACTCCCAAAAAGATTTTGTTAGATTTTTACAAATAAGTTTAGGGTCTGCTTTTGAGCTGGAAACCCATATTATAATCTGTTCAGAATTATCATATTTTAAATATCCTAAAGAACTTATCGCAGAGATTAATGTAATTCAAAAAAGAATAAAATCCTTAATTAATTATTCAAAGAAAGTCGCTAATACCCAAAACCAATGACCCAAAACCAACTAATCTCTGAAATCAAAAGAAAACAATCCTTTTTATGTATTGGGTTGGATGTAGATTTGAATAAAATTCCAGAACACCTTCTGAAAGAAGAAGATCCTATTTTTGCATTTAATAAAGCGATTATAGATGCAACACACCATTTATGTGTAGCCTATAAACCTAACACAGCCTTTTACGAGGCCTACGGTATAAAGGGGTGGCGAGCATTAGAAAGGACTATTAATTATATTAATGAGAATCATCCTGAGATTTTCACTATTGCCGATGCTAAACGTGGCGATATTGGCAATACCAGTACCATGTACGCAAAGGCTTTTTTTGAAGACCTAGCGTTCGATTCTGTAACGGTAGCGCCGTATATGGGTAAGGATTCGGTTGAGCCATTTCTGGCTTTCAAAAGTAAACATACCATTCTTTTGGCCTTAACTTCTAATCAAGGT
This sequence comes from Seonamhaeicola sp. ML3, assembly GCF_023273855.1. Classification (NCBI taxonomy): domain Bacteria; kingdom Pseudomonadati; phylum Bacteroidota; class Flavobacteriia; order Flavobacteriales; family Flavobacteriaceae; genus Seonamhaeicola; species Seonamhaeicola sp. ML3. The sequence goes on along the minus strand of NZ_CP096884.1, from coordinate 3,329,866 downwards.
GCTTTCGATTTTCAAACAAAAACGGTAGATAATAAACAACTGTACAAGCAGGTTTTGGAAACTTCAAAAACTTGGCAGAATACAGAAAACCTAATGTATGTTGTTGGAGCCACCAAAGCAGAATATTTAGCAGATATACGACAAATTATTCCAGATAGCTTTTTGTTGGTTCCTGGTGTAGGTGCACAAGGAGGGAATTTGCAAGATGTTTGTAAATATGGTATGAATGCTTCTGTTGGATTACTTATTAATTCTTCTAGAGGTATTATTTATTCTTCTAATGGAAATGATTTTGCAACTGCTGCCGCTGTTAAAGCAGAACAACTACAAAAGGAAATGCAATTGGAGTTGTCACGTTATTCTAAAAGTTCCTAATGGGTTATGATATATTGAAAGTCTGTTATTCTGAATAGGATTTATGAGTATTAAAACAGTCGATTTAATTTTACTCTCAAGAGACCGTTTCCCTTTTTCCGAAAAGCATAAAAAAGAGTTTAAACAGTATTACCCAAAAGCTAAAATAGTTTTGGTAGATGGTGTAATGTTTTTTTGGTTTGGTTAAAGATTAACCAAAGCGTTTACCTAGTTTAAAGCACTCCGTTTAAATCTTTAGAAAGATCTACTTTGCTAATGTCATCAACAAAGTTGTTGATTCTTTTTTCAATTTCCTTAAGACTTAAACTGCTAAAGTTTGGTTTGATCTTGCCAACTCTACAAAAATGATTGTTCATAACGTATCTTTATTATACTTTAAAATACGTAAACTAATGTAACTTGGATGTGGGTATTGTGTTAAAGAAATGTAAATCTTAGAGCGGCGTTTGGGCCATGTCCCTGTATAGGTAATTAAGGCGGTTTATTTCATCTAAAAGTTCTATGGCCTTGAATTCAGAAAAGTCGCTTAGTGCAGAATCGGTTTGTCTTAAGTTGTAAGCCTGCTCAACAAGTTCCTTGTAACGTTTGTTAAGAGTTTCTTTCCGACTCTTGATTAAGTTTGAACGACTCATGGTTGATTATTTAAATTATCCTAAATATAATAAATTTAAAATAATTTTAAAAAATTCTCAAAACCATGATGGTTTAACTCGTATTCTTTTATTTATTTTCTTAAAATGTTATCAGTCTTGTAGAGCAAAAACCTTTTTAAGTAGATCGGTTGTTCTCGATGATGCCTTGGTCCTTATTTCTTTTTCTTCCTGGGCAATCATTGTGTAAACACCGTTTAGAGCCTCTTTAGTGACATAGTCCGTAAGGTCTGTGTTTACATCTTTTGTAAAAGGTAAATTATTGTATTTGGTAATAAGGTTTTTCCAAATACTATCTGCCCCAACTTTAGAAAACGAATTTTTAATAACCGGATTGAATTTAGCGTATAATGCCGTTTCTGTTTTACTACTTAAATATGCTGTGGCAGCATTGTCGTTCCCTAAAAGGATATTTTTTGCATCGGCAAAGGTTATGCCTTTTACAGCATCGATAAATATTGGTGTAGCCTCTTTCACGGCGTCTTCGGCAGCTCTATTAAGCACTTTTAAACCTTCGTCTGCGAGCTTTCCTAATCCTATATCTCTTAAGGTTTTGTCAACTTTTTGTAGTTCTTCAGGTAATAAAATTTTAACTAGTTCATTTTTAAAGAAGCCATCTTTTTGGGTGAGTTTAGTCACTTGTTTATCAATACCGAAATGTAATGCTTGCCTCAACCCCGAGGCCATATCTGCGTTAGAAATTCCTCCTTGAGGTAATTGGTTCACTACGTGTTGTAGTTCGGCACAAGCCACTAGATTAAAGGCTATAATTAGAATCGCAATTTTTTTCTTCATGATTTATTTTTTTAACAAAAATAGAAAGACACCTGGGAGAATGGTGTCTTTTCTTTAAAAACTTATAATCCCTCCATTCTTTTTGTGGAATATTACGAGTTCTTTTTAATTAAGACACCAGACTAATGGATGAAGTCACATCCAATTAATATGTGTTATGAAAAAATAACAGTTTTGTTGTTGTAAACCATCACTTTTCTATCGGCATGAAGTTTAACGGCATTAGCCAAAACAATTTTTTCAAGGTCTCGTCCTTTTGCTATTAAATCTGATATGGAATGAGCATGAGTAACCCGAGCCACATCCTGTTCTATAATTGGTCCAGCATCGAGCTCTTCGGTAACATAGTGGCTGGTAGCACCAATAATCTTTACCCCACGTTTATAAGCAGAATGGTAAGGTTTGGCTCCAACAAAAGCAGGTAAGAACGAATGATGTATGTTTATTATTTTATTAGGGTATTTATCAATTAGTTTTGGTGATACTATCTGCATATACCTTGCCAATACTATAAAGTCTATCTTATGTTCGTTAAGCAGTTCTAATTGTTTGTCTTCAGCCTCACTTTTAGTTTCCTTGGTAACTGGAATATGATAAAAAGGAATGTTAAAGTTATCAGCAATAGGCTTTAAGTCATTATGATTACTAATAATGAAAGGAATTTCTAAATTAAGTTCTCCAGAATTGTAGCGACCCAATAAATCATATAAACAGTGATCGTATTTGGAAATGAAAAGTGCCATTTTAGGTTTCACTTCAGAGGAATAAATACGCCATTTCATTTCAAACTTATCTGCCAATACATCTTTAAAAGCACCTTTAAATGCTTCGGTTGAAAAGCTTTCTGATGTGAATTCACTTTCCAATCTCATAAAAAAGATATTTTGTTCGCGATCTACATGCTGGTCTATGTATACAATATTTCCATTATGATGCGCAATGAAGTTGGTAATTGAAGCGATAATACCTGGTTGATCATTACAGTTTATTAAAATGGTAATTTTATTCATAAGGTGCTAAATTTCAGTTGGTAAAAATAGCCTAAAAAAGTAGTAATGCTAATCTTAATTCTAATTTTTAAAAATAATGTACAATAACATACTTTTTTTGAATATTTAATAAATCGGATAGAAAAAATCGCTGTTTTTATTATGAGTAAACCCAATCAAAAAGATGATATTGGTTTTACGCAACCTATTGGAGTTATTGGCATCCTTAAGAGAAACTATGTTGTTGATGAAAAAACTAATATTTCCTTTTCTTCTTTCTGTACTTATATTGTCTTGTAATATTTCAGAAAAAGATAAAGAAAGATTTGAGTATAATTATTTTGAGTCTAGTAAGTTAGAGGTTGAACAACTACCAGATTCTTACATGAAAAGGGGTGTGGTTTCTCAAGGCTATAAAACAGTTTTCGTTTACGAATATCATTTTGATGAAGAGGCCATGGCTTACGATGGTGGTTTTTCAGATTATATTTATTTTGAAATAGACCCAACCGATGATAGTTTTAAAATTACCGATGATGAGTTAGTTGCAGCAAAAGTTACCTATTCAAAATCATGTTTTTGTTACTTTCCAGATGCTGCCAAAAAGAATGTTAACCCAATGGGTATTATAATAGGAGAAAAAATATCTGATACTAGGTGGCGTATAAATCTAGACATCACTTTTTACGGCGATGTAAAAAAGACGTTTAATGCTATTTTTAAATTGAAAGGAAATTAAACATTTAAGATTAGCGTCTATAAACTCAGCATCCAGCTGCGCTGTAATTTTTTAAATTTTTTAAGCTCATTTCTTAGTACGGGTAAAAAATCTTTACCATTACTACTGGATTTCTCTAAGCGATAAGAATTTCTATAGAGTAAGTTTGTAAGTTGTTTAAGAGAAGCAACATGTTTGTGTTTTCTCTCAGAATGACGTTGCAGTTCTGCATTGGCAATCTCAGGTGCTAATGATACAGACTGTTGAACAATATCCCCAGAAAAATAAATACTAGAATCCTCAGAGCCATCTTCTTTAAGTGGTGCCAAATCGTCTTGTAAGTATGTAGAAATACTTTGAGAGAGCGCAAAAATCTCTAAGGCTTTTCTATAAATCGGTAATTCCGATAGGTTTGGTGGGGTATTGTGTAACATCTTTCTAAATTTCACTGCAATTTACCCAAAATTACTCACAAGATTTTATATTCAACTTTAATATTTAAAGTAATTTTGTATTTTTGCCTTAGATTATATGTTTTTAACATTTAATGTCTTTAAATGCAAATAGACGAACTTAATACAAAGATTTTAAGGTGTTTACAGAAGAATTCCAGGCTCTCTAATGCCGAAATTGGACGCCAAGTTGGTATTAGTTCTCCTGCTGTTTCAGAGCGTATTAAAAAAATGGAAGATTTTGGGGTAATAGAAGGTTATAAAACTGTTGTCTCTCCTTTTGAAATAGGGTATCAGTTAAAAGCTATTGTAACCTTAAGAGCTTTCATGGGTAAACTAAAACCTTTTTTAGAAAAGGTTAAAACATTCGATGAGGTAGTAAACTGTTACCGTATTACTGGAGACGAGAACTTTGTAATGGAAGTGGTTCTAAAAAACCAAAAACATCTAGAGGCTTTTATCGATCAACTTATTATTTATGGTGAAAGCAAAACTCAAATTGTGTTATCTGATGTGGTAAAACAAAATGAGTTAAAGCCCATTAAATAGTAATTATGATATTCGCCAAGGTGGATTTTTCCTGTTCTTACCAGCCTTAAACAAAATAATTTTATTTCCATCTGGGTCAATTAAGTGCGCTTCACGCCAAAACCATGGTTTGTCTTCTGGCATTGAAGAGAATGTAATTCCCTTTTTTTGTAAAGCGTTTACGAGTTCATCAAGATTTTCGTCTTCAAAATATATTGAAATACCTTCACTTTTTTGGTAGTGTCTCCACCTCATGTATAGAGAACGTACTGTTACCCTTAGGGCATTCTAATCTTACATACCTTGGGAGTGCGTCCACAATAAGCCGCAACCCCAAGGTTTGGTAAAATTCAGTTGCTTTAGCAACATTTATAGAAGGAATTGTAATTTGGTTTAAATCCATAGTATTTCTTCTTCCTCAGTTTCAATAACTTGTTGTTTTTTTCTCTTTTTAACATTTAAATAACGTCTTAAAAAGAATAATAAAAACACACACAACCCAGATAAACTGGTTATTATTAACCAAGTATTGTCAAAGCCCATATTATCAATTAGTTGTAAACCAAGGTTATGACCAAAAATATGAGCTATAGAAAATGCAATACTGTATAAAGCCATATACTCGCCTTGGTTGCCTTTTTTAGCCCTATCCATTGCAAAAGCGTTAGAGAAGGGGAAGGCTATCATTTCCCCAAAAGTCATTAAAAGCATTCCTAAAATCAAAACACCCGTCCAACTGGTGAAATTTAAGATTACAAAGCTAAGACCTGTTAAAATAGCACCAAAAATCATCAGTCCTGTTTTTGTAAATCTTGTGTTTTCTAACCATTTTATTAGAGGCATTTCAAATAGGAAAATTAAAAATCCATTTGCCCCTAACAACACACCAATTTCTAGTTCTGTTAAAAAATGAGCCTCTTTGTAGTAAATTGGCATGGTTGAAAAGTATTGCAAGAATACAATACCAAAAAACATCATAGCAAACAGGAAAATGATGAAGGCTTTATCTCCATAAGCCGATTTTGGATTTTCAACTTTTATATCATCTAACGGTTTTGTGGATTTCGGATTCAGTACATTGATTAACACCAATGTAGCTAAAATACAAGTTATACCATCTACCCAAAATAAGCCACTATAACCCATGGTGGTGATGATGAGTCCACCTATAGCCGGTCCTGCCGAAAACCCTAAGTTTATGGCCAAACGAATTAGTGTTACAGAACGTGTCTTGTTTTCTGGTTTACTGTAGGCACTTAATGCTACAAACATGGCAGGTCTAAAGGTGTCTGCCACAAGCATTACCAAAAAAATACCAAAACAGAATGAAACAAAGGTATCCAAGAATTGTAAAGCAATAAATAGAAGTCCCGTACTCACTAAGCTGTATGTCATTACTTTGTAATAGCCTATGAGGTCGGTTAATCTCCCTCCAAGCCATGATCCCACTACCGAACCTAAACCAAAAGCACTCATTATCCAGGCCACTTCACCGCTTACGGAGAAATTTAAACTCTTGGTTAGGTATAAGGATAAAAATGGTATAACCATGGTGCCAGCTCTGTTAATGAGTGTGATGAGAGCTAACCACCATACTTCTTTCGAAAGTCCTTTAAAAGTATTTACATAGTTATTAAATAGTGTTTTCATGATTTCTAATTTTCTAAGTCATAAATAAATTGATTTAATTGAACGGTTGACAGTCAAAAAAAAAGTCCGACTGTGAAGTCGGACTTTTTAACATTGCAATATTTTATATTAACATATAATCACAATATATAACAAGCCCGACATGTTTCCTTTTTGGTTAAGGAAATCATCCATTGCTTTCTACAAATTGCGACGTAATGTCTCATTATTAAATTCTTTTGAAAGTTCAAAGCTATGTAAAATATTCTTAAGTTGTACATTTGAACGAAAGAAAATAAATTACTTATGCGAAACCTAACCCTACTTTTGTTGTTTGTATCTTTCATTTCTTGTGGTCAAGACAAAAGGCCAATACAAGGAGAAACTGAGTTTCAACGAGAGATGAATGCCCAATTTAAAGATGCTACAGAAACTCCGTTAACTGAGAAAGACAGAAAGCATTTTACAGCTTTAGAATTCTTTAAGTTTGATTCTATCTATGTGGTTACAGCTAGTTTTAAAAGAACCCCAAACGAAAAACCTTTTAAAATGAAAACAACCACAAACAGGCGTCCGCTGTATGTGAAATATGGAGAGTTATCCTTTACTATAAAAGGAAAAGATTTAAAGTTGAACATCTATCAAAACCAAGGATTACTAGAAAAAGAGGGTTATGAAGATTATCTATTCTTACCCTTTTTAGATGAAACGAACGGTGAAGAAAGTTACGGAGGTGGACGTTACATTGAAGCTAGAATCCCAGAAGGGGATACTATGGTTATTGATTTTAATACAGCATATAACCCATATTGCGCCTATAATTCGAAGTATTCATGTCCGGTAGTTCCTAGGCAAAATTATTTAAGAGTTAAAATAGAAGCTGGAGTAAAGGCATACAAGAAAAAATAACCTTTTAATTTTGTTAAGGTAGATTTTGCATTCCGCTTTTATTTAAAGGTATGTTGTCGTTAACATTATATGAGTTATTTATTGGCTATTTGGTAGGACTATATGGCAAGTAAATGACCGGTATAGATAGTATTTATTGGATACATAAAAACTATCGTAAAACAAAAAGCTTGGTATAGTTTTACCAAGCTTTAATATTGTAGCGAGATCGAGATTTGAACTCGAGACCTCCGGGTTATGAATTCAGGTAATTCCTTTGCTAATGCGGTTTTACACGGGTTCATAAGCCCTTATTTTATAAAATCGTATGCAAAAACGTATGCAGTTTTGACCTTGAGTTAATCAATAATTACGAAGGCAATTTAAACAAAAAAATGCTTGGAAATACAAGAATTTAGAAATTTTACAACCATATGTTTTTTGAATTTTCTAATTTAAAATTCAAAAAAAAATAAAAATTTGAAAAAGTAAACTGGGGCGAATAATTTTTTTTAAGCTATTGGAATTGGTGAAATTGGAAGAAATTAATTATTATCACTCTTGTAAATATTTTTTAAATATTATTGATTTGAGTTGTGATTTCTTCTATCCACTTATTGTTTATGTCAGCTAATAGTCCATGATTAGTTTCTTTGTCGTATCTTTTTTGAATATTCCGACATTCTGCCCACAATTTTTTATAGATGTCCATGTAAGAATCGAAATCCGCAATTTTGTTCCTTTTTAATTTGTCAAATTCCACCGTCATTTTAAGAGCGTATAATCCAGCAATATCAAAATGTAGTTGTTCGTGTTTGAGTAAATAATTATCCTTTTTAAAAACCCAGGAATGATTAGGATAAAAATTAGCAACAACACTAAGAGATTGATAGTTTTGGATATTATTGTTTTGATCTACTAAGACATCAGATGGCACAATTTCTATTTTGTATGATGTTTGAGCATATTCAATAATATCTGTATTTGGTGGAGCTTTGAAATCCGACCAATCCAGTTTAGTTTCTTTAGACCATTTAATAATAGATTGAGCATTTAAATAAGTCGGTGAATTAGAAATTAGGATATTAAATAAAATTATGCTAATGAAGTTTTTCATGTTGTTAGTAAAAATGGGTCAATATAATTGGTGAGAAGATTTTATTTAAGGACTTATGTTTTTTATTTGGGGTTACATTTTTTACCAAATTGTGCCTACGGTTGCGTATGAGTGTAGAAGGCCAGGAATCGCTCCAATTGTCGTTTTATAGAATGCTTTTAATAGTTTTTTTTATTTTCAATTACTTTTCTATTCTCAACTGATTTATTTTAGAAATCATTGCAATGGCATTTTTATTTTCTGGATTAAGTGCTAATGATTGAGCATAATTTTTTATGGCGTTATTCAAATCATCACTTAGATAATATGCTTCTCCAAGACTGTCATATAAATTTGCATTATTCGGCATAAGGCTTAAACCATATTTAAAAACTTTGATTGCTGCTTTTGGGTTTTTAATCTGCATAAGCCATTCATACCCTAAATCATTAATAATATTATTAAAACCTTGGTTCAGAAAATCTTGTTCGGTTAATTCGTAGTCTCCTATTAATTCTTCTAAGAGTAAAGTTGGGTGTTCAGGATTATTATATTTTTTGTGGTGTATGTAACCTTTAGAATTTTTCGGGAATAGTTCGGCAATCATTTTACGTTGATTCCCTTTTTGTAATTCAGAGATTAAATCTATTTCGATATAATTGGAATAATCGTGGAACAAATGAACTCTAATTTTTAAAGTATTTAAATCATAAATTGTGGTGTATTGTGTTGGTGCGATACCTCCAGACTGCGCAAAGTTTGCCATTGCCTCAACACAATATTTCATAGACCCTACTTTTTGGGTTTTTGCTAAAAAATTTTGCCCTTTCTGAAAATAGGGCAATTCTACATCTTCCAAAGAATTAATTTGCGAATAGTAGAAGTTGGAAAAGGTTTTTTCAGCTTCATTCCCCAAAAACATATTATCACCTTCTATTATTAAATATGTCCCTGATTTATCAACAAAAACCAGCTGTCCATTTTCTAGTATTGTTAGGTTAATTGTATTAAAATAAGACTGCACTTCTTCAACACTACTCATGGTTTGCATTACTTTTTTTAAGGCATCTTGTATCGGGATTTCTAATTTATCTTTTGTGTTTTTTACTACTAAATAGGGCTCCCAAAACCCGTCAAACATTAAACCTGCTTCGTTAATTGCTCCTTGGGCAAAATTATTTAAGAACCCCATATACATTACACCAAATGCGTTTTCTTCGCCAGGTTCAAACCAAAATTGACCATTTGGGCTAGTCCAATCTTCATTGTTACCGACTATAGTTTTCCCGTTTTGTGTTAGTTTGTACATACTGCATGCCATTCCCATATTGGGAAAAATTAATACTAATGTTAGGCATATAGATATTAGATATTTCATTAAATATTGTGATTTTTTAGTTATGTTTTTTGTATGACGATTAATTGGAGTTTTTGTTACTCTACGGTCTCCTTTACTTTGAATTATTAATTTAATAGAAGAAAAGAGGAGAACTAAAACGGTCTTCAAGTTAATGGCTTATTAGACGTACCAGTCCTCTTTTCTTCTAAAGGTTGCAAAGAACTAATTGGAATACCAGGTTGTTAAGAACCCACCAAAGGAAATAGTTAAAGCAACAATATTAATTGTTCTAATTTTAAAAGTATGAAAAATTATCAAGAAGCAGTAGGGATTGATGTATCAAAAAAGACTATTGATGTAAAATGTCACATAGCGGGTGCACACAAAGTGTTTAACAATGATTACAAAGGGTATTTGGGGATGTTTAAGTGGGTAGAAAAAGTAACTGAGGGAAGTCGTGTTTTTTATTGTTTTGAAAACACAGGGAACTATTCTCTAAAGTTAGCTACTCATCTAAGTCAAAAGGCAGTTCCTTATGTAGAAGAGAGTCCAATCACAATTAAACGTTCCAGTGGACTGGTAAGGGAGAAAAGTGATAAAATAGATGCTGGTATTATAGCTAGATATGCCTGGTTGTATAGAGAGGAATTAGAGCCTAGTAAGTTAAGGGGTGTTGTATTTCAGGAAATGGGAAGGTTGATAGGCTTAAGAGACCAATTGGTTAGAAATAGAGCTGGTCTTATTGGAACACTTAAAGAAACTCAGCAGTTGCTGAACAGCCCCTCTACAGATGTTTGTTGTACTGTCCTTAAGAGAAGTATAGATTATCTGTCAAAACAAATAAAAGCAACAGAGACACGCTTGTATGAGCTAATAACAAAGGAAGAGTCTCTTAATAAAAGTTTTAAGTTATTGTTGTCTATGAAAGGGATTGGTTTTGTTTTAGCTTGCCAATTAATATATCATACTCACAATTTCAAGCGCTTTAAATCATGGAGGCAGTTTTCAAGTTATTGCGGACTGGCACCATTTGAATATGGTTCAGGAACAAGTATTCACAGACGTAAAAAATGTCATTATCTTGGAGATAGGAAAATGAAAAGTTTATTGAGTATGGCTAGTATTTCTGCCATACAACATGACCAGGAACTAAGGTTGTATTATAAATCTAAAGTAGCTGAAGGAAAACCAAAAATGATTGCTTTGAACAATGTTAGAAATAAACTTTTAGCTAGAGCTTTTGCTGTTGTAAAAAGAGGAACACCCTATGTGTTATTGAAACAATATGCGGCTTAAATAAAAATTTAAAACAGTTTGGATTTTATCTTGGAATACGTATATGAAACGTAGCGTGTAAATAAAAGCTAATTTTTCGGATTTAACACGAGCCGAATTTTTATTTTTTATGTTTAATTTATTCTTTTCTAAATATACAAAAATAAAAATTTGGCGGACTTAATAAAGAAACAGAAACCTCTCGGAAATCCTGTAATAGCTATGTTTTATATACATTGTTGTACACAGTATTTATTTCCAAAACCTTTGATTAATGCACTATATATTCCGTTTATGTATTTACTTTCTATTTATGATTTGTCCCAATTCCAGATAGCACAAGCCATAGTAAATATGCAACTAACTTACTCAAAAGTTTTCTTCTCAAATGTCTCTTTACGAAGTAATGGAACACTCTTTTTTACTTGGATGTAGCGTTGGTGTAAAAGTGTGTGGAATGGTAATTTGTGCACTAAACTTTAATGTTTTCCAAAACTTTTTTCTTTTTGTAATTCCGTCCATACCACAATATAACTCCCGTTACTGGTAAACTTGCCGTTAACAAACTAACCAAAAACGCAATAATTTTCCCCGCAATTCCGCCAATAGCTCCAATGTGTATGTCGTAATTCATTCGTTGAATTTTGTCCGCAACTTTTGCATTTTCGTATTTTCCGTATATACTCGGTGTTTCGATTTCCTCCAATGTATTTTGGTCGAAAAATCTAAAATCGGAATCGTAATAAATTCCTTTGCTGTTTGAAACTTCTACGTAAATACTTTCGTCCGATGTTTTGGGATAGTGTAATTCAAAACTTTCTGCATTTGGGTTTTCTTTTGAAAGTTTTGTGATTAAATAGTCCATTGGAATATCACTATCTCTTTCTCCGATTTGGCTTTGGTTTTCAGGAATAATAAAACGTGCCTCTTTTTCGCCACCTGTAGATTTGTAAACTACATATTTCAACCAATTATAAGACATCATTGAGCCTGTAAAAGCTAAAATTAATGCAAGTGAACAAATGTAAAATCCAACCACAGTATGCAAATCAAAGTTTTTACGTTTCCAACGTGTTGTTTTCTTCCAGTCAAATTTTAAACGTTGTTTTAAGTTTTTACGCTTTTTGGGTAGCCAAATAATAAAACCTGAAATGATGATTAATATGAAAATTAAAATAGAAACTCCAACAACTTGTTCGCCAATAGTTTTGGGTAACCAAAGTCGCATATGGCCTTTTAGAATAAATGCAAAAAATCCTGAAAGATGATTATCTACTTGAATCACTTCGCCTGAATATGGATTTAAGAAAACACTTTGATAAAATTCTGGTTCGGCATCATAGAATATGACTTCAATTGCATCATCTTCTTTTTTGAATAGAGTTCCGTGAACAGTGTTGTTTGGAAATATCTCTTTTGCTAATTCCTTCGCTTTTGTTGGTGTTAATATTGATTGATCTTGTGGTGTGACTTTTTTATAGTCATCATAAAGACTTTCAATTTCATCTCTAAACGCCCAACAACAACCAGTTATAGACACAATAAAAACTACTAATCCTGTTGTTAAACCTAAATATTTATGTAATTGAAATATGAATTTTTTAGCTGTCATTATTTTAAATTTAAAAAAGAGCAACCTGAATAAAAAGTTGCTCTTTCTCACTTGACTAATTAAAATTGATATGAAATGTTTGCCAATAATGCTCTTGGCGTTTGTGGATTTATAGTAGTCCAACCTTTGTAATATTCCTTGTTAAAAGCATTGTTCAGCTTTAAACCAATTCTGTATTTATTAGCTTGGTAAAAAACGGAAGCGTTTGCAATCGTATAACTTGGCAGAATAAATTCGCCAGTCGATTCGTAGTTTATCGCAAAACGTTCACTTGCTCCATTAAACCCTAATCCAATTCCAAAACCGTCTAAAGTTCCATTTTGAAATTCATAGGTTGCCCAAAAATTATAAAGTGTCTCCGGACCAGCTTCAAGTGGTCTTCTATTTAGGATTTCTGAATTATCAGACTCGGTTGTTTCACTATCATTATTACTGTAACCAGCTCTAATATTCAGACCGTTAATAGGGTTGGCATTTATTTCAATTTCAAAACCTTTGCTTACTACTTCGCCACCTTGAATTTTATTGAAAGGTGATGAAGGGTCGGTGATTACACGGTCCTTCACTTTAATATCATAATAACTAATTGTGGCATTTAAACGATTATTAAAAAGATTTGTTTTAATACCAAACTCTAATTGGTTTGCTTGTTCTGGGTCAAAAGTTTGTAAAGTTTGCGGACCTTCATCGGGATTACCCACCAATTGAGGTGCTACATTGGTAAATCCATTTTGGTAGTTTCCAAATACAGAAAGCTTGTCTTTTATTGGTTGATATAATAAGCCAAATTTTGGTGATAAAGTGGTTTGGTCATAATCATCATCAAGATTTGCTAAATCGCCTTCATTATCAAAATGGTCTAATCGTAAACCTATCATTGCTGAAAGGTTATCTGTAAAATTGATGACGTCAGACGCATACAAACTGTAAATGTGATATTTCGACTTTACATTACTAACGCCTTGTGTGGCTAAAGCAGCATCAACTCCTGAAGTTGAAAGCGGATATAAATCGTCTTCCACATCTGGTGTAAAAGGATTGTCTGCATTTGCACCTCCATTTGGTGTTACATTGCCATAAAACGCATATCCTGTGCTATTGTTGGTTTGTGTTTCATTAAAATAATCAAGACCAATAACAACTCTATTTCTTAAAGATGCAATTTTGAAATCTCCAATAAAGTTTTGTTGAATATCGGTTGTTTGTGTATTTGCATTTTGTTTATTAATAAAACGAGAATACGTATTACCTTCTAAAATCCCAAAATCAAATAAGTATGAATAATAACCTTTTGTAGATGTTGAACTTTTGGAAAGTAACGTTTGCGATTGCCAGGTATCCGATAATTTATAATCCATTTCAATTCTGTAATTCTGCGTTGGATTTTGTAGTGTTAAATCGTTGCTTGTAAACGACAACTTGTTATTGTAATTAAGCTCATCAAGATTTGATGCTACGGTTGGTGCACTTCTATTCAAGAATAAGAAAGTTGGGTTTGTTTGTTCTGCTTGGGTAATTTCTCCGTAAAAAGAGAAAGAAAGTCTGTTGTTTACTTTGTAGGATAATGATGGTGCAATAAAAAATGACTTTCTAAAACCAGCGTCCTGAAAACTTTGTTCTGTAGTGTAAGCTGTATTTAATCTAAAATATAAATTATCCTCTTTACTTAATGCAGTATTGAAGTCTCCGACGATTTGATTTAGACCATAAGTTCCAGAAGTAAAAGACAATTCGCCACCAGTTCCAACGTAAGGTTTTTTAGTAACAACGTTTATAAGTCCACCATAAGAACTTACTGCATTTCCGAACAAAGTTGCAGAAGGTCCTTTTAGTACTTCAATACGTTCAATGTTCGCAGGATTTATGGTTCCATTTGTCAAACCAGGAAGTCCATTTACCAATTGTGGTTGAACGGAAAATCCACGAAGAGAATAGTAACCAGCACCATCGCCACCTCGACCTGTTGAAGTCCAAAGTTGTTCAACACCTGTTGCGTTTTTTAACGCATCGTCGAAATTTGTAACAATTTGTGATTTTAGAATTTCATTAGTAACTGTACTATAAACTTGCGTGTTTTCGATATCCTTTAAAGGAAGTTTTGAAACATAAGCAGTTTTCTTTCTTGAAAATTTGTTACGACGTTCTCCCTCTACAATAACCTCGCTCAAAATTTCATTTCCCTCGTAAAGTGTAATTGTTTCTAAATTTTTGTTTTGATTATTTGAAACTGAAAGTTGAATTTCTCTTGTTTTGAAACCTAGATAAGAAATTAAAAGCGTGTAATCGCCATTTTCCAAATTTGAGATTTCAAATTCTCCATTTTCGTTTGTTTGTGTGCCTTTAGTTGTGTTTTTTAAAGAAACATTCACACCGAAAAGAGGTGCTTGATTGTTATCTTTTACAGTTCCTGATACTGTGCCGTTTTGTGCTAAAGCTAAATTTGTTAGCAGAAATAAGGTTAAGATTGGTAATAGGTTTTTCATTTGTTTTTATTTAGACTTAATATAAATAGTAAATTTTGGACAAAAATATATTTGTCTTTTGATATAACCAAATTATTTAAAATAAATCTAAATAAGAATTTTTAAGAGTCTGATTTTCTGTTATTACTAGGGTGCTTTTTTTGTTTCGAAGACGAAAAGTAGCAAGTGCAAAGAAATTATCTCGCAGAGTAATTTTTTGCTCTTGCGGAATTTTAGCACTAAATTTTCTGAAAACTTTTTAAGCGAGGATTATTCAAAATAAGCCCATTTTCAGTAGGTTTTTACATATCCCGAATGTGATTGGTATATTGTGTACAACGGTTGGTATAAGAATAGTGCGGTTTTGTGTCCGAGGATTTTCCGCAGGAAAATCAGAGTGACCAAATACGCACTAACCTTTGATTAAGCTTAAAACTAAGCATTATTTTTATACTTTGTTACCTACAGTTTTTTATTTATTAATTCGCTTGTAACTATTTCGTAATCATCTTCGATTATATGTTTGACTATTCCTGTTCCTAATTCTATATACATTGTGATTTTATAACTTTCTATTTCGTCGTCAGCCTCTAATATTGGATTCACTTCATATTCGTGGCAATTGTACTTTTGGTTTTCGATTATAATTGGAACATCTTTAGAGACTAGAGTTATTTTATTAGTATCTATGTCAGGAATGTTTGAGTTTCCTTCTAGGTCGTTCTGCTTTGTGACTTCTGTATATTCAAATGGAGTAAATTCTATGCTATCTGGATTCTTTAGAAACAGTGAAGTTTGAATTAGAGTATTTTTGTCAAATTCGGCAGAAATCTGTCCTTCGTCGGTGTTTTGTACATAAAACTCATCACCAAATTCTTTAAGCAAATACCATGTCTGCCCATCATGTTTTTTTAAGTCGGAAACTTTATTGATGACAATCTTTTCAGTCGTTTTGGACTTAGTTTTATCATAAATAAATTGTTTATAAGTCCATTCGTTATTTACTTTTAGAGGTATTAAATCTTTCAAAATAAATTTAGGTTTATAATTGGTTCAGATTGTAGGTAACGGCTTCGTATAACCGTCAGTTACAGGTTATTATGCATTAATTTTCGCTTTGGCACAGACTTTAGCAATTCCGAGTGGATTCGGACGTAGTCGAATCCGCCGTAATTGCGGTTATACATTGTTGGCGTGTCGTTTTTATTTTTCAAATAACTGGTTTTTAAATCCAAAATTCATCAATGAGATAATTATAAATGCAAAAAATCCACCGAAAATTTGTCCATATATATTCATTCTCAATCCAGAGTCAAATCGAGCAAGCCAAGTTCCAGCTTCATTATTTCCAACTTTTTCATTCCAAGCCATTACTATTCCAAAAATGAATAGAAATATTACCATACTCAAATAAAATATCAGTGACTTATAAATCCAATTTTTTCTGAAATTTAAAATCGGATATTGAAAATATATTATTGGTATTGAAATCAGAATTGAGATTCCAAACATTTTAGTCGGATAATCATTTCCTGTTCCATTCATAAAAAGGAATAACAGAAAAGTCATTAGAATGACTAGACATAAATTGACAAGATAGAATTTTAATCGTTTATTCATTTTGTTATTCATCCGTTCTGTTTTGAAATGCACGCCAACGGTTGGTGTAAGGATAGTGCGGATTTGAGAGAGTTTGATTTTCCGAAGGAAAATCGGACGCAAGCAAATGAGCACTAACAAACGATTGAGGAATAAACTTACGCATTATTTTTACACATTGTTACCCAACGTTTATTATTTTTTAATGTAAGTCAATTTATAAGGGAAATCAGTTATCACTAATTCATTTTCTTTTAATGACAGAATCTTTATTCGAGTTTGCTGTCCGATAAAATAGTATTTTCCGTTTTCAAATTTTTCAATTACTCCAACAGTTGTTTTTTTATAGTATTCCAATTTGTCCGAAGGGACTGGTGTATTAACAATAATTTCATTCTTTGAAATGGTCCATGAGTCAGATTCAAATTCATCTACTTTATAGTGGTCGTTTGTTATTTTTAAATCAGAACGAATAATTTTTTCATCAGTAACAAAAACTTCAATTCCATATTCTTTTGTGAGTAATTTGCTCAATGAATCATTACTAATCTCAGTATTTTTTTCGGCCGATTCAAATTCCCAATTTCCAATTAAATCAGATTTTTTAAATTCTTGTGAAAAAACAAAAAGAGGAAGGATTAAAAGCGAAATTAAAATTATTCTTTTCATTTTGTTTGCTCAAATGTTGGGTAACGGTTAGGCTATGAGTAGTGCGGGATAGAAAAGCGCTATTTTTCAGTCAAGCACGAACCCAAGCGAACCATTTTTAAATTTGTTTTTTGTTGTTTACCAATTTACAAAATTGTGAGCGATGCTATAAGAAAATCCCTTTCGTCTAAAACATCAGCCCGCATTACTTATAGCCATTGTTAGCACACGTATTTATTTCAATTTAAATCCAATAACAGGTTCATAGTCAAAATAGAACACTAATTCTCTCTGTCTTTCTAAATTGGTAAAATCTATTTCGAATTCCAAAGTTCCACCACTTTTAATTTGATTTACTGGGTAATTTTTGGAGTCTAAATCGTATGAAATCGAGTTTACATCTTTGTCAGTTTTAAACCGAAATAGGACTTTGTCGACTTCTGATTTTTTTATGATTCCATTCTGTGGGCTTATTAATTCAAAAGTATAATCGTAAATCAGAGGTTCATTTAAAAACTCCTTCTTACTAACTTTTTCATTCAATAACGCATTTTCATAATAATCGGGATAATGATTTTTTATAAAGAGTTTTGGGTCTGTAAAAAAGAAGAAGTAATCTACTTTTCTCTCGAATCTATTTTCATAAGTTCCTGCTCCCCAAGTTACATCAACAAGGTATTTTTTGTTTTCTATGAACACTATATTCCAAGCGTGGTCAGAGTAATATCTTTTTCCGATGTCCTTTATTTGTGTCTTGGAACCACCAGTAA
This sequence comes from Seonamhaeicola sp. ML3, assembly GCF_023273855.1. Classification (NCBI taxonomy): domain Bacteria; kingdom Pseudomonadati; phylum Bacteroidota; class Flavobacteriia; order Flavobacteriales; family Flavobacteriaceae; genus Seonamhaeicola; species Seonamhaeicola sp. ML3. The sequence continues at coordinate 3,312,041 of NZ_CP096884.1, read as the reverse complement.
CTACTTTAGATTTTATATTTAGTTTATCGCATAAAACTTTAAATAAAGTAGAGTAACCTTCACAAACAGCTTTGCCTTTTGAAATAACTCTCTTAGATAGTTTTTTTTCGTACTCTTTTTCCTTTTTTTCAAGTTCGGTTTTTGAAGAATATTCAAAGTCAAACTTTCCATATTCACTTGGGTCATAAGCTACATTGTTAGCTATCCAAGAAAAAACTGCCCTTGTTTTTTCAAAATCGTTTGAAAAATCTGTACTTATTCTTTTTGCAAGTTTGGATGTAGACCCGAATTTCGTCGGATATGTCAAAACAGTAGAATCAACCAGTTTATAGTTTTGAGTCCAACCAATGGTTGAGACGCAAAGTAATATTAAATGGATTAAGATTCGTTTTTTCATATGTGTGCTAACGGTCTCGGCTATGATTTCGGCGTGGAATGATTCGGCAGAATCGTTCCGCAATAGAAATCAGCTTTATTTAATGTTTTTAGTTTCATTTTATGAATTCAGCCACGCTGAATTATAGCCATTGTTGTGGTTAGTGTTTTTTTATTTACTCAATTTTAATATTCTAAATGCTCCTTGAATTACCAAAACAAAAACGATTGTTCCGATAATCAAATCGGGTTTATTTGAGCTTAACCAATTTACCAAAACTCCAGCAATTATTACTCCTAAATTGATAATCACGTCATTCGAAGTGAAAATCATACTTGCTTTCATATGAGCCTCTTCCTTACTTTTTGACTTTTGTAAAATGTAAAGACAAATTCCGTTTGCAATAAGCGCGAAAATCGAAACGATAATCATTGTTGAAAAATCGGGAAGTTTCTCGTTTCCGAAAAATCTCCTTAAGACTTCCACAAATCCAATAATGGCTAGTGTTATTTGAAAATATCCAGCAAGTTTTGCAATCCGTTTTTTTCTTGTCAGAGTTCCACCAACCGCAAAAAGACTGATTCCATAAACGAAACTGTCGGCAAGCATGTCCAAACTATCTGCAACCAATCCCATTGATTTTGAGATTATTCCAGTTGTCATTTCGATTAGGAAAAATGCGAAATTTATTCCGAGCACAGTCCAGAGTAGTTTTTTCTGGTTTGAGTTTTCGTTAAATGCCGTTTGGTCGGTTTGTTCGGTCGATATTTTCTTTCCGCCTAAATTCAATTCGAGAACGGACTTTTCGATTTGGTCTATTTCTCCACTATGAAAAACGGTCAACTTTCTGTTGGGAATGTCAAAGTCTAAATTCGCAATAGTTGAGATTCCGTCCAACTTCATTCGGATTAGATTTTCCTCGGAAGGACAATCCATTTTGGTAATCTCAAATATCGTTTTGTTCATTCACTTTCTCGGTTTTGGGACATTAACCACAACGGTCTTGTATATGAAAAGTAGCGGATTTTAAGCACTAACTTTTCAGATTATCACAGACCTTTAATTTATTCATTTTGTTTCGTTTAAGCGATTTAACCGCTATTTTTTATATACGTTGTTGTACACTGGCTTTTTCCATTCAGATTGTCATTCAGCGTTGGCAAAGACATACTCTTTTGCAATTTTGGACTTGTGTGTTGGCTGTAGCGAATTGCAAATGTGTATGGCTTTAAGCGTTGGCATAAACGTGATTCATTATTTGATGTTTAACTTCTTCATAATCCATTCCTGTATTGAAATGGTCTGTTTCAAAACCAACATTTAACACATTAATAAAATCTTCTAATGAGTAATCACTTTCTCCAGAACGATTGTTTATCTCAATAGAATCTAATTTTGAAATCAAACATATGGCTTGATATTTTTCATCTATAACTGAAGTTTTATTATTTGGATGAGCTCTAAAATAATGTTGATTAGGTGTTAGGATTATTATGTTTTCTGGCAAATCTGCAATTTGAGGAAATTCACTTTCCATAAATATATGATGCGCTTGTAAACCAGGATATTGTTCAAATCGATGTATTTCACTATATGGTTGAAGTTTTCTAACAAAATTCTTTGCTTTAGAAACTTGATATCTAAAGAAATTTTTATTGTCAACTACATCTTCAAATAGAGCTTTAGCTTCCTCTCTTGTAAGAGATTTATCCTTATTAATATCTCGCCAATTAGGTCTGTTGTAATATAATTCATCAAGAGAAATTACTGTTTGTGAAATTCTTCCTCGTCTTGTTCCGAATTTTTTCTCTTTATAAGCTAATGGGTTTATGATTTTTGTAAATATTCTTGAAATATCAACTGGGTCGTTTTTAGGTGTGTTCTCTATAATAAAATCAATAAAGCGAGTTTTTAATCGTTCATAGCCAGCTCTATTTTGAGAAATAAAAAAGTCATCAAAAAGTTTTTTAATACCACTATCTGAAATTAATTTCTCTAAATATTCTTGTAAAAACGTTACTGCATTTCTTTCACGCATTCCAACATATTCTAAAATAGCATTGTTTGCAACAGAATATTTATAAGGTCTCTTTGTTAAATCTTCTTCTAATATACCTGCATATGCAAACATCTTGATTGGTTGAGAAAAGAATTTATCATATTCGTTTTCGGCTTTTTGAACATCTGGTTTATTAAATACTTCCTTTACAAGTTGATTTGAATAATCAAAGTATCTAATATCATTTATAGTAAATGGTTCTTCATTTTTGCTCAAATACTCTAAAACACATTCTGCAACACCTGAAACTACATCAGGTGTTACTTTTTGGTCCATAAAAGTTCCAATATTTTTTTTTCTTATATCTAAATCTAAACCATTAAAATGGTCATTTAATACTTTGCTCATTCAGTTATTTCTTTTAATAAGCCAAAGAAAAATACAGAGTTATTGTCAATGTTTAAAGACCTTGTTCCGTAGTTTCTTGCAACTCTATAATAGTTCTCAAATTCTTCTGTGCTATAAAATTCTAAATCTTGTTCCGTTGGTAAACGACTTCCATTTTTTAAAGTCAATAAAGCAACTGAACCATCAGTTATTGTATTTTTTGGTAAAAAACTTGCTCTTGGGTAGTAAGTTAAATTTGGAACCATTACTACATCAGATTCGTTGTAGAATTTAGAAACTGCAAGTTTCTCAATTTCATCAACGTAACAATCATAGCCATCAATTTCCTTTACTTCATTGTTACCAATATTTCTTGATTTTAAAACTCTTACTTTACCTTTATTTTGTGTGATTGATTTTGTAATTTGTCTATCTCTGAAACTATTAAAAATATCAAGTTTCATTTTCGAAACAACATTATCAAAACTCGTATCTCTGTAAATTAACCAATAAGGAAAATCATTAGAAAAAATATAATCTTTGCTTTCTTCTTTGTACGAGTTTTTGATGTAACTTTCTATTATAACTTTATCACTTGTAGGAACAGAAGAAGAACATAAAAAACTTACGGTTTCAATTTTTACACCTTTAAAAGCTTTTTCTCCGTAGTCGCAAATTTTCTTTAAATCACAACTTTTTAAAACATCTCTTGTTTTATTAAATTCAGGTGCATTTAATAAGCTTTTAGGTACGATTAAAGAAACATAGTTTCCTAAACGCAATGACTTTTCTATAAAAAAGGAAAATATATTATTAGTGTCAGAATTTTGAGCTTTAAACTTATATAAATCTAATAATTCTTTGTTCTTTGTTACTTTGCCATATGGTGGATTACCAACAACAATGTCGTATTTTGTCTTACAATTCCAAAGTAGAAAATCAGTGTGTTTGAAATTGATTTTAAAGTTTTTCGGAACTTTAATTTTTGACAAAATTGTCTTTAAAATTTGTAGTGAATTGTTGTCAATATCACAAACATCAAGAATTACTTCGTCCTTATTTTCATATTTTTCAAACAATAATGGAATAAAATTACCAACTCCAACAGATGGTTCAAGAATTCTTATTTTCTTTTTTTTCTTAAGTTCTGGTAAATCCTTAATTACAGAATATGCAATGTCTTTTCTTGTAAAATAAGCACTTGTTTTTAATCTTTCCGAGTTTGAATGCTCTGCTATTAAAAAAATATTATCTAAAGAATAGTTTTTGAAGTTAGTCTTGATGAAACTTACGATATTATCTGTTTCGTTTAGCTTGAATTCTTCTTCAAGAGATTTTATTTGTGATAAAGACAAACTTTCATTTTTGTTAGCTTTTTTAATATTAGAGGCAATGTTTTTAAAAACTCCTGTTGGAACTGCTTCGCCTAAACAATGTCTAATGTTAAGCTCTTCCTTTTTTAAGAAAGCCTTTTTCTCTAATTCTGTAAACTTATTAAGTTTTTCAGTTTTAATATGCGACCATTCAAAAGATTCTGGAATAGATAGCATTCTCATTAATTCTCTTATTGAAAATACTCTATTATCTGATGGGTGAACCGTATTTTGACTTGCTAAAATATCATTTCTTGTATGAACACAAGGTCCTTCTTTATCCCAATACCAACGAGCATATTTGTCTCCATTTTTACTTTTGTTGTAAACAACTTCTCCGTTAATAATTCGGTGAGGAATTCTTTCAGGTTCTGAATTTTCAAATGCTGATTGACCTTCTTCCAAATTTTCTATCCAAGGAAGCATTCTTTGGTCAAATTCTCGGTAAGAATGAAAAATGTCATTTGAAATTTCTCCCATTTGTGTTAATGATGGTAAATCTCCAATAAGCTGTCGTAAAGTTTTTGATTTTTGCTTTTTTGGAAATATATCATAAGGTGTGATGTTTGGAATATCTTTTCTAACTCCAATAACTAATGTTCTTGTTCTACTTGAATTAGAACCATATTCTTTGAAGTTTACAATTTTGTATAAAATATTGTAACTACCACCAAGATTATATTTAATCGTTTCTTTTATTGGTTTTACAACTCCATCAATGTCTGTACACGTAGTGTTTAAAAATGCTCGTACATTCTCAAAAACAAAATATTTTGGAAGAATCTTATTTGTTAATTTTATTGATTCAACTACTAAAGAATTTCTTGATATTTCATCATTCTTTTTGTGATTTGCAACTGACATACCTTGACAAGGTGGCGTTGCTATTAAAACATCTGGCGTTTTAATTTTATGTTTCTCTTGCCAAAACTCTAATTCATTTAGAAGTTTTCTTTTAACTTCTTGTTTGGTAATATCTCCATCAATGTATCCACTTTCGTATTTACATTTGTTGTTAAAAGCTTGTATTTTAAGTCTTTTAGTAAGTAGCTCGTTAGTTGCAATACATTCAAAACCATTAAGTTTGAAGCCATAGCATCCAACACCAGCACTACTGAAAAGGCTAATATATGTTAATGGTTTTTTCATAATTCTAATTTTCCTTGTTTTACATTGACATTTCTGTAATAATTAGCAGTATCTTCTGCTACAGAAAAAATGGATTCAGAGCATTTATATTTTAGAGCTTCTTTTACAAATTTGTCAGCAAAAAATAAATCGGTAACAATTTGTAAATCAGTTTGAAATAGTTCTGAAAGCTTTTTCAATTTAGATTTACTGAATTTTTGACTACCATTTTCAATTCTGCAAATAGCACTTGTATTGATTCCGATTTTAGTTCCGAGTTCGGTTTGTGTCCATTCTCGTTTTTCTCTTTCAGTCTTAATATAATTTCCGAAACTTGTCATTTGACCCATTTTTAGCAAATGTAAAAATAAATTGCGATTTTTATATCAACTTTCAGTTTTATTTTCAATCAGCGGTTGGAAAAGGCAAGCTCTTTTTATTTTGTGAGGTACGAGCAAAATAAAATGTGCTTGACTGTGCGGTTGGCTTTTCAGAGCTTGTGTACAACGGTCTCGGCTATGAGTAGTTGCGTGGGTTAGCGGTTAACTTTGCAAGTGCACACCAAGCTGAAAATCCTCGCGGATTTTCAGAAGTAGGCGAGAACAAGCAATTACTTATAGCCATTGTTGTACACCGTTTTTATTTATTTTCTAATATCTGTTCAACATATTTTCTGTGATTGTCAAATCCGTTATTTTCGGGATTCTCCAAGTCAACCATTCCATCAATTCCAGAGTCGTAAATCTGCCAATTATACTTTTTCGATAATTCAATCAAGGCATAAATTGCGTTTTCTCCATATAATGAAAGCATAAAATTGCTTGAATGCTCGTTGTCGGCAAAAAAGTCAATCGTAAAATCAGTTCCGATTATTTCTCTGTGATTTCCGTCCTTTTTTAATTGGTCAAATGATTTTTCTAATATTCCGCTAAAGTCAGTTGGTTTGAGTTGGTTTTCGTCCAGTTCAGCAACCGATTGGATTTTCTGTTTTGAATTAAAAAGTACAATGTCCCAACTCATTCCTGCGCTTTTTTTAATAATTGTTCCAAACCAGCATTTTCCTTTTCCAACGCTTCAATCTCATCTCCAAGAATTCGATTGTCATCCCTTAATTTACTATTCGTAATTCCTTGATAAATATTCCAAATCAGAGACAATCCAGCTATTCCAACACCAATCCATTTTACATAATCCGTTTTTGGTTTTAAGGACTTTTTGTAAGCAAACCAATCTTTGTGGTTATTAGCAATTTCAAGTCCAATTTCTGAAAATTTAATTGCGTGGTCAGTATGTTTTTCAAATGGCGAGGATTTAATTAATAAATATCTGATTTTTTGAAATCGGTCTTCTCCCCATTCCATTCCGCTTAAAAACGAAAAGTCTTTAAACATAACGTATGGTTTTTCGGCAGATTTTAATTCTTGAATTGCTTTATTAATTATCTCGTTTTCGTTCATTTCGCAAATGGTGTACAACGGTTTGTATATGATTTGTTGCGAGGTAAGGTAACAAATTCAGCAAGTACAAACCGAATAGAAAATCCGAGAGGATTTTCGTAAGCAAACTATGACTAGCAATAAATTATATACGTTGTTACCACACGTTTTTTATTAATTATATTACGGTTTATTCATTCCGCCGTTATTAAGTGAGTGATTTATGTTAATTAAGTTCTTTGATATTTTGATTAGTGATTTGAAAAGGGTGCTGTTAACACCCTTTAGTTTACTTAAAATAGTATCAAGTAAAGCACTCCAAGTTCGAGTAGAGAAATTTTAATCTCGAACTTTTTAAACTTAACATAAATCATTTGATTTAGTTTAGTCGTTAGAAAACCTCCTAACTAAATTAAGCCTACGAATGATGGTTTTGCATTAAAGTGAGTACACCAAACGTTAACTATATTCAACTCACTATCTTATATCAAAGTTCTTTTTTAGCATTTTATAAATTTTATATTATGTCAAAAACTATTGAGCAAGTTGTCAATGAGTTTGAAAAAAAAACTAAAAATGTCAACGAAATAATTGAATCGCTCAAAATAATTGAACAAAATAAAGTTCAATTATCAAAGTTTGGTTTTAGTATGACTTATAAAAATGAAATTATTTTTTAAGATTGCTATTTATCTCTTTCTTAAAATTTTCACAGCAAAAGTCTGTTAAATCATACTTTAATTTATCATTTGAAGCGTTAACACTTATTGTAATTGTTCCTTTTGATTGTTTATCATGTTCGGAACATTTATAGTCTTTAAAAATTTTATCAAACTCATGTTTGACAGATTTTAAAGTTTCGTTAAAAGTTGCTTCTTTTAATTCGGTCATATACGCTATAAGTGGCTTTGACTTATAATTTTTAGTTTTAATTTTTATCATGGTGTTCGTTTTTCAAATGTGTGGTAACGGTCTCGTATAACCGTCAGTTACGGGTTAATAAGCGTTAATTTTCGGTTTGGCATTGACGTTAGCAATTCCGAGTGGATTCGGACGTAGTCGAATCCGCCGTAATTGCGGTTATACATTGTTACCCAACGTTTTTTATTCGGTTTCTGTATTTCCATTTGAATTGGATTCTATTCCAAAATGAGTTCCATTCGTGTCTTATTCCGCCAAGTTCCCAATTCACGTCATATTTTTTTGACTTGTCACTTACATAAGGTGGAATTCCAACTTTGCAATGTAGCATTGGCTCGTTATTTTTTACTTTTTTGTAATAGTCAGATTCAAGTGCTGATTTCGGATAATATCGAATATCAACAATCGTTTCGTTTTTCCGACTTTTATAAATTTCCAGATTGATGTCGTACAGGTTTTCGTAAATCGATTTTAATTCAGTTGTTGCGTTTTCCAGCGTTACAGGTTTCTTTTTTCGATTCGCTTTATTCCTCTCAAGTCTCTGGATTTTAAAATTTCGAGAGTCATTTTTGATTTCCGAAATTATGTAGCTCGTATTTTCCGAAATGTTATTCCAACAAGAGTTTCTTGCCATTTCTAATAGAGTAGAAGTAGCCTCTTTTAAATTCAATTCAAGATTATTTTTCGTGACGTTTTTCAAAATGTTGGGTAACGGTTTTGTATATGATACGTTGCGTGGTTTAGCACGTAATTTAGCAAATAAAAACCGAATAGAAAATCCGCGAGGATTTTCGTAAGTAAGCCTTCACTAGCAATGGATTATATACGTTGTTACCTACAGTTATTTATTTCCAAATTTCACTAATTCAGGTTTTATAATTACGAATTCCTTTTTTCTCGGAAACTTTCCGTGTTCAAAAGTTAGTTCAACACTATTTGCTTTCTTTTCAAGTGTTTTAATGTCAACATCATAAAAGTCCGAAATCACGAACGTTTTATTTTCATAACCCAATTCAGTCGGTTGAATTAAAATATGAATATCCGTTTTAGAATTTTCAGTTTCAAGAGGTAAACTTTGTCCATTATAAAAAGTCATTACTCTCACAAAAAAGTCATTTCCATATTCCGATTTGACTTGGTCAAAATCACGAAGAATAGATTCAAATTCCGATTCAGACGTTTGAGTAATTTCAGATGTGTGTTCATAAACGAAAAAATTGTCTGAAATATCTAAAGTGTCTTTAAAATCCTTTTTATCAATTAATTTTCTTTCTCCGCTTTTTAATTTTTCCGCAACATTTATTTCAGAGTCCGAAGTTTGCACGAAGCGATAATAATCAGAAGTTTGAGTGTTTTCGAACGTTTTATTTTCTTTTTCTAAATTCTCAATTTGAGTTTGTAATTCCGAAATCCGATTTTCTTTTTCGGTTAATTTTTCGGTCAATTCTTTTAATTCCGATGAAGTTTGTTTTGAGTCACAACTTGCAATAAAAATCAAAGTTAAAATCAGTAACGAAATTTTTTTCATAATTGTAGGTAACGGTTGGTATATGAAAAGTAGCGTGTTAATTTGCTAGATTTTCATTATTAAAACTAAAGTAATAAAAAAGTGCAAAACTTCGAGTCTTATACTTAGTGAGCTATTTTTTATATACGTTGTTGTACGCTGGCATTTTCCGTTCAGACTGTCATTCAGCATTGGCGTGAAAGCTCTTTTAAATTTGTGAGGCACGAGAAAACTTTGAAAGTGCTTGAACTAGCTTTGGTTTTAGGTACTCCATTCTAATTGTTTAAATTTCTGGTAATGTATATTAGAAATAATACGATTATCTTGATTTTCATAACAGTTCGTTTTTGATAATTAATATGGCTTTCCTTTAAGTGAAACTATTGATTAAAGAGAGAAGATTTTAAACAATTAACTTCCTGATGTTTTCCAAATAGCTTCGGCTAACTTTGACAATATCTCCATTGGTCATAATGAGCTCGTAACTCGAAGGATAACTGTAGGCTTCCTTTACCGCATTGATATTGATTACGGTTGACCGATGTACCCTGATGAATTGTTGGGTGTTCAGTTTTTCTTCCAGTTTTGAAAGACCGTAACTCGTTAAGTGCGAATCCTTTTCTAAAATCAGTTTTGCATAATTGCCATCTGCTTTAATGTAAATAATGGTGTCAACAGGAATATTTATGAGCTTATTCCGAACCGATACCAAAATATTGGTTAAATGAGTTTCTTGTTCGTTTAAACCGCTTACCAAGTTTTGTAACTGAGATAAATACCCCTTATCATTATCCATAATTTTTTGAACGGCTTCGTCAAACCGTTCTTGCTTAAAAGGTTTTAAAAGGTAGTCCACAGCGTGAACCTCAAAGGCTTTAAACGCATATTGGTCATAGGCCGTTGAGAAGATGATTTGTGGCATTTTATCTAAACGTTGTAATACTTCAAAACCTGTAAACCCTGGCATCTGAATATCTAGAAATACTAAATCTGGTTTAAAGGTATTTATGGCCTTTACCGCATCAACACCATTGTTGCATTCTTCAATAATGACCAAGTCTTTATGGGGTTGTAAAAATTCTTTAATCAGCTTTCTTGCTGGCTCCTCGTCATCAACGATAATTACCTTTTTCATTGTGTTTCAATTTTTTCTAACGGAATGGAAAATTTTACACACAGTCCCTTGGGCTTGTTTTCTGTTAGTTTTATTCCTGTTCCGTATATTTTTATAAGTCTTTCATTAGTGTTGGATAGTCCAACGCCTTTGCTTAACAATGTATCTTTTGATTCACCATTAATGCCCTTACCTGTATCGGAGATAGAAATTTCGAGCTCATCATTACGACGGGTCACATTAATTGTAATATGACCGCCTTCTATTTGTGGCGAGATACCGTGCTTTACACTATTTTCAACTATAGGTTGAATAATGATAGGTGGTATTAGTAGCTCTGCTGATTCTCTGTCAGCAATTATCTCATAAGTCAGCCTCTTTCCAAATCGTTCTTTTTCCAAATCCAGATATTTTCTAACAAATTCCAGTTCTTCTTCCAGAGGTATTCGTTTTTCTCGAGAAGCTTTTAATTGATATCGAAACAAATCCGAAAGTTCGTTGACCATATTTCGGGCATTTTTCGCCGTCGTTGGTATAGCAGAGTTTATTGTGTTGAACACATTGTACAAAAAGTGGGGATTTAATTGTGCTTTTAGAGCCGATAGTTCGCTTTCTGCATTCAATCGTTTCAGTTCAGCAGACAATAATTCTTGTTCCCTGAGTTCTTTGGAATATATATAGATGTGAAAAATGCCAAATTGAATCGCATAAAAAAGAAGGGTTAGATACACATCCCAAACCACGCGTTGCCCTTGAAGCCTAAAAAGGCCATAATAATCACAGAGTACATAATACACATAAATCCATATCAATGTAAACAGTGGCATTGTGATTAGGTGTAGCCATCCTTTCTTCCAAATGGAAAGTGACCTTAGTTTTTTAAAGAAAAGCCAAATCAAGGGAATGGTCAATATAGCTTTGAGCACGAAGTTTATTATCATACCCATTGGGTTGAGCCACCGACCAATATCAATGTTCAGTACAGCTTGATAGAACACACCCATAAGTGCATAAAAAAGGACGATAAGTAGGATTTCTTTTTTCAATGTATTCAAATATAGTATTTACAAGAAACGATTATTAATTCATTGAATGGCAAATATTTAAAATAAATTTATTTCCCAAAAATGGAATCTGGCGAGTTGCAATATAGCCGTGTGAATGAATTATTGCAGTTCAAATGATTATTTGCCCGCCCGACACAAACTGCTTTTCCAACATTCAGATTCTCAATTCATTTGCAGTATCAATTTTCAAATCGAATTATTATGAAAGCAATTAGAACGTATCGCATTAGTATATTTGTCCTTTTGGTTTGTATCTTTTTTATGCAAGCATTACAGGCGCAGAATGGTGAAACACCACAAAAAAGGAAAACTAACGCTATTAGTGTTCCACAAATTCTATTTTCGGGTGTGTTGTTTGAGAATCCAGAGAAAAACCAAGTTTGGTATATCTCAAATGCATTCGAGCTGTTTTCAGCAAACACCGTGGAAGGTTTTGTGTTCAACCCACAGGTAAAGTTTACTCAAAATTATCAAGATGGTCGGTTTTTTAGCTTAAATCCAAATCTCAGATATGGATTTGGGAACGAACGTTTTCAAGCACAATTGAAAACACAGTATTTCTACAATCCGAATAAGAATGGACTGCTTGAACTGTCTGGTGGTCGAGCTATTGAACAACTATATGATGAAAGTACACTAAGCGCATTCAATAACACTTTGTACACTTTCGCTTTTAGCGAAAACTTCTTGAAAGCTTATGAGCGGTCATACATCGAATTTAGCCAAACAGTATCTCCGTTTAAAAACTTTCTTTTAAGCACAACCTTTAGTTGGAATGAGCGGAATCCTCTGAACAATCTAACCAAATATGAAGACGATGAAGACTTTACATCAAACAACCCTGAAAATGTGGAACTTGCAAATACAGCTTTTGAAAAAAACACGGCTGTAGTGTTTGAGGCAGAGCTACGTTGGCAAATAGGTCATCGTTTAGAAAGAAAGAGAGGGCAATTGATATCCAAAGGGAAATATCCTGCACTTACACTTTCCTATACAAATGCTAATGATGACATTCTTGGTGGCGATGTCTCTTATGAAAAACTTTCTTTAAGTATTCAGGATGATTATGAAATAGGCTATAATCGTGGAAGGTTTTTTATTGAGGTTGGTGATTTCCTTAAAAAGGATAATCTGACTTTTGTAGATTTCAATCATTTTAAGGGGAAGGAAACGGTGTATGGAACTTATGGCAATAACCAATTTCAGTTATTGGAATATTATAGTAATAGTACAGCAGATTTTTATATTCAGGGACATTACGAACATTATTTTGAATCACTCTATACTATTTATGATGAAGTAAAGTTTCAACCAGTTGTGGGGGTAAATTATCTTTATACAGAAGCTAGCGGAAATTATGTTGAGCTTGGTGTTGGGATGGATAAAATTTTTGACAACTGGCGAGTTGATTTTTACAATAGTTGGCGTGATAGTAAATACGAGAGTTTTGGGGTACGCATAGGATTTAATATTAACTAATGATTCATTTTCATACACTGAATTTATTGCCTGTTAGATATTGAATATTCACTGTAATTTTTCCAATATCGGGTGGCGGTGGGGAAGTCAAGCTCTTTTGGTTTTTTCAGCGTTGGGTTGAGCTTCGGCAAAAACCAAATGTGCTTGAATGTGGGATGGCTCTTTTTTCAGCTTGCGTACAACGGTTCGTGTAAGAATCCGTTGCGTAAATTTAGAGAAAAATGAAAGAAAAAAGAAACAAAATTAGGAGTGGACGAGGACTTTCCGAAGGAAATGTCCGAAGCAATGGTTTTTACACATTGTTGGCAAACGTTTTTATTTAAACTCATCATGATAAAAACTTTTTTTGGATATATATGTTCAGTTACCGTTGGTTGGCTTACTGCTCTGGGTTTTATTCAATTTTGGAATTGCTTATTTATAGTCGTAATAATATTGGTTTATGAAGAGTTACTGAAAAATGATTAATAGTTACCCACCATTATTGATATTGAATTGTCAGCTGGATTGACCTTAAAGACGAATTTTTTATATAAAGGAGAAGTTGTTACATAAGTTGATAACTTACCATAATTCGGATTATTTTTTCCAAAAATATACTCTGAAATCAACATAGATTTTTCATACGACCTAATGTTTCCGCTAGATTGCTCTATGTTTAAGTTAATACGTTTGTTTATGTCTAATTTAGAATTAATATAATAATTTAAAGAATCTTGTATGATTTGTTTTTCTCTTAACGAAAGTGTTATTGGTTTTTCGCCAAAATTATTTATTGTTCCATTATCTCCAATAATACCTGAATTTGTACCGAAATTAGAGTTTGAACCATTAGTAATATTATTGCTAGGTCTTTTTTTTGTTATTGTTCTTACCACCTCTTTTGTTATGGTGTCATATACTATTTTATTGATAGTGTCATATTCAACAACTTTAATAGTGTCAACAATTTCTATATTTCTAGTGTCAATATCGATATATTCCTTGTATTTTATCCTACCACCATTAAATAGTATTGCAAAAATGAATAAAAGACAAAGAGGTAATGTGACTCCTAAAATCCAAAGGGTTGTTTTAGGATTTTTCTTTACGAAATTTAAAGGCCATAATTTGAGTTTGTCTTTAAGCTCTTTCATTTTTATATGAGGGTCAAATGTTTGCCAACGGTCTCGTATAACCGTCAGTTACGGGTTTATATGCGTTAATTTTCGGTTAAGCACTGATGTCAGCAATTCCGAGTGGATTCGGACGTAGTCGAATCCGCCGTAATTGCGGTTATACATTGTTGGCTGTAGTATTTTTTCCATCCGTTAATATATTATTACCAATTCCGATTCTTTCCTGCACCAATTATTTACGTTTCCATTTTTGTCAATTAATAGATAATAAGTGGTGCTTTTTCTTTTATAGTTTTCCGATACAATTACATAAAAATTCTCAAAATAATCTTTTTTATGATATGGTTGAGAAATTCTTAAATTCATACCGCTACTACTTTTAGATTTTTTAATCCGAAACTGTTTTTTGTCCAAGTTGTCATAATTCATTATGTGAGTTGGGGAATCAAAATCCATTTGTTCCAGAGCATAAATTCCAAAAATTTCCAGTTCCTTTCCCTCTGTCAATAATTCTCCAGACAGACACTCATTAACTTGAAATTTATAAGAAGAGAAGTGAAAGTCAGTCGTGTATTTAGGAATTTTTATTCGCTTGTCGACAGGGAATTTTGTCAATAAACTGTCTTTGTAAAAATCAAAAGCGATTTGTTCAAAAAAAGGAATTTCAACTTGCCCAAATCCAAGGTTGAAACTTAATGCTAATATTATAATCGCGATTTTTTTCATATTACAGCCAACGGTCTAGTATAAGAATAGTAGCGGATTTTCACTCACTAACTTTTCGGTTAAACACAGACCATTTTTGTATTTACTTACTTTTGTTTTAGCGATTAAACCGCTATTATTTTTATACATTGTTAGCCACTGGCTTTTTTTATCCACTGTACTTGATGAACAAAATGTCAGATTTACAGTTATAAGTCTTTTGGTCTCCTTTCCAATAAAATTCAGTTTCTAGGCTAGACATATCCATTGATAAGCTGTCTAAATGCTGATTTATTTTTTCACGTAAGTAGACAATATTCCTTTTTAATTTCCAGCTATTAGACATATCATTTTCGTCTGTCAAAACTAAAAAGAAGCGGTTAGAAGCATCAAATCTAGCTTCTCCTTGGTTTTCATAAAACCATCTTTTTAATTCTGTTGGATTTTCTTCAGCTTCCGATATTATTGCCTTTTTGTGTTCGTTTAAGTCTGAAATAAAGTCTTTAGCTTCTTTTCTTTGGTCTTCTGAAACTATGTTATGTAAGTGAAGTTTTAATGCTTTACTTTTAAGGTCATCAGGAATATAAATCTTTAATTTCCTACAAATTTGTTTTAACCTTGTAAGTTCATTTCCATAACCTCTTTCTTTCAATTTGTCAGCTAATAGTTGTTCAGGGAAATATGTGACTTTTAAATCAAAAGGAATGTCATTAATGAAGAAGTCAATTTTTTTTACCAAACCTACTGTCGGCAATACTGTTTCGTGGTCTTTGAAAAGGTCTTCAATCAGAATCGAAGTCCAGTGATTATACCAAGAGTTTAAAGTATAACCTCTTAAACTAGAAAGTAAATTTCCTTCAATTTCTTCGTTAATTAAATCATAAGATTGAATTTTTTTAACGTAGTTATTTACTATGTTTTTTTCAAGACTGTTTCCGAATGAACCTCCCCAGTCAAAATGTTGTAATCTGTTAAGTTGGTCAATTAAATAATCTTGATTTTCAATTCTTTCAGCTCTCTCTGTTCCATACTGTGAATTAATAAAATCGTTAATTTCATCATCACTAATTTGTTCCAATTCGAACAAGTGTGCGAAATATTCTTTTGATTTTAGTTCCGATAAATCTATATCGTGTAATTCTGCGAATTCCTCCATAGTGTCTTTTCGAGACATACTACGAAGTTTTAAAAATCGGATTCCAAGAGAATCGTTTTCTATGCTTGGGAAATCATTTCCTCTAAAGCATTTATCAAGTTGTTTGAAGTTCAAATTGGTCATTTAATATCCATTGCTTTTGTTCCGAGAATTCAAAATTCTCTGTTAATATTTTAAGTAGGTCAACATCTCCAATAATTATTTTATCAGAAAAAACCTTTTTCATTATCCTCAAAAATATTTCATTAGTATCCAATCCTTCTTCTTCGAGTAACCATAACTCTATCTGTTCTTTGAATAATTTAGCTACTTCTTTGTCCGTTTTGTTGATTGTCTGTTCAGGATTAGGATTTTTTTGTAGTGTAACGAGAACATCTCCCTTTACGGTTTTTAGACGGTTAATTTGTCTTGGTGTAAAGGATTTTTGAACAAGCCACTCATAATCTTTAAGTTCAAAACCATTTTTGATACAAGCATTTGTAATAGCCTTCCATTCTGAACCTGATAAAGAATGGTATGTCAGTGAAAAATATTTGTTTGGTTTAAGAACTCTTCGAATTTCTGAAAATGCTTGATTAATTTCTTTTTCGAAATTATTAATATCCTTTTCTCTTTCTTTGCTGTCAGATATTACAATTTCATTTTCATAATCTGGTATAAATTTTAACCAAGAGTTCCATATAACACTTTGTTCAAAATAAGGTACAGCATCTCCGTATGGTGGGTCTGTAAAAACATAATCAATAGAATCACTTTTTATATTCAAAGATTTAGCATCATTTTGAAGTGTTTGATAAGAATTTGAGTATTCTATTGGGTAGAAGTTAAATTCTCCAACGGGTTCAAATTGATTTAGGAAATCCTGTTTTCCTTTGATTATCTTTTTTAATCTATTTTCGAAATAATGAAGCACATTATTTTCTAAGTATGTTTCTCCAATATAAAAACCAGTCATCCACGCACCTGGTGCCATTGGACCTCTGCTTTTTATAGGTGGCAATAATTTTGAACAATTTGCTAAATTAGCTGTAAAAGCTACTTTCAGAAAATCCTTTTCTTTGCCTTTAGAATGTTTATCTATTAAGTGCAATAATCTTGCGTGGCAAGCTAAAGTTCGTTTTGTAAATAAGTCAGATACATTCATTCCGATTTTAGCAGAAATTCTAGAATTCTGAATTAATTCTGTGGTTGGAAACCAATCGGTAATTTTTTGATTTTTTTCAAATTCGAGATAATCGTTTGATTCAATTTTCGAAAAATTGAATTCAATACACTTTTTTGAACCTATAGGTTTGAATTTACCCATTAATGGAACGTCATTTTTATCCCTTAAAATTGTTGTAAGTTCAATTTGCTTTTCATTGTAAATAAAACTAAACCATTTTTCATTAAATGGTTGAAATTCAGTTTTGATTTTTTCCCACTGTTTTTCAAGAAGTTTTAAGTCAATATCCTTTTCTAAAAGTTGGACATTAATATAATTCGCAACAGGGTTAAGGTCATTTGAGATTACATTTCTATTTAAAATGTATGCTTCTGAACAGAAAACTCCGTACCCAGAAAATGGGTCTAGCACAGTATCTCCTTCATTTGAATATTTTTCAATTAATTCTTTAAGGTTATTTGAGGGTTTTTTTCCCCAATATTTGTGCATTTCGTATCTGTCTCTTTTTTGTTTCAAACTTGCAAATATTTAATTTTCAAAGGTACGAATTTTAAATCTTGTTCGTGTTTTTTTCAGCTTGTGGCTAACGTTCAGTATAAGAAACGTAGGGCAGGTGACAAGCACTTTCGTTTCGGTTTATTACTTAGCTAAATATGAATATTTTGCTTTTATCTTTTCTTCTATAAACGCCAAATTTTATATTTAGCGGACTTTGTTAAAACACACAGACCTTTCAATGAAGCACAAACGCCCTATGTTTTTTATACCTTGTTGTGTTTTCGTACTTTTTTACACTACTATTTCATTTTCAGTTAACTTAATAAACTCTAATAAGGAATAAGGTATTATCATTTCATTAAAGTCATTTGCTTCTTTACTCTCTAACAAATTCCATATACCAATACTACTTTTATCATTAGAAGTATAACCTATTACTGATTCTAACTTTTTTATATTAAAATGGATATTACCGGATGTAGCATTAATAAGATTCCAATTATTAGTTATCATTGATTTACTCGGACTATTTATATATAAATCACTTTGTTTTAAGTCTGCCAAGGTTTCAAAAATAGAAACCTCTTCAATTGTGAGTTCTTCTGATTCAAAATCCCAATCATTAATAACGAAGTGGTCAACATCAAAATGTTTACATAGCTCAATCAAGTATAAAGCAGTGGTTTTTCCATGATGACAAATAAAAGAGATGTTTTCAAAATTAAGGTATGCATCTGCATACTTTTCTTTATTTTCTATTGTTTCATCTAAAGTGATAAAGTCAATAATTTTCTTCTTAATTCCATTCTTGTAAACTAATACATCATTTGGCCCCTCAACAAGTATTACCTTTCTACTAAACAGTAATCTGTTTAAATTTGGTTCTACTGTTTTTATAAATTCATTATATCTTGATAGGGTAATAACTTCTCCCGTTTCTTCATCAACTTGTTCTACATTGAAATTTTGAATTTCGTTGTATTTACAAATAGTTTGATTGTTATCATCCATTTCAAGTCTTATTAACCCTCTTGTATCAAACGGATTAATCATTCTATCTGAGTGTGTAGTATAAATTACTTGATGTCCCTTTTCAGATAGACCACATAATACAGTTTTGTAGAAATATTCCTGATGATTTTCGTGTAGGAAGCTTTCAGGCTCTTCAAATAAAAATAGACACTTATCCTCATTGTTTGATTCCGCTATTGATTGAATAACTGCCATTACAAACATTGAAATAAAACCATCTCCAAAATAGTCAATTGGAATTAAGTTGTCAATGTTACCATTTAATCCAATTTTAAACATCATTTTTAAGAATATGTCCTCGTAACTAGGTAATCCAAAATCTACTTTACAATCATTGTTCCTTAAGTTCGTTGAGTAGTTTTTTCTAATTATTTCTATGAATTCACTTAAAGCAGATTCTTCTAATACTTTATCTGTACTTTCAGATACTTCTGACTCGAACACACTTTTTTTTACTTGCATTGTGCCATCCGAATCTACAAGTTTTTGAATATGACGACCAAGAAATGAGCGAATGTTTCCCCAACTTGTTTTCTGAGTTATAATTTCCTCTTTTATATTGTGGAAATTGACATAGAAAATGCCATAGTGTTTATTTGCTCCAAAAAATGATTTACTAATTTTTGATTTTATTTCATTATCATCTAATTGCGATGATATTGTGTATTCCCCTGAAATTGATTTAGGGTTTCCTCTGTAATCAACCCCATAATTACTGCCAGACAAGTTCGAAACAATTTCGATTTGATTATCAATATCTAAATTATGAAGGTCAATTTTCTCAAACGTTTTTTCACTTATAAATTTTTCACCAATACCATAGAGAATTGCACTCATAAGATTAGTTTTTCCAGAATTATTATAACCAACAATTGCAGTCGGTTTTAAATAATCTACACTAGGAAATGAAAAATCTTGTCCCTCTCCAAATGAACGATAATTCTTTATTGATATAGAATTGATTCTAATATTTGACATTTTTAAGTTTTATTGGTGAGTCTGTTGCGGTATGAAACACAACGGTTGTATAAAGACAATTGTCTTTATATCTACTATATTTATTTGGATAAAAATAGTTAATATTCTTACAAATCCAATGGGTTTTTTATAGAATTAAATGTGTTGGTGGCAACGTGCGTGTAGATTTCGGTCGTCTTTGTAGAATTATGCCCCAAAAGTATTTGGATGTACCTAAGGTCAGTTCCATTTTCAAGTAAATGGGTTGCAAAGCTATGCCTCAGGGTGTGGGGCGTAACGTGTTTCTTGATTCCCACCTTATATACTGCCGAAGAAAGTATCTTTACAATACTTGTGGCACTATACTTTTCTTTCTTTTGCCCCTCAAAAAGATATTTGGTAGGTCTAAACTTTTTATAATACTCCCTCAGATCATCGAGCATTGATTGTGCCAAAAGAGAATATCTGTCCTTGTTGCCCTTTGCTCCATCTATCTTGATGAGCATTCTTTTGCTGTCTATATCGGTAAGCTTCAGATTAATAAGCTCACTGCGCCTTAACCCGGCGGAATAAAGGAGACCAAGGATACAACGATGTTTAATGTTGTTTGTTGCATCAAGAATTTCACGAACCTCTTCCTTTGAGAGTACCACGGGTAGCTTACGCTCAGACCTTGGACGTTCTATGTCGTAAAACCTATTGGGCAATCCCAGAACGATTTCATAATAAAATTTGATACTGTTAATAAATTGATTTAGGTATGAGTTCGACCATTTGTTTTGAACTAAAACTTTAAGGTAGTCCCTAACATCATTTTCGTTAATTTCATCTATGTGTTTGTCCTTGTAATGGTTTATGAACTTTTCAAAACATGAAACATAGGTCTTCACGGTATTATTAGCATAGCGCTTAAGTTCAAGTTTGTCCAAGTAGGCTTCTGGACATTGTTTATAATCAATTGGTAGTTGTCTGTTTCTAAACCATTCTACGTCAAATTCTTCGTTCAGGGCTTTAGAATTATCTTTCTTAAAGAAATAATTACCATTGATCCAGGCGACACCTTTATACGTCTTGAAAATCAGGTCTAAATTATCTTTAGAGTAGGGGATGTAATGCATATGGTACAAGGAACTCCAAGATACATTGGGTAAATTATTAAGCAGTGCATCAATAACCTTATTTGAAAAATATTGAAGGCCTATCTTTTTCCTGTTGTCGATCAGCAGGTTTTTTAAAGTGATGTTTGGTAATCTATTCATGCGAAAAATTTTACTTAAATTTAGAGGTTTTTAATATAAAAGCCGAATATTATATGTATATTATCCGTATAATATTCAGTTATGAATTTGGAAAGGAAAAAGTGCCTGTCTTGTGGCAAGGAATTGACTGGTAGGTCTGATAAAAAGTACTGCGATAACCATTGCAAAAGTTCTTTCCAGTACCAGCAGTCCAAAACAGCAGCTCCCAGATTTTACAACAAAGTGGACAATCAGTTAAAGCTTAACAGAAAACTGCTGAAACATTATAATAGGGCAGGAAAGGCGATTATAAGGTCAAAGGTGTTATTGGAACAAGGGTTCGACCCTAATTTCTTTACCCACTACTGGAAGAACCAAAAAGGGGATATCTACTGGTTCGTTTATGAGTTCGGTTTTCTTAAAAAAAAGGAGTACAATGCAGAAAAGTATGTGTTGATTATTTGGCAGGACTATATGGCAATGAAATAAAAATCATTTCAAAAAATTCTACAACAAAAATTAAACCTTAAAAGCATACTTTTAGGCATTTTCTGATTACTATTATAATCATATCAACAAAAAACCAACGATCTAGCAACAGATAAGCAACAAAAAACCAACAACTTTTCATGGGCATCAACAAAAAATCAACATCTTTTTTTGATTACAATAATTATCACGATTTTGAAATATAGGTTGCCAAAATGTGCAAATATATTTTAAGCATTATACTTTATTGTCTATAACAAAATACTTTTTTAACAATTCCGATTCGGCTTCCTCCTTGGTGATAAGCGGTTTTTTAATTTTGCTTTTTGATGCTTGTGTTTTTTTGGAAACCGAAAAAGCGGCCTCCTTGGATTCTGTTGCTTCAATGAAATCAGGAAAATTAAACTTGCCTTTCATTGCACTTGCACTAGCCAACCCTTGCGGAGTATTGGGATAAATGCTTTTAATCCTTTCCAGGGCATTAAAGTTTCCTTTTGGAACTGCTTTGTGATCGGGATAAAAGTTCTTGATGAACGATTCAAAGTGCTTTTTGTAGTTAAGGAACTGTATATTGAATAGGCCTTTTGTACTTCGATCATTTAATTCCAAAAGTTCTAGATTGTCGTTCAACCAATCTGCAAAATAGAAAAACGTTTCCGCCAATTCGAAATATTGGTTCAATACGTAATCAAATTCAGGTTCTGTCAACTTGCTTTTCTTCTCCAAAAGACTGAAGATATTCTTGTTCAGTTTGCTGCTTTTAAGAATAAATTGGTCATTTTTCCTGTCCTTTATATATGGAACGATACCATCGTAATAATCTGCTACGTAGATTTTGTCTAGATACTTGTCGGTTTTAAAGATTTCTATTTCCTGCAAAACTTCTTTCGGAATCTTGTTCTTTGCTAAAAAGAAATGAAATTCCACCAATAGGTTAGGGATCAGTCCCAGATAGTATTTATATAATGAATCTTTATCCATTGTTCTTTTTTAGCATTTCTGAATAATCGGCTGGTAATTCTGCGTCCAGATTCCTGAGATATTTTTCCAAGGCGGTCATTGAGGTATGCCCCGTGATCTGCATAAGTTCGCTTTTGGCCTTAAAAGGTGAAGATTCCTTTACCAGTTCTCTGTAAAGTTTAGTAATACTGGTATGCCTAAAGCTGTATAGTCCGTAATCTTCACCAATACCAAGGGGTTCCTTGACCATCTTTCTAAACCGTTTGGTAAAATAGTCACGTTTGTTATTTTCGCCAGTTTTCCATGCGCCACCAATTTTGCTTGGTGTGAACAGAAAATCATCGCCGTTCATTTTTGATAAGTCCGGTAGTTCGTCCAGAAGAATCTGCGGAATAATCCTAGTCTTTAAATTACTGTTCTTGGCCTTATATTGTATGATCTTGTCCGTTAGGTTGATATCCTTGATTTTCACTCTGTTAATTTCAATCGGTCTTAACAGGCCATAAAGAATAAATTTGATATAGAGCAAAAGATCTGGATCCTCATTTTCTAAATGCTTGAATATGTCATCTTGCATTTCTTGGGAATAAGTCTTGTGCCTTTCGGGTTTAGACTTTAATACTGGTATTTTCTTTATAAAGTTGGATTCAATAATCTCATTGTCTTCCAAAACCTGCATGATACTGCTAATATCCGCTCTATAATTATTACGGTTTCTTGCAGAAGTCTGGCATAATATGTCATTTAGGTATTCTAGAGCAATATTTTTGTTAATACCGTCAATGGTCTTGATATCTGGGTGTTTCGTGTACAACCATTTCAGGAATGCATTTATTTTACCTTCGTAATCCTTTAGAGTTCTTGCGTTCACCACATTTTTCTTTAGTTTTAGTCCGAAGTCAAAGGCTTCCTTCAATGACAATTTAGTTGTTTCGCTTACGGTTTCTGGTTGTTCAGGTTCTGGTAAACTTGCGGTTTCTTGTGGTTGGGTTTTAGGAGCTTCCTTTTTGCCCTTCAGTTTATTGAACAGCTCGGTATTGTCGTTAAAGGGATTGTAGCCCTGTTTTAATAATTTTAGCAATGTCTTGCGATAGACTGAAAGCACCTCCATACGTTCTCCCTTGGTCTTGTACTTGTTTGCTACACCATAAAATGGGGTCATCCGTTTCATTTTTCCAGAATCGGGGTTTCTGAAAGAGAAATACACGTACCAACGCTTGGTCAAATCGCCATCTGCAACGTAAATTTTAGGATTGGAAAAGTTTTTCTTCTGGGACAAATCGTATGCACTTTCGTATTCAAAATCGTATGCAAAAGTAAGAATCTGTTTCAAATTAGACATAAAAAAACGGTTTAGAAAGGCTAAACCGCTTGTTTTATTGACTTTATGTCTTGTAGCGAGATCGAGATTTGAACTCGAGACCTCCGGGTTATGAATCCGACGCTCTAACCAACTGAGCTACCTCGCCATTTTGTGGCTGCAAATATAAAAACAAAATTAATCTCAACAAACATTAGTGAAATAAATTATTGCGAAAAAAATTGCATTACTTATTAATTAATGTATATATTACGCTACATTAATTTTTAACGTACTTATGGACGACAAAGTAAGATTCGATATCGAATTTCCAATTCATGCTTCACCTCAATTATTATTTCAATATATATCAACACCTTCGGGACTTTCAGAATGGTTTTCAGACAATGTAAATTCACGTGGTGAGTTGTTTACCTTTATATGGGACGATAGCGAAGAACAAGCTAAATTACTGAGTAAAAAAAGTGGGGAACGTGTTAAATTTAGATGGGTTGCAGACGATGAAGAAGGCGCTTCTTGTTACTTTGAAATACGAATTCAGGTCGACGAAATCACCAAGGATGTTTCCTTAATGGTTACCGATTTTGCCGAAGAGGACGAAGTCGATGAAGCTAAAATGCTATGGGAAAACCAAATATCAGATTTAAAGCATGTATTAGGCTCTGTGTAGATTTAAATAGTATAATTAGACTATATTTGTCCCGTTTTCAATAAACCTGAAAACGGGATTTTTTTATGATAAATTTTAACGGAAATATTTCTGAAAACACAGCGTTACTTTCAATAGAAAACAGAGGGTTTGCCTATGGTGATGCGGTTTTCGAAACCATAAAAGTGAGTTTGGGTAAAATTCTGTTCTTGGAGGATCACTACTTTAGGTTAATGGCTTCCATGAGAATTATGAGAATGGAAATCCCCATGAATTTTACCTTAGAATATATAGAAGAACAAATTAAGGAAACATTACAGGCAAACGATTTATCGGCTTCAACAGCTAGAGTTAAATTAATAGTGAATAGGAAATCTGGTGGGTTATACACGCCAACCAACAACGATGTAGATTTTCTTATCACCATCAAAGCGCTAGACAATGATTTCTACACCTTAGATGAAGGTTCTTACGAAGTCGATTTGTTTAAAGATTATTACCAGTCACCAAGTTTATTATCTACGCTTAAAACCAACAACAAGGCTTTGAACGTTGTTGGTAGTGTCTATGCAAAAGAGAACAACTTGGACAATTGTTTGGTCTTAAACACTAACAAACAGGTTATAGAATCTTTAAACGGAAATATATTTGTCATAAAAGGAGATACTGTAAAAACACCTCCAATTTCTGATGGATGTTTAAAAGGGGTGATGAGGAAGCAAATTATTGACATCGTAAAGACCATGTCTGACTACAACGTAGTTGAAGATTCTGTATCGCCATTCGAGCTTCAAAAAGCAGATGAAATTTTTTTTACCAATGTTATTGTTGGTATTCAATCTGTTACAAAATATAGAAAAAAGACTTTTACCAATAATCTAGCCAAGACATTGATAGGAAAACTTAACGCAAAAGTAAGATTGGGTTAGTTGTAATTAGGATTTTCTGGTGCATTGGACCAAATACTGTATTCACCTCCAAATTCTAACATTTTTTCTTTCCAAAATGATTTGTAGTCCTTACCGATAATGTTCTTTTTGTAAATATTCTCGGTGACTACCCAAGAGTTGGCTTTAAGCTCTTCTTCGAGCTGAAGAGCGCTCCATCCAGAATAACCCAAAAAGAATTTGATATCACCCTCTTCAACTTTAGATTCTGAGATGAGTTCTACAACTTTATCGAAGTTGCCACCCCAATAAATACCTAGCGATATTTCTATGCTGTCTGGAATTAATTCGGGTACCTTGTGTATAAAATATAAATTATCCTGTTCAACAGGGCCGCCATTATAAACTTTAAAATCGGCTTCTATTTCGGGAATGAGTTCATCGATGGTGTAATCTAGAGGTTTATTGAGAATAAAACCAATAGAGCCATCGCTGGAGTGGTCTGCAATTAGAACTATGGAGCGATTAAAAGATACATCACCAATAATTGCAGGTTCCGCAATGAGCAAGTCTCCTTTTTGGGGGTTTGTAGCTGTCATGCTTTTTTGATGAATTTTATCTAAATCTAGTATTTATTTATCAAAAAAGCAACTCTTGACTTTGGGTCATAAAAAAAGCCTTCTAAATTTAGAAGGCTTTAACGTCTATATTTAGTAACTAAATTATATTAGTTAACAGCGCTTGATAAATCTGCACCAGCTTTAAACTTAACAACGTTTTTAGCTTTGATTTTGATAGTTTCACCAGTTTGAGGGTTTCTTCCTTCTCTTGCTGATCTTTTAGAAACCGACCAAGAACCAAATCCTACTAAAGAAACACGGTTACCTTTTTGTAAAGCTCCTTCAATTTCAATAAGTGCACATTCTAATGCTTTTTTAGCGGCAGCTTTAGTAATTCCTGCGTGTTCTGCCATTGCATCGATTAAATCTGTTTTGTTCATAATATAAAGTTTAATTATTAATAAATTGGTTAAACATTTTTGTTAAATCCTCTACAAATTTATACGGATTATCAAATCACGCAAGTAATAACAAGGGAAATGCATGCTTTTGTTGATAACTTTGAGCATTTGTTAATAAAGGATAGACCAATGGTTTGGTTTCTTTGTAGTGGTAGTGTTTACAAGGGTTTAGAGCGCTTTGGCATTATCTGTAAAAGAATAGCCGTTTAGTAGCGATTTTATATCCATGCGTTTCTTCCCCGGAAGTTTAATTTCCAGTATGGATAGGTATCCATTTAAAACCGCAATTTTTAAGCTTTTTTTAGTGGAAACAATGGTTCCGAGATTTAAATCGTGTTCAGCAGATTCTTTTTCGGCTTTATAAATTTTTACATCCAGTGCATCTTCGCCATTAATAAAAGTACACCAAGCAGCAGGATAGGGGCTAAGCCCACGAATATGGTTATATATATTGTCTAAGGAGTCTTGCCAATTTATTTTACAGTTGTCCTTGTTTAATTTGTAAGCTGTTTTTATATCGGTGGTATCTACTTGAGGTTTAGTTTCAATAGAGCCAACCTCAATAAGTTTTACGGTTTTTAAAACTAAGTTACTTCCAAGTGCCATCAATTTATCGTGAAGCTCTCCAGCATTTTCATCTGGTTCAATATCTACTTCCTCTTGAAGAATCATGGCACCAGTATCAATTTTTTCATCTATAAAGAAGGTTGAAACCCCAGATTTAGTTTCACCATTTATAATAGCCCAGTTTATGGGAGCTGCCCCTCTGTAGTTAGGTAGCAGGGAGGCGTGTAGATTGAACGTTCCATATTCTGGTATTTGCCAAACAACAGCCGGTAACATTCTAAAAGCAACCACCACCTGTAAGTTTGCCCTAAGCGACTTGAGTTCATTAAGGAAATCTCCGTTTTTTAGGTTGGTAGGTTGTAGTATGTTAAGGTTATTTTCTTTGGCATATTGTTTTACGGCACTCTCATTTAGTTTACGTCCTCTACCTGCAGGTTTGTCGGGAGCGGTAATTACCCCAACAATATTATATTTATTCTCTACTAGTATTTTTAAGGTCTCGACAGCAAAATCTGGGGTTCCCATAAAAACAATTCTTAAATCTTTCATTATCAACTTAGTTTATAAGTGTTTTTTGGTGTAATAGTAATCATATTATGTTCAACTAATAGTTTTAAAACTGTTTTTAAATCTTTTTCTGAACAATTTAGTTTCGAAACAATTGCCCTAGAGGATAAATCGCCTTGTTCCAAGAGGTCAATGATACGGTTTTTTAAAGCAGGTATATCAACCTTTTTGAGTTTTTTTTGAGCCGAAGTACAAACCGAACAAACACCACAAGGGCTTAGGTCTTTCTCACCGAAATAAGATAGCAATTGCATGCTTTTACAGTCACTATCATTCTCAACATAAGCAAGCATGGCTTTAACTTGGTCGTGCTTTATTTTGTTTTGATGCGTTAAAACCTTGGCAATACGGTTTATGGTTTTATCGTCTTCCCTCGGTTCTATAAATGTTATTTGAGCATCGGTTTTTGCGAGGTTTAATGTCAAGACATCATCTTTTTCTAATCGTTGCAAAGTATGAATTAGTGTTTGTTCTGAAACCGATGCTCTTTCGGCAATTTTTTTGGTGTCTACTTTGGTTTCATGATCAAAAATACCGCCGTACATTCTAAGTATGGACTTTATTATAATGTTTAAATCACTATGCGTATCGAGATAATTGAAAATAGCATGGCTGTCCATTATAAATTGAACAGTGACTTTGTTTTTAAACTGTTTGGAAAGATTTATGATACTGTTTCTATCAAGTAACTCTAGGGTGTTATAACAAAGAAGTGTATTAAAATCGTAGGTTTTACTAAAGGCATTGAAATTAAAATCAAAAGTACTATACGCCCCTTCTCCGTAAGATATTTGGAAGTAATTACATAGTTTTCTATACACCTGCTTTACATAATCTACACTAGGTAAAACATTCAGAAATTGATTTTTCACCAGTTGTAGGTCACTGTCGTTTTTTATAATAACGGCAAAAGATTTTTCACCATTTCTTCCCACGCGTCCGGCTTCTTGAAAATAACTCTCGATACTTTCTGGTAAATTAAAATGTATAACCGTTTTAACATCAGGCTTATCAATGCCCATACCAAACGCATTGGTAGCCACTATGACTTGTTTTTTGTTATTTGCCCATTGGGTCATATTGGCTTCCTTTTCGTCGTTAGATAGTCCACCATGATAGTAGGTCGCTGTAGAACCTTTTGACTCTAAAAATTGACTTAATTCTAGTGTAGCTTTTCTGTTTCTAACATAAACGATAGCCGATTGTGTATACTTTTTTAAAATGGTTTCGAGTCTGTAATATTTATCGTTTTCATGAAGCACCATATAGCCAATATTAGGCCTGACAAACGATTGTTTAAAGATTTTAGGTTGGATAAAATCAAGCTCCTTTATGATATCTTGAACAACTTCGGGTTTAGCCGATGCCGTTAACGCAACCACATTGACCGAGGGTTGAAGCCTACGTAAAAGCGTAATGTTTTTATAAGATGGTCTAAAATCATTTCCCCATTGGGAGATACAATGTGCTTCATCAACAGCTATGAGATTCACATTCATTTGCCTAATGCGATCCTGAACCAATTCCTGTTGTAGCCTTTCGGGAGATAGATACAAAAACTTGTAGTTTCCGTAGATACAATTGTCTAAAAGCGTATCCAAATTATTAAGGGAAATACCACCGGTAATGGCCAATGCTTTTATGCCTTTTTGGTTTAAGGCCTTTACTTGGTCTTTCATTAAAGCAATTAATGGCGAAATGACAATGCAAATACCGTCTTTGGCTAAAGCAGGTATTTGAAAACACAAAGATTTACCACCTCCCGTAGGTAATAGCACAAAAGTATCTTCACCATCAATTACCGCATTTATGATATCTTCCTGCTGGTTTCTAAATTTGGTGTAATTCCAATAACGTTCTAATATGTTAATTGGGTGCTCCATATTACAAGTTTAACGCTTCAAGGATAAAATTGATGCGCTCTTCTACAGTTCCAAAGGGAACATCAATTAAATTGTAATTGTAGGATTGGTAAGTTTCTAAAAGGTGTTCGTGGATTTTAAGCGATTGCTCGAAGTTTTCGTAACGTTCGTTATCGCTTTCGTAAATAAGGTCCCAGGGTTTAAAAATAAAGACATGGTCGTAAATACTGGAGCGGCAAACATCTCTAAAATCTTGCGGGTAGGTATTACCAATATAATCCATATAGGCTAGGACATCGTGAACGCCTCGATCTAAAAACACGATATTTGAACTACTTTTTGAGGCCTCAATAAACTGTTGTTCACGACCTTTTAAAAGGCGTTCGCTAAACAATAATGGCTTGGTTAAAAAAAGTTGGTCTATACCTTCCTTTTGAGCTTCGAGTGTTACCTGTCTGGAAATCTCCTCAAAGCAATGATGGCCCCGTTTTATAAGTTCGTTTATTATTGTGGATTTTCCGGTGCCTGGCCCTCCTGTAATGACAACTTTTTTAGTGCTCAAATTTGTAGAATTTAGTGTAAAAATCGGAATTTAGAACCGATTAAAAAAATAGAAGCTAAACTGTATATCGCTTCAGTATAACCTGAGTTTTATTTAGCTATAAAAATGGGATAAAAACTGATTCATAAAGACACAAATCCATTTGGGTTTTTATTATGGATTTATGAGTTTTTCAATAAAAAAATCATGTATTTTTGCAGCATAAAAAATTGCTATGGCATCATCACATAAATCAGACGAATTTTACGAAAAACTAAAAGGCCAACTTTATGAAACAACCACTTGGCCAGCCGAATACCTATATAAGTTTATAGTAAAGTCCGATATGAAAAAAATTGCTCAGGTCGAGGCCATATTCGATAACATGGGAGCGGTTATAAATACAGCCGAATCTAAAAACGGGAAGTACACAAGCGTGTCCGTTAACCTTTTAATGAGAGACCCAAACGCCGTTATTGAAAAATACAAAGAGGTAGCCGAAAAAGTTGAAGGTGTTATTAGTTTGTAGAAACAGTTTAGAAATATCGCAATTCCCGTTTTATAGTTTTGACTAAAACGTTGTGAAGAAAACTAAACTCTACCTAAAACACCACAAAAAAGGCCTGTAATAATTCTAATCACATATTTTTAAATAGCCTCTAAGTTTTTTTTGTATTTTGCACTTGCATAAGAACTACATGCATTAATTTTAATTCACACATTTATTTTGATAGATACTTTAGAATATAATACCGAGCGTGAGCATTTAATTATTCCTGAATATGGACGCCATATGCAGAAAATGATAAATCATGCCAAGACAATAGAGGACAAAGAAGAACGCAATAAAATTGCAAAATCCATTATCTCTGTAATGGGAAATATGCAGCCACATTTACGCGATGTGCCCGATTTTCAGCATAAACTTTGGGATCAATTATTCATCATGGCCAATTTTGAGTTAGATGTAGATTCACCATTTCCGAAGCCAACAAAAGAGGTTTTAGAAGAGCGCCCGGAACCTTTGAGGTACCCACAAAATCATCCTAAATACCGTTTTTATGGTAACAACATCAAGACAATGATAGATGTTGCCAATACTTGGGAAGATGGCGAGTTAAAAGAAGCGCTTCTTTATACCATAGCAAACCATATGAAAAAGTGTTTCTTAAATTGGAATAAAGACTCTGTTGAAGATGCGGTTATCTACGATCATTTGTTCGAGTTATCTGGAGGAAAGATAGATTTACGAAATTCTGAAGAAGATTTATCAGATTCTGCTAGTTTAATGCGTTCTAAAGGTAAATACAGTAACAAGAAGAAAAAGAACACGAACAATCGTCAAAGAAAACGTCACTAAATTTACCTATGGGAATCTTTAAAATTGAAGGCGGTCACCAGCTCAAAGGAAGCATTCAGCCTCAAGGTGCCAAAAACGAAGCGCTACAAATATTATGTGCTGTATTATTAACTCCAGAAAAAGTTATTATTAATAATATTCCTGATATTGTTGATGTTAATAAACTAATCAGTTTACTTACAAAACTTGGGGTTACTGTTGAAAAACTTTCCAAAGGTACTTATTCGTTTCAAGCCGATAAAGTTGATTTAGATTACTTGGAATCCGATCAATTTAAGATTGACGGACGTGGTCTAAGAGGTTCGATTATGATAGTAGGCCCATTATTGGCGCGTTTTGGTAGAGGTTATATCCCAAAGCCTGGTGGTGATAAAATAGGTAGACGAAGATTGGATACCCACTTCGAAGGTTTAATTAATTTAGGTGCGAAATTTAGATACAGTAAAGAAGAACAATTTTACGGTGTAGAAGCCGATAAACTTAAAGGAACCTACATGCTTCTTGAAGAAGCTTCGGTTACAGGTACGGCCAACATTGTTATGGCAGCTGTCTTAGCTGAAGGTAAAACTACAATATACAACGCTGCTTGTGAACCTTATTTACAGCAATTATGCAAAATGCTGAATAGGATGGGAGCTAAGATTAGTGGTGTTGGTTCTAATATGCTTGTTATTGAAGGTGTTGAAAGTTTAGGAGGAACAGAGCACACCATGTTACCAGATATGATTGAGATTGGTAGTTGGATTGGATTGGCCGCCATGACCAAAAGTGAACTTACGATTACCAACGTATCTTGGGATGATTTAGGGGTAATTCCTAATATGTTTAGAAAATTGGGCATTACTGTGGAAAGGCAGGGAGACGATATTCATATTCCAGCGCATACCGATGGGTATGAAATACAAAACTTTATAGACGGCTCTATTTTAACCATTGCCGATGCGCCCTGGCCAGGTTTTACACCAGATTTGTTAAGTATCATTTTAGTCGTAGCCACACAAGCACGAGGAAGTGTTCTCGTTCATCAAAAAATGTTTGAAAGCCGATTGTTTTTCGTTGATAAATTGATCGATATGGGAGCTAAAATCATTTTATGTGACCCTCATAGAGCTACGGTTATCGGTCATGATTTTAAGTCAACCTTAAAGGCGACTACAATGACTTCACCAGATATTAGAGCAGGAGTGTCGTTGCTTATAGCGGCGCTGTCTGCCAAGGGAACATCTACGATTATGAATATTGAGCAGATTGATCGTGGTTATGAAAATATAGACACGCGTTTAAAGGCTATTGGAGCAAAAATTGAACGTTTAGATTAATATAGTTCTCAACAAACACCAAATAAATTATAATTTGTATTTTTCTGTTGGGTTACTTTATAAAAGCAATCTACTTTTAACAATTCTTACTTAAATACAAACTCGTTATGAGAAATTATAGTTTACCATTGGTGTTATTTATGTTAACCCTCTTAATATCTTGTGCTAACAAGAATAAATCTAACGTTTCAACGGATCAAGTTATATCTTCGAAAGTAAACCCATCTTTAGAGTTAGTTTGGGAAACCGATACGTTGCTTACTACAGCCGAAGCTGTTTTATTTGATAAGGCCTCAAAGACAATATATGTCTCTAATATAAACAACAATCCTTGGGAAAAAGATGGTAACGGATTCATTTCTAAAATAAATACCAGCGGTGAGATTGTTGATTTAAAATGGATGGAAGGGGTGAGTGGCCCTAAAGGTTTGGGCTTAAGCCACGGTAAGTTATATGTAAGTGATATTGATTGTGTTGCTGAGATAGATATAGCCTCCCAGACAATTACCAATACTTATAATGTAGAGGGAAATCCACAATTAAACGATATTACTGTAGACCATGAGGGTGTTGTTTATGCCTCGGGATCTGGTTCTGGTACTGTCTATAAAATAGCGCATGGTTCAATTACAGAATATGCTTCGGATACCTTAAATTTAAAACGATTAAACGGATTGCTTTTTCAAAAGGAAGGTCTTTATTTTTTAGATTCTGGCACTCAACAATTTGGAGTTTATAATGCTACAAATGGTTTTAAAAAATTAACGGATAGTATTGGGCATGGCGATGGTGTTGTAAAATTAGAAAACGGTGATTTTATAACCTCAAGTTGGAAAGGAGAAGTGTTTTATATTCATGCTAAAGATTGGAGTAAAGAAAAACTTTTAGACACCAGGGAAGCATCTATTAACGCTGCAGATATAGATTTTATTCCAGAAACCCAAACACTTTTAGTACCTACTTTTTTTCATAATACTGTAAGGGCTTACAAGCTTAAATTAGAATAGATTTATCTGAATTTGTCAGTAAGGATACCTTTTAAAAGCGTGTCTAATCCCCAATTGAGTATGGTTTTAGAGGTCTCGTTGTCTAGACCGCAAACGTCTTTGGTTACAATGGTAGCTTCAACTCCCATAAGTGCTGTAGCGACAACGATTAGTTTTTCGGTATCTTCTTCCGATAGGTTAAGGGTATTGTTTTCTAAAGCTAATTCTAAGGTTTTAACGCGTCTAGCACCTCTTTTACCTTCATCTGAATTAGAAGTAATGGCATGACTTAAATATTTTCTAAAAGCGTTTTCGTGATTGTAGGTTAATTGGTTAAAGTAATCCTGAACACCTATGAGTTTATGTCTAATATCTTTATCTAGTAGGGGTTTCAGTATAGCTTCAGGGGGCTTTGTTTGCCAATCTAGACCAGCTTCTAAAGAAAGTATATCTACACTAGAATAATAGCGGTAAACCGTTGCCCGAGATATATTAGCGTCTTCAGCAATTTGCTCTAAGGTAAAGTCGGTTCCTTTTCTCAGTAAATTCTTTGCGCTAGCAAGTATTTTATTCCGAGTTTTTAGCTTTTGCTGTTTTCTTCCGGTTTCTATGTATTTCTTTCTCATGAGACAAATGTCTTATAAAATTTGCAGAATTCAAAATTCATTATTAAGTTTGTGAGACAAAAATCTCATAAAATGAAACAATCAACTACCAAGTGGGTGTTAGGGCATAAGGTAACACCATATGATACTACTGGAAATTACGATATTATGTTTGCTGAAACTCCAGCACATGTTCAAGGGCCACCGCCTCATTCTCATAACTCTTTTGATGAGTCTTTTTTAATTATTGAAGGCGAAATGGAATTTTTTATTGATGGTGAAGTTAAAGTTGTTAGTGCAGGAGAATCTGTTGATTTACCAAAGAACACCTTACATACTTTTAGTAATAAAACAGATAAAGTGTGCAAATGGGTGAATATTCATAGTCCAAAAGGTTTTAGAAACTTTTTTGAAAAATTGGGTATCTCAGAAGATGAGGAGAATGCTCAAGAACGTTCAGTCGCGCCTTCAATAATTCAGGAGGTTATACAGACAGCTGCAGATTTTGATATGTTAATTGCTGGATAACCTATTGGTCTTTTTAGTCTCTTGATAGTATTTATTTTAACTCCAATAGTCTAGCCTAGCCTTAGATTAAAAAGTATATTGTTGTAAAGTAATTACGCAAATTTTGTGAAAAGTAATATTGCTTTTACGTTTTATAAAAGAACAGGTAAAATCTAACCAATAAGGTCGTTTTGTCTTCCCTTTAAACGCTTTTCTATTTTTTGTTTTATAACGGTTAAGCGCTTCATAAGGTCCATAAGTTCTGGATCTTTGGTTTCTTTGTAAATAGTGTTAATTTCTAATATAAGGGCTTTAACCTCTCTAGAAGATTCAATGCGTTCACTTGTAGTTTTAAAGGTGTGTCTACGATTTTCAAATTCTAAAGCTCTATCAATCAATTCCATAGTCAATATTCAATTAAACAATCTGCCAAATACGGTTATTAGCAGGAAGACAATATAATAAAATTTGCCAAACTTATGTTTTTAAATTGAATTTATGGAGGGAAACGAATATTTTAACCCATTTTAACACTTTAGCGTTTTCAAGCTACTTTTACTTTCGATTTTATTTTAGGTTCAGGCATGTTTCCAAAGAGTTCATTTAGCTTTTTGGTGCGGTATTCAAAAATCTCATTTAGTTTAGGCGCCACTACCATAGGGTGCATGAGTTGACCTAAGATTCCAAACGGAATTTTATAGTGAATGATATCTTCCATTTCTACACCACCTTCTATTTCCTTTATAAAATGTTTATGGTGCCATAAGGCATAGGGGCCAAAGCGTTGTTCGTCTACAAAGTATTGCTTATCTATAACATGCGTTATTTCGGTAACCCATTTAGTTTTAATACCCAAAACTGGTGTTACAATGTATTCGATAATTTGGCCAGCATACATGGGTCTGTCTGCTCCAGACAAAATTTCGAAACCCATATAATCTGGTGTTATGGTTTTTAAGTTTTTGGGATTGGATAAGAACTCCCAAGCTTCATCTACCGAAATGGGTAAATTTTGTTTTCTATGTAAGCTGTATATTTTCATTATTTGTTGTGTATTAGTATGTACATATTAAGCGATGTTGCGACAAAGAGCCAGAATAAATAGGGGAGAATAAGCACGCTTTTCAATTTTAGTGTTTTCCAGTAATTATAGGTAAATATTGAGACTATGGAGGTTAGCGCTAAAAGCACAATAAGTCCAACTGCGACTTGGTGCGCATTAAAAAAAACATAGTTCCAGCTAATATTTAGTACAAATTGAAGCGTGAATAGTAGTATTATTTTTGAAGTTAGCCCAGTTTGTAATAAGTAAGCCATGTATAACGAGAAACAGGCCATAATGGTAAACCAAGCAACACCAAACACCCAACCGGGAGGAGTCCAAGGTGCTTTGTTAAGTGCTAAATACCACTCTTTTTGCGGTCCCGATGCCATAAGCAAGTTGCCTATGGCAAGGGCACCGAAATTTAAAATTAAGAAGAGAACACTATAACTAACTAATTTCATGATTTGTTTTATTCAAATACGCTAAAATCTCTTGAGCTTCTGCATATTTTTTATCGCTTTCTTTTCTGTTTATCGAGGACAGTTCATGCCACTCTTTTAATAAGCGTTTAACTTTTTTTTCTAATTTTTCTCTTTTCGAATTTCTTTTGAAAATTTTGAACATGGCAATTTTATTTTAAATAATTCGTAATTCTCGGGCTTAGAGGTTTAGTTGTAGAAAGGAAATAATCTACTAACTTGCCTTGAGGGTCAACTAAATATTTTTGAAAATTCCATTTAACCGTAGATTGTCTAACACCATTGTTATGTTTCTCGGTTAAGAATTGATAGAGTTCGTGTTTGTGTGTTCCTTTAACATTTACTTTTTCGGTGATATTAAAAGTTACACCATAATTTATTTCGCAAAATTCCTGTATTTCGTCTGCATCTCCAGGTTCTTGCCTACCAAATTGGTTACAAGGAATACCTATGACTGCTAGGACATCGCTGAACGTATCTTGTAGTTCCTGCAATTCTTTATACTGAGGAGTAAAGCCACACTTTGAAGCTACATTAACGAACAGGATATATTTTCCCTTAAATTGTTTTAAATCCAATGCAGAGCCATTGAGACTAGAAATGTTTACATCGTACAGATTAGAAACCAATGCATTTACCTCAGGTTGCTTTGGATACAATGTTGCTACAAATGTTTTTAAAACGTTCATAATAATTATATTTTAAAACTTACGATACCACAGTCTATTTCAAAAATCTGGCCAGAAATGGAGTTCGCTTTTTCAGACAGTAAGAACTCAGCCATATTAGCGACCTCTTCGGGTTGCAATATTTTTTTCAAGGGATGACGTTCTTTAATACTATCAATCATTTTGTCATTACGCAATAATTTAGCGGCCAAACTAGTATCGGTGACTGTAGGTGCAATTGCATTTATTCTTATAGAAGGGGCCCATTCGGCGCCAAGCGATTTTACCAAGCCTTCTACGGCAGATTTAGCCGCAGCAATACTGGCATGAAAAGGCATGCCTAATTTTGCAGCAACTGTACTGAATAGAACAACCGAAGGGCTATTTCCATTCTTTAGCGCTGTCATATACTTTTGAAGTACTTTTACAGCACTTAAAACGTTTATGTTCAAGTCATTTTGAAAATCGTCTAAAGTCAGCCTTTGGAAAGGTTTCAGGTTTATACTACCAGGGCAATAAATTAGTCCATCTGCTTGCTCTATATCTGGTAGTTCATCTTCTAGAACATTACAGGAATAGTGCACCAAATTATCGTTAGATATATCTGGTTTAGTCCTGCTTATGTTTATAACCTTATGTTGTTCTAATAAATTTTTCACAAGGGCATTGCCAATACCTTTACTTCCACCTACTATAATTATTGTTTTCATTTTGTATTATTTCTGACTGAACAGTACCAATTAGTATTGGGTATTCGTTATACAATTAAAGGTCCTTTTAATCTCTTTTCAACCTTTCGTTTAATAGCAGTAAGGCGTTTCATTATGTCCATGAGTTTCTGGTCCTTTTTTATTTTGTAGATTTGATTTAAATCTAAAATGAGGGCTTTAGCTTCTCTGGATATTTTTACACGGTCGCTTGTAGAGAGACCTCTCATTTTTCTTTGTTCAAACTCTAGCGCTTTGTTAATTAATTCTAATTCCATGGTGTTAATCGTTTAAATAATTTTGTAATTCTGTAATTTTTTGAGGGGTATTAAACTTTCCGCCGTAATAAGCGGTAACCGTCGAGGAGGTGTCATCTTTTACACCTCTGGAAGACACACATAGATGTTTAGCATCGATAATGACAGCAACATCTTCTGTGTCTAAAATTGATTTTAATTCGTTTGCTATTTGGTTTGTTAAACGTTCTTGTACCTGTGGTCTTTTAGCATAGTACTGTACAATTCTATTAAGTTTAGAAAGGCCAATTACTTTACCAGAAGATATATATGCAACATGAGCTTTACCTATAATGGGTACGAAATGATGCTCACAGTTAGAATAGAACGTAATATTTTTTTCAACCAGCATTTGGTTGTACTTGTACTTGTTATCGAACAATGCTACTTTAGGCTTATTACTCGGATTTAGACCAGAGAATATCTCATCAATGTACATTTTTGCGACACGTTCTGGGGTTCCTTTTAGGGAATCGTCGTTTAAATCTAAACCCATAACTTGCATAATTTCTTCAAAAAGAATAGCTATTTGTTTTTTCTTGTCGGCATCACTAAGTCTAAATGCATCATCTCGTAGAGGTGTCTCAAGGCCCGTGGAAAGGTGATCATCTCCAATATCTTCAATACTAAACCCGTTTAAGTGATGTCCGTTAATTTTTGTTTTTTCTTTTTCTAATTGCATATCTTCTTTTTTATGTGCTGTCTTAGCGTATTGTAATCAAAGCACGTTAACGTTTTGAAATTTTATTATGTGTAATTTGTTTTTGCCTGCTACATTTAAAACGACCTTTTTCGAAGCCTCTTAATTTTTGATGTTTAGTGGCTCTTCCTTGAACACGTTTACGCCACATTTTGAAACTTTTGGGTTTCATATGCTTTCGCATGATTTCGATGACCTCCTGTTCTTTGAGACCAAATTGATATTTTATGGCATCGAATGTTGTTCTATCCTCCCAGGCCATTTCTATAACTCGGTCTATATCTAACATGGATAAAGTCATAAATCTTGGAAATTATAACGTTCTTCGTAAATCAATTTTTGTTCAATCATTTTATTTAGGAATGTTTTATTCTCTCTAACCATGTTATTATTTTTAAACCTCACGAACTTCCCTTGGGCATGTAAACTGAGCTCATCACCTTTAAAAACTACTAATTGTGGATAGGGAATAACCCATGTAAAATTCTCTAGCCCTTTGTTTATGTATATTAAAATACCTTCGGTTCTTAATTCTAAATTTGCATAATTGATATCTGAGCTTTTGTTTATAATTTGTTCCAAATTTGGACTAACTTGTGATATAATCATACGCTTAGACCCAACACCTTTCAGTTTGAAAGTCTTCAATAGGGTAAAAGAAGTACCAACCAATTCCCTAATTATTTGTTTGTGTTCTTTATTTTGATGGGTTGTATTTAATAACATATTGTATCTATTCTCTTTCAAATATACAAAATGTTTAAGTTTTTATAAAAAAGTTTAAACAAAAATAGCAATGGCACTATCAGTATTTCTTATGGGATATAATAATTGCTTGGTAATAAGTTTTTTAAGATTGTTTTCGGCGGTTTTTTAAGGTGTGCTTCCTAAGAATACGTTGACTTTCTTCCATAACCGTTTTATCTTTTCTTAAATTCCAAAGTGTATCACCGGCCTTTTTTCTAGTGGCTTCTAAATCCACAATTGGTAACGGGTAATCCTCTCCCAAGGTAATATTGTAGAATTGTTGTTCCAGTTCAGTCATTAAATATGGCTGATGCGCAAATGGCGTATCCAAGTCTCTTAGTTCTGGAACCCATTTTTTTATAAAAGCTGCCGAGGGGTCATGCTCTAAACTGTTTTTTACAGGATTATAAATGCGAAGCATATTAATTCCAGTTTCTCCTGCTTGCATTTGTAACTGCGGAAAGTGTATACCAGGTTCAAAATCTAAGAACATTTGAGAGAGATGTGTTGTTGCTGCTTGCCAAGGTTGCCATAGATTGTGCGTGAAGAAAGATACTACTAAGGCTCGCATTCTAAAGTTTAAATACCCTGTTTCGTTTAAACACCGCATACAGGCATCTACTAATGGATAGCCCGTTTGTCCTTTTTTCCAAGCTATTTGATAGCTTTCGGAGATATTTTTTTTCAGTTTATGAAATCCTTTGTTAATACTTGCTTCTTCCATAGTATGTTCCATTTCAAATTTTTGAATGAAATGTGATTGCCACCTTAAGCGCGACATGAAAGCATCCAACGCTTTTTTATGCTTGGAAACTTTCCTTGTCTCTTTGGTTTTGTGAATAACCTCTCTAACAGAAAGATTTCCCCAAGCAATATATGGTGAGATCCTGCTACAGCTTGTTCTAGCTAAATCGGGTTTAGAAATATGGAACATGTAATCTTTGTGCCGTTCTTGAAAAAATGAGTTTAAATACCTTAAACCTGTTGTTCGGCCACCTTTTTGAAATGGCGTGAATTCCGAGGTTTTTAACTGTGGAAGTTTAAAATTTTCTTCAATAGATTTAATGGTATCTAAAGAAATAAGCTGATTACTTTTAGGTTGAAACGGTAAAGGCTCTATCGCATAAAGCGCGTCTACCAATTCATTCCATCCTTTTCTGTCTTTCAAACCTCTTATTACACCATTATTTATGTATTCCTTCCAATCAATAAGGTTGTTTTTACAGAAACGCTTGAAGTTTTTATCCCGCTCGTAGGTTACTAGAATTCCGGTTTCTTGATGAGAAAAGATTTCTGTTATACGGTATCGCGTTAATAACTGATTAATGGTAGCATTAATATCTGCATTTACCGCTAGGATTTTGGATTGGTAGGGCGCTAATTGTTCGTTTAGGTCTGTTATAGATTCTTTTATGAAATTCCAATGTCTCTCGCTGTAATGCACATCTTCAACTAAAATGGGCTCGAAACAATATAACAACAAGACCCGCCTTTCACTTTTTAAAGCCTCATAAATAGCCTCGTTATCAAACAAGCGTAGGTCGCGTTTTAGCCAAACGACATTGATATGTTCTTTTTCAATCATTATTGAGGGCTTTTAAAAAAAAATCGGCATTTTCAAAATGGGCTTCTTTTGTTTCTACTGGCATTTTATCGAAGGTTCTAATAAGCATGCCCAACCTGGGGTTTGATAAAAAAAAGGATCTGTGCTTGTCCATAAACGTCCAGAATAATCCATCCCAAGTTTTTTGCCATTCTCCTTTTTTATAATTGCTCATTTTCATGATGTAGTTACTACTACTTATATAGGGTTTTGTAGACATAATACCGCCATCTGCATAAAGGCTCATGCCATAAACATTTGGAACCATTACCCAGTCGTATGAGTCAATGAAAAGTTCCATAAACCATTGGTAAACCTCATTTGGGTTAAATTCACATAACACCATAAAGTTACCCAAAACCATAAGGCGTTCGATGTGATGTGCATAGCCTGTTTTTAATACCTTTTTTATAACATCGTCTATTGGAGCTATTCCGGTTGTGCCCGTGTAGAACGATTTGGGTATTTTTCTGGTAAACCCCCAAAAATTTGTTGTACGTTCTTGGGAGCCTTTTATTTGATAAACACCTCTAATAAATTCGCGCCATCCTATTATTTGTCTAACAAAACCTTCGGTTGAGTTTATAGGGATATCATTCTTTTTTGCAAATTGAACCGCTTTTCTTGCAACGTGTTCCGGGTCAAGTAACCCAACATTTACCAATGGCGATAATATACTGTGATTTAAAAAATGGGCTTCTTTAACTATGGCATCTTCATAAATACCGAATTCGTAAAACCGTTGCTCAAAAAATTGGTCAAGCCAAGCTTCAGATGAATCGAAGTCTAAGGGATAAGTAATAAAATCGTTAAGAGCCCCATAGTTATTAGCGAAGTGTTTACTAACGTAGCCCTCAGCCTCGATATGATATTTTGTTTTGTCTGGAAAATGAATATTAGGTGGCGTTTTATCTTTTGGATATCTTTTCCGGTTATCGGTATCAAAAGTCCATTTTCCGCCTTCAGGTTCCCCTTGGTTCATTAAAATGTTGAGTTTCTTTCTTTGGTTTTTATAAAATGCCGTTTGAAAGAATTTCTTTTTAGTAGGTTTAAAAAAATCTGATAGCGCCTCTTTAGAATTTATAAACCCTGGGTTATCGTACCAAACAATATTAACGTTTTGGGCATAATTTATAATGCGTTTTTCTAACCAACAGTCTACAGGATCGATGATATGAACAGTTTTATAGCCTTGGCTCGCAAGGTATGGAAGAAGTAACCTTATATCGCTTATTGCCTTTTGGGAATCGATATAATGTACTTTTTTATTCTTAAGTTTTAGATAGTCTTGATAGGACTTCATGGAAGCTCTATGGAAGGCAATTTTTTGTTTATGGAATTTATAGTGTTTGAAGAAAAGAAATTCTTCTACCATAACAATATCGGTAGCACTTTCTAAAGCCTTGGAGGTTTTAAACAGTTGATTGGGAAAAATGATATGGACGTCTGTTGTTTTCATATCTAAAACAAGGTGGGTTGTAACCAAAGTTTTTGATAGGTGCCAGAGGCATCGTATCGTTGTGCCTGTAAATTCACATTAAATTTTCTGTCTCTGGGGTCGTTTCCAACACCAGATACGTACATCCAATTGCCATAATTGCTATGAACATCATAATCTATAAGCAGCGATTCAAAATAAGCGCCTCCAATTCTCCAATCCAGTTTTAGGTCTTTGGAAAAATAAGAAGCTACATTTTGTCGCCCGCGGTTACTCATCCATCCCGTTTTTTTTAGTTCGATCATATTGGCATTAACAAAGTTTGATTCTGTCTCGCCATTAATCCATTTTTCAACCAAATCCTGATTTCTTTCCCAGTGGTATTTATTATTTAGTATGCCATCTATTTTAAAGATGTTGTTATTGTGCTTTAGAGAAATGTATTTAAAATAGTCTCTCCACATTAATTCGAAAACCAACCAATAGGTAGATTGATTTTTGAAATGTTGCTTTTCAAATTCTTTCACGGCCCAAAATATAGTTCTTGCAGAAAGGCTTCCATTAGCAAGCCAGGGTGAAAACTTAGAGCTGAAATCTTTACCCAATAGTCCATTTCGTGTTTTCTTGTAAACACCCAATTTCTTTGTTTTGAACACATAATATTCTAAGCGTTCTAGAGCAGCAGTTTCTCCACCAGAAAATGGAAACGCTGTATTTGGATTCATTTCAAAATCAGCATATCCCAAGGTTTTTAATGTGGGTATTTTTGTTTTATTCTCAACTACGGCATTGGTTTTTAAAGGTTCTATTTTAATTACAGGTCTTACTGTGCTTGTTTTTTCTGTGTTTTTTC
Organism: Seonamhaeicola sp. ML3; assembly: GCF_023273855.1. Classification (NCBI taxonomy): domain Bacteria; kingdom Pseudomonadati; phylum Bacteroidota; class Flavobacteriia; order Flavobacteriales; family Flavobacteriaceae; genus Seonamhaeicola; species Seonamhaeicola sp. ML3. The sequence continues at coordinate 3,269,208 of NZ_CP096884.1, read as the reverse complement.
TGAAATTGGTAAAGACCTTCGGAATTTCCCTTGCCGAGTAGTTTATATCATCTGGGTGATATAAGAACTGATCGTAAGCTGCGTGGATTTTAATGCTTTTAGGAAGCTCTTTTACAACATTATTAAAAGTTTGAACTTCTTCTGAAGTCCATTCTTTTTGTAAATACAACGCTTCAACTTGATACTTTTCGGTAATGCCCTTAATGGCTGTCTCAGGTTTTTCATTAAAAACTAATAATTCGATGTTTAAAGTCTTCAGATTATTTTTGAGATTGGTAACGGTCTCAATAAGAAATTTGGTTCTGAACTTACCGGTTTTTAGAAATCCGAAAGGCGTATTTTCATAATGTCTCGGGTCGAAGCAATAAACCGCTATGATGTTTTTATGTTTTTTAACAATCTCGTATAACAGAGCGTTGTCTTGAACTCTTAAATTGTTTTGGAACCAAACTAAAGCAAAGTTGTTTTGTTTCTCCTGCATTTGTCACTACAATATTTTACGTTATCCCAGTTTTTACTCCATTTTTTTCTCCAAGAGAATGGACGATTACAAATTGGACATATTTTCTGTGGTAAGTGAGGTTTTCGGAATTTCAACTTTTACGAGTTTGTTAATCATACCAGAGAAAATAAAACCATGGAAAGGCAATACGGTGTACCAATACAGTCTTCCCCAGAGTCCACGTGGTCTAAAAGTTGCTGTTTGCTTAAGTTTATTGTCTTCAATTTTAAATTCTAGCCAGGCCTCTCCCGGTAAGCGCATTTCTGCGAATAGTAGTAATTTTTGTTTGTTTTTATCGGCATAAATAACACGCCAAAAATCTAAAGCATCTCCTGCTGCCAAATGGGTGGGGTGAGTTCGTCCTCTTCTTAGACCTATGCCTCCAAAGAGCTTATCAATGTATCCTCTTATACGCCAAAGGAACGTACCGTAATACCATCCGTTCTTACCACCAATGCTCCATATTTTATCTAGAGTTTGTTCAGTGTCATTTATAAAACGTTCTCTATGGTCTGTGAAGCATCCAAATTGTGGGACATTAATGTATTGGTGTAATCTGTTTTGTAACCTACCGCTGCTTATCATGGAGTCTTTCCAACTGGAAACAATACTGTTCTGTTCTATCTTTTCGAACGCCAAGGCAACAGCCTCTTTGTATGGAATGGGTTTTACATTTAAAATCTCATTAATTTTGCTAGGCTTACCAATTATTTGAACTCCCATACTATCTACTAGGGTACTTGCCAATTTATAAGACGTTGAGGTCACAAAATATAACCAGTAGGAGGAGAGTTTTGGGGTCATAACCGGTACAGTTACTATTTTCCGTTTTAGTCCTCTTACTTCGGCAAATTGTAATAACATGTCTTTATAAGTGATTATTTCGGGTCCGAAAACATCAAAGGATTTATTGAAGACTTTTTCGTTACCAACCGCTTTGCTCAAAAAGCTCAATACATCCCGAACAGCCAAAGGTTGTGTTTTTGTATTTAACCATTTTGGTGCAATCATAAAAGGTAATTTCTCTACAAGATCTCTTACGATTTCAAAAGAAGAACTTCCAGAACCCACTATAATTCCCGCTTTAAAAACCGAAAGTGCGTAGTTGTCAGATTTTAAAATAAACTCCACTTGTTTTCTGGAATTTAGGTGTTTGGATAGCTTATCTTCATTGGTTATTCCGCTTAAGTATATCACTTGTTTTACCTCGGTGGTTTCTAAATAGTCCTTAAAGTTTTGTGCACATTGTTTTTCTAAAGCAGCAAAGTCCTTGGAGGTATTAGACATAGAGTGCATAAGATAGTATGCCACATCTATTCTTTTGGGGATGTTACTTAAGGTGATTGGTTTTAGAAAATCTGCTTCAATAACATACACGTTATCTTCATTTGCGAATTTTTTATCCGCTCTCAAACGGTCTCTAACCACACAAATTACAGTATGCCCCTTATCCAATAAAATTGGAATAAGTCGTTTTCCTATATAACCGGTGGCTCCTGTAACTAATATGGTCATTATTGTTGTATTAATAGTTTGGGTCTTTGGTACCCATATCTTGTTTTTGCATCTGGTATTGCATAACCATCCAAGCCGTTTATTGCAGCTACACCAGCTTGAGATAAATTAATGAACCCGTCGTCCTCTATGAGGTTATCTTTAACGTATAGCCCAATTACCTTCCCAATGACTAAAATGGTGTTATTGGCTTTAATGTCATATTCCTCAACGTATTGCATTGCCAACTGTACTGGAGCACCATGCACAAACGGTGCTTTGAAATTTGACCGGTATTGTGGATTGAGATTGGTTACTTCAAATTCTGAGATATCAGCCTCATATTTTGCAGATGTATGATGAGCATCTTCAGTTATATCATTGTGAATATGATTTATGGTATAAACACCAGTCGCCTTAATGTTCTCGTAGGTATTTCTTATGACTGTAGTTGGTCTTAAGAAAAAACCTAGCATAGCGGGGCTAGAACCAATGTGGGTTACAGAACTAAACACAGCAACATTTTCTATACCATCATTAGATATGGAACCGATGAGGTTTGCCGATTTATACCCTGAGCAACTATTGATTAAATTAATCTTATAGATGTGGTTTAGTTCTTGTATGTCGTTTTCGCTAAAGTATCTCATTACAGCTTTAAAAAATTATTGATTTTTATGTTTTGTGCCTTCAAATCGAACATAAGGTTGTAAAGTCCGAAGAAAGTTCTGTTTATGTAAATGAAATGCTTAGAACCTCTATTACCATTCATTTTTCGTAATTCGGTGTTCTTAGAATATTTTTCTCCTAGGTCCGCTATTTGTCCAAAGAAATTAGCATCAGAGAAATCAAAAGTATCTTGGTGAAACGGCTGTGTAAAAAGACTCAACATTTCATGAAACATCTGAGTGAAAAATTCGAGTTCTTCGGGTGAATCGTCTGCTCTCAAAATTTCTAATTCATAGAGTTTAGAGACAAAATAATCTTGATTGCTCAAGTTTTCTTTTTTTGCAAGGTTAAAATAGGGTGTATAAAATTCGTCTGGAATGGTTTTCATACACCCAAAATCTAACGCAATTAATTCTCCTTTTTCAGAAACTAGGAAGTTGCCCGGATGCGGATCGGCATGTACCTTTTTCAAATTATGTATTTGGTACATGTAAAAATCCCATAAGGCTTGTCCTAATCTGTTTGCTTTGTCTTGGTCTTCGTTGTGAGCAGTGAATTCAGAAAGGTGTTCACCTTCCATGAAGTCCATGGTAATAATTCTTTCAGAAGATAGGTCTTCGTAATAATGCGGAAAACGAAGATGCGGAATATGTTTACAGTTTTCAGCAACCTCTTTACTTTGCTTAATCTCGTTGATGTAATTCGTTTCCTCAACGAGTTTATGCTCAACTTCTTTAAAGTATTTATCTGAATCTTTACCTTTGATATTGAACATACTCATAGCCACAGGTTTAACCATGGCTAGGTCTGAAGCGATACTCTCTGCAACTCCCGGGTATTGGATTTTCACAGCAAGTTTTTTCCCATTCTTAAATGCTACATGTACCTGGCCGATACTAGCAGCGTTAACGGAAGTTGCACTAAAAGTATCAAAAAGATCATTGGGATGTTTCCCAAAATATTTTTTAAACGTTTTTATAACTAATGGTGGTGAAAGCGGCGGAACCGAAAATTGAGCCAAAGAAAATTGCTCTACATAAGCCTGCGGCAAAATACTTTTTTCCATGCTCAACATTTGTGCTACTTTGAGAGCACTGCCTTTGAGCTGTTTGAGACCATCATATATATCGGTTGCATTGTTCTTATTTAACCGTTCTTTGGCTTCGGCTTCACTGTTTACTAATTTATCACCGTAATATTTTATGTAATTAACACCCACTTTTGCTCCAGTTGTAACCAATTTGGTTGCCCTCTGGATTTTAGATGTTGGTATACTATCAATTGTTTTCATAAGACTCTAGTTCATTTGGAATTTTTCTTTGAAAAGGAATTTTCCTAAATCAAGAACACTTTTAATCGGGGTGATATCTAAGACATCAAAAGTTGTATTAACGGACTTTTCAATGAAAATATCTGTTTTTTCGAAAGCAGGTGAGGTGTCCTCAAGCCAAAATTTCATGGTAACTATAAGTTGTAACCATGCTGATTCTTTGAGGGCTTTCTCTTGAATTTTTTCAAACTGCTCTTGTTTAATGTCCAACATTTGAATTCCCAATGCCCCAACATAATTTGTAAAGTGATTTTTTAGACCGTTTAAAATCTGTAAGCCCTTTAGATTGTTCTTGTATTTGTCCAACACATGGGTTACATAACTTCTATTGGCAGTTAAGTTTTCAAAAAAGGTATAATAGAATCCTAATAGTTTATTTCGAGCATCGAATATTTTGTAATCCTCGCTCTTTTCTAAAATCTTAATGGTGTTTTGGTAGAACGCAGTGAATATGCCTTTTTCAATGGCATCAAACGATGCGAAAAATTTATAGAAATCACTTTCTTCAAAAGCATTCGTTTTTGCAAATGCGTATACAGAGGAAGGGTTTTTACCATGTTCTAAAACATGACCCATATATTGTTCTATAATCTTAGATTCGGATATTGCAGATTTCTTTGCCATAATTAAAATATTTATGGTAAAGATATAAAAATGTTTAACCATTAATCAAAAAAGTTAAACAAAATAAAATATAATGCTATAAGGAATTCTTATTATGGTTAGCAACATTGGTCATCCTTGACCAATTTACAGCTTGATACTGCGGCTATTGCGCCTACTACAGGAGCAATAATATACAACCATAAATCTTTAAAGTTTCCTGTAAAAATTGCAGGAGCTATAGAGCGTATAGGGTTCATAGAGGCTTTAGTCATCGGGCCTGCGAACATGGCCTCCAATAGAATAACACCTCCAACAGCTATGGCGGCCATGGTGCCAATTTCTTTACTGCCTGTTGAAACATTTATTATGGTCACCATTAGGAAAAAAGTTAATAGAAACTCTAGAATAGCTGCTTTGTAAGCAGGGAAACCAGAAGCAGGAGTGGTCTCTCCTAAAAATTGACTTTCAGGAAAAAGAAACCACAATATAAAAACAGCTAAAACAGCTCCAACAAATTGAGCTGTGATGTATTTAGGAACTTCAAGCCAAGAGAATTTTTTAGCTACAGCAAATCCAATGGTTACAGCTGGATTAAAATGTGCTCCAGAGGTTTCTCCAAAGGCATAAATCATGGCCATAACTATTAATCCCCATGTTGCGGCAACACCAACATGAGAAATTGAACCTCCAGTAATTTCATTGATGGTCATGGCGCCACAGCCACAAAAAATCATGGTGAATGTTCCTATAATTTCAGCTATATATTTTTTCATGTTAAGTAGTTTTTATAATCAAGGTACACAGATAAACTGTGTCGATATTAAAAATTATATCAAGCAAATATACGAGGCTTATTTAAGGTTTTATTAACAGTAAGCAGTTATTAAATCGTTAATTTTAAACCATTATAAACCTAAAATTCATTAAACAATCAAAAAAATGAGAAAGTTAGTATTACTGTTTATGGCGTTTGCAACAATTAGCATTGTTAACGCTCAAGTTAAAACCCCAGCACCAAGTCCATCGGCAACCTTAAAACAAACCGTTGGTCTTACAGATATCACCATAGCATATTCCAGACCAGGTGTTAAAGGACGAAAAATATTTGGTGGATTAGAACCTTGGGGAACAGTTTGGAGAACAGGTGCCAATAAAAATACCACAATAACCTTCAGTGACGACATCATGTTCGACGGACAAGAAGTAAAAGCCGGTACTTATGCCATTTACACACGATTAAACTCAGCCGAAGCTTGGGATGTGATGTTATATGCCGATTCGGACAATTGGGGCACACCTCAAGATTGGGATGATAGCAAAGTAGTTGCTACTTCCAAAGTTAAAGTTTATGAGGTGCCTTTTAATGTTGAGACATTGGCTATTGATATTAACCAGATTAAGAACAGTAGTGCTGTTTTAGAAATTATTTGGGAGAAATCTTATGCTGCTGTTCCTTTCACTGTACCAACAGATGCTAAGGTGAGTAAAAGCATTAAAAGTGTTATGAATGGACCTTCTCCTCAAGATTATTTTAATTCTGCTGTATATTATTACGAGGAAGGCAAAGATATTTCTGAGGCCGTAAAATGGATTGATAAAGCCGTTGAAATGACAAGTAAGAAACCGCGTTTTTGGTTTATTCACCAACAGGCTCTAATACACGCTAAAGCTGGAAATAAAAAAGCAGCGATTGAAGCAGCTAAAACATCTTTGGAATTAGCTAAGAAAAGAAATTATCAACCCTTCATAGATAAGAACGAGAAAGTTTTAAAAGAGTGGGGAGCTATGTAGACTACCTATATAACTATAGCGTTACATTTATAGATATTTTAGAAAGTAAGGCGCAGCTGTTTAGGTTGCGCCTTACTTGTTTAATACTCTAGATTGATAATTTTTCTAACGCTATCCAATAGTTTTATCAACTGTTTGCTAAACTCAAACGTCATGACATCACTTTCGGTTTTACCATTTCTAATTAACTCATTAAAATGAATGGCCTCGTAGTTATAGCCAATCGTTTTATAATTAAAGTCAATACGTTCCTCGTTGTTGTCCCTGATAATAGAAACTGTGGAAGGGGCATGGAAATAGGTGTTAATCTTAACTGTAGCGTTTTCACAATAAAAGATAGCCTCGGTAGGTGTATCTTCTATCAAAGAACTGTTTAATAGCGCTGTGCTGCCATCACCGTACTTAAAGGTTATGCTACAAGAGGAATCTGCACCATTTTCGAAAAACGTAGCATTAGCTTCAATATTCTCTGGAATACCCAAAGTAGATAAGGCCGCAAAAATAGGGTAGATGCCAATATCTAAAAGACTACCACCACCTAGGTCTTTGTTAAAAAGTCTTGAGTTGTCATCAAAAGCCTTAAAAAACCCAAAGTCGGCTTCCAGTTTTAACAGCTTGCCATAAGTTTCATTTTTAAGATGATCAAGAACATATTGGTAGTGCGGTAAAAAGTAAGTCCACAAGGCTTCCATGAGCAAGACCTGATTTTCTTTTGCTTTTGCAATCATCATATCGACTTCATCGCTGTTCATAGCAAAAGGTTTTTCACATAATACAGCAATACCATGTTCTAAACAAAGGGTGGTGTTTTCTTTGTGTAGCGCATGCGGTGTGGCGATATAAACGGCATCTATATCCTTATCTTTTGCTAGTGCCTCATAACTGGAATAAGCCTTAGTAGCGCCATATACCTTGGCAAAGACATCAGATTTCTCCTGAGTTCTTGAAGCTACGGCGTGTAGTTTAGCATCGGGAATGGTGAGTAAGTCTTTTGCAAATTTGTGAGCAATATTACCAAGTCCTATAATGCCCCAGTTAATGGTTTTCTTAGTTGTTGATTTAGTCATTGTTTTTATAAAAAGGTTGAATGGCTAGAGCGATAATTACCACTAAAGCACATCCAAATAAATTTAACCACAGGTAAGGCATCCAGTCGAACCACCAACCTGTAATAACTATGATTTGCGTTATGATGGCGGCCAAGAATACAGCATTCCCTTTAATAGATTTTATAAAAAATGCTAAAAGGAAAATACCCAGAACATTACCATAGAAGATTGAGCCTATGATATTCACTAGCTGTATTAAATTCTCGGCAAGATTGGCAAAACAAGCAATTATTATTGCTACAATGCCCCAAAGTAGTGTAAATAGTTTTGTGGCTTTAACCATGTGCTTTTCTCCTTTATCCACTTTAAGATTTCTACCGTATAAATCCACCGAAGTAATAGTGGCCAACGCATTTATTTCTGATGCTGTAGAAGACATAGCTGCCGAAAGTATTACGGCCAAAAGCAATCCTATCAACCCTTTAGGAAGATGTTTCAGGATAAAGGTAATGAACATATAATCCCTGTCATTTGTTTGAGTGTCTTTTGCAGATTCCTCATACAGATTTTGTAAAGCTTCCTCTTTTTGTTTGTATGCACTACTTTCAGTATTATCTTCTAAAGCCTTTAATTCATTTTGTAGTCTGTCATATGTATTGGCGTAAGCAGAATCTACAGCCCTTTTTATCAGGTATTTAGATTCTAAACGAAACGCCTTCTCTTGTTTATCTAGTTCGAATAATTCTTTTCTAATATTATCATCTTCACTTTTAGACAGAGTCAAACTAAGTGCTTTCTTTTTACTGAAAAGCACATTTTGTTTTTCTTGAAGTGCTTTATATTCTTCAGCATATTCCGAAGCCAAAACTTTATCTGTTGATGGTCCAATAAAATTTAGTGGTGGTGGGTTAAATTGATAAAATACAAAGACCATAATTCCAACCAATAAAATAAAGAATTGCATGGGTACTTTTAGAACTCCGTTGAATATAAGTCCCATTTGCATTTCTTTAATGGACTTGCCCGATAGGTAGCGTTGTACTTGGCTTTGGTCTGTACCAAAATAGGCGAGGGCTAAAAATGTACCTCCAATAAGGCCAGACCAAACGGTATATCTATTTTCCAAATCGAAAGAAAAGTCTAAAATTTCCATTCTTCCGTTGGCACCAGCAATATCTAATGCTTTGGTAAAGGAGACTTCATCTGGAATAAGGTTCAAAGTAATGAATAGGGCCGCCAGCATACCAGCAAAAATGACAAACATTTGCTGTTTTTGTGTTACGGTCACAGCTTTTGTGCCTCCAGAAACCGTATATATTATGACTAAAATACCAATGGCAATATTAAGATAGGTAAGGTTCCAATCTAGGATTACCGATAAGATTATGGCTGGAGCAAAAATGGTTATTCCTGCTGCTAAACCCCGTTGAATTAAGAACAAAACGGCAGTGAGGCTTCGGGTCTTTAAGTCGAACCTGCTTTCTAAAAATTCATAGGCAGTGAATACCTTTAATTTATGGTACAGCGGAATGAAGACCAAACAAATGATAACCATTGCAATTGGGAGTCCGAAATAAAACTGAACGAACCCCATACCATCTGAAAATGCTTGTCCAGTAGTAGATAAAAAAGTGATGGCACTCGCTTGGGTGGCCATTACCGATAAACCAATAGTCCACCATTTTGAGGAGTTACCGCCTTTTATATATTCCTGGGCACTATTACGGCCTCTGGTTTTCCAAGTGCCATAACCAACAATGGTAAGCAAGGTAACGCTTAAAACAACCCAATCAATCCAATTTAATTGCATCTAAAACGCTTTCATTATTAAGTAAAACAATATGAAATAAACCGCATTAGCTATTAAAACAATAGAGTATAATTTAAGCCAAGGTTGTTTTGGTTGGTTTTTATCGGTCATAAAACTAATCGTTAAGTTTAGCTTCTAGCTTTAGGTTGTCTTTTCCTAAAGATAGCATATTTGCAAACAATCGGTAAGCACCAGAAACGCCTTCTGGAAATTCCCTAAAAAAGCTCAGGCCAGTGTAAATGTAATAGCCTTTACCGTATTTGGCGACCAATAAACTACCGTCTTTAGGGGTTTCATTCTTATCGTTCATGGAGAGTATTGGTGTAAACTCATTGCTCCATTGGTTTGGAAAATACAAACCGCGCTCTTGGGTCCAACCTTCAAAATCTTTTTGAGTGATTTTATTGGGGAAATTAAGTACAGGATGTTCAGGATTTAAAAATCTAACTTCGGCGTTTTCATCGGTTACACGATCTCTAGATAATTTTAAATCGTATGGTGCCAATTGCTTTGTTTTAAGCCTATGGGAGGTGTTGTATTGCACTATCATATTACCGCCTTTAGACACAAAATCGAACAGTGTTTCTTGTTTAAATTCTAAGGCTTCAACAGTATTATAAGCCCTAATGCCTACAACTACCGCATCAAATCTACTTAATAATTCAGCCGAAATGTCTTCTGGTTTTATGACACGAACACTATAGCCTATTTGTTGTAAACTTTCTGGAACAACATCGCCAGCACCTTGGATATAAGCTATATTTTCACCCCGTTTCTGAATGTCTAAACGCACCACCTTACTTTCACTTGGCAACTGAACGGTTTGATAGGGAATATGATCGTACTTAATCTCAACAAGTTCTTTTGTGTAGGCATTGTTACCTATGTGTACAATGGGGCCAATCAAGCCTTCACTTTGATTTTTAGGAGGTATAATCGTAAACACTAAAGTTTGTTCTTCTCCTTTGTGTTTGATTGATATTTTTTGGTTTTTGGGATATACGCTCCAATCGTTAGGATGACAAACTTCCACATGACCTTCTAAGTTATCTTTACCCGCTTTTACGACTACGGTGATATCGTGAGGTTGATTATTCTCAAAAATAACCACCTTTTGGGCTATTTTAGCAGATGCTTCTGGAATGATTTCAAACGGACGATACAATTCACCTTTATCTGGTTTTGAATAGCGATGAATCACATCTTTTTCAAAATCAATTGTTAAGCCATCAAAATCAATAGAAAAAGTAGCCTGTAAAGCTCTTTTGGTTTCAGGATTTCCTATTAAGGCTTTATTTTCAACAACATACATACCTTTAGTCCATTTTTTATTTAACCAGTACGGGCTGGTGTGATCTAAATCTGGGATAATGGTATTGAATGAAAAATTATATTTCTTGTTATTTTCCATAAAAACATGTGTAGTCTTAACTTGATTTATGGGTGAAATACTAACGCTTTTTAGCTTAATGTTAGCATCGCTTCTTTTTAGCGCTTCAATATTAATCTTTAAGTTATTCTCGGCCGAAACGGAAAAGGTAGATGCCGAAGCTTCAAGGTACAACCCGGCACACATTTCTATAATGGCTTTTAGCTCCTTTGTCTTCTGGGTTTTCCAGTGTTCATTCTCTACGGTCTGCAATAGGGTATAGGCTTCAATTAGATTGGGAAGATGTATTGAAGGATTTTGAAAGTTGAAATTCTTTTCAACAGCATACAGCAAATCTCCAATGGTTTTACCGCCTTTAATGCGGTTCCATGAGGTATCTATACCGGCAAAAATATTATCACCCTCGAGAGCATCTCCTTTAATGAGTTCAATATATTCATGTTGTGAACCGCGTTGCGCTAGCCTTCCGAATCCTTGACACAAATGTTGACTGCTGGCCAATGCAGCGACTTCGTTATTAGATAAGCCTTTTAATGGGTAGTATACGCCAATATCGACATTTAACATATTACTCTTATCTGCCTTATCAAAGTTTTCTCTACTGCCATAAAACCACCATCCTGTATTGAAAAACAAACGCTTAGGTTGCCATGTACTTGCATATTCCAGTAACTCTGGGTGTGAGTTTTCATCGCCAACCAAATCGAACGCTTCAACGCTCAATATAGCAGAGGCTGTATGGTGACCGTGGGTTGTGCCAGGGGTTCTATGGTCAAATCGGTTTATAATGATATCCGGTTTAAATTGTCTTATGGCTAGAACGACATCACTTAGAACCTGTGCTTCATCCCAAATATTAAAAGTTTCTTCAGGGTGTTTAGAGTAGCCAAAATCATTAGCTCTCGAGAATATTTGTTCTCCGCCATCCACACGTCTGGCCGCTAATAATTCCTGGGTTCTTATTACGCCAAGAAGTTCTCGTATTTCTGGGCCAATTAAATTTTGTCCGCCATCACCTCGTGTTAGAGATAAATAGGCTGTTCTGGCTTTAACGTGATTAGACATGTAGGAAATCAACCTCGTGTTTTCATCATCGGGGTGCGCAGCAACATATAAAACCGAACCTAAAAAATTTAGCTTTTGAATAGACTCGTATATCTGAGAGGAAGATGGTGTTTTGGGTTTTTGAGCGTTGGCTTGAAAAAAACAAACGGACCAAACTAATAATAAAGCGATCTGTCTTTGCATCATAGTTTTTAATTAACTAAGCTCAAATATAACAAAGTGCTGTGGCCATTGCTCTAGTTTTAATGTTTCTTTAACTTAAGTATAAGGGTTAGCTTGCTTCTTGAATAGCATCCTTTTCAACAAGGGTTACGGGCTTTTGTAAAATTAAATTGTTCGGGTAAGTTACCAAATCACCATTTTCCAACCTTAAGTGCAATTGGAATGCTCCAATATCTTCGATAATAGCTTCCTGCTGTGGTAAATCGCTATCGTGAATTTTTATTTTATCGCCAACCTTGTATGGATATGAAAAAAACAGAATAATGCCAGAGGTTACGTTGCTTAAAACAGACCAAACCGCGAAGAGGGCTATACCAAGAATAGCAAAGACTGATGAAAAAATGATGGCGATTTCTTCAAATTTTACACCAAAAACATAGACTTCAATCAAAATACCAATTAAGATCAAACTTACAGTTACATATTTACATATAAGTTTGATTCTAGGGGAGTTAATACCGTTCTTGTTACCAATTTTTTTGATAAGTAGGTTTATGATTAGTCCGATAAAAAATAGGATACCAACCACAAATGCTGTATCGATTAATTCACTTTTATAAGTTTCAAAAAACATGAATTCCGTATTTAAGAATTAAGCGGCAAAGATACATAGCAATTTGAAACCATCTTAATTAAGTTTTAGAGTATCTCTTAAAACTTCATACTTGTTACTATTTTTGTTCCAATACGCAGATTTAATGGTTTTGAGCTTAGAGGCCTTTGTGGTTAAGACTTTAGCATTTGGGTCAACGCCAATTTTAATTGATTCTTCCCAACTAAGAATATCGAAAGGGAATTCTGGATTAAACATTATTTTTAAACTTCTGTTAATATTGGGGTATGAAACTGTATACTCGCCCTTTTTTTGTACTGCAGAGGCTTTGTAGGGTTTAATATCCATGTGGCGCATTCTGCAATACTCAAAAGCAGGTATTATTTCCAATTCACCAGTGGGTAAAGACTCAGGATTGATTCTTAATTGGGGCCAAAGTTCGTTTTCAAGAATGGTTTTATCTAATTCGAAATTTTGGTCTGCTTCTCCTTCAAAATAGGAATGCGACATAATCTTAAAGTTGTCATAGTTGTTAAGTTGGGCATACACATGTCCGCACCACTCTTGCATGGAGCTAGACACCTTTAAAGCATGCTGATTATTAGAAACCGGATAAAACACGCTTTGCATAATAGCGTAAGGGTAAATACCCGTATTGAAGTTTTTGGTGGCATTTAGTTTAAGTACCGGTATATTTTTCGGATTGGGGTTATCTGCTTTTACCTGAATCTCCGGAAGGAAGTCTTCGGTTACATAGATTAAAACAGCTTTGCCTTTTCTAATTTCACCATATCTGGCTTGTTCTAATTCATAGGATGATATTTCTGCCTTGCCTGTATACCAATACGCTTTAAATTCTTGAGAAAGCTTTTCGCTCTCAAAAGGTTCAGCAATTTCAAAATGAGTTTCCCAATTATGGGTAACGTCTTCAGGTTGCTTTTGCTCTTTACAGGATGTTGCTAAAAGTAGTAACAACATGAACATTAGTGGAGTTAGGTGTATGTTTTTCATAATTCAAAATTTTATTTTTCTATTTGGCTTAGGGCCGTTTTTTTATTCCATTGGTAAACAATTAATGTCGATATCGATGTACAGCTTAAAGCTATAATAATTCGTAAGAGAACGCGGTATGGGCGTGTTGAATAAGGGGTATGGATTAGATAGACATAAAGTAGTAAAAGCCCAAAAACTATTACGATGGTTTTCTTGCTAACCTCTAGTAATGACAAAAGAAGATTGGTAAAGAACATTAAAAAAAAGAAAAGCATTAAGGTGTAGAATTCATAAATGCCCCAACCAACCCCAATTTCTTTGAATGGCCAAAGGGAGTCTGTTAACATTATAGTATACTTAAATGTAAGAATTTCGAGTATTGTTAGGACTCCAGCCACAAACAGCAATTTTCTTATTTTATCCAAAACAAGTAAAGGTTAAAATGATATGCTTAAAGTTACGAACTTAAGCATTATCCACCATCTCATTTAACGTTTTATAAACAAGGTGCACAGGCAAGCCAACTACATTAAAAAACGAACCTTCAATTTTTATAACGCCTATTTCGCCAATCCATTCTTGAATACCATAAGCGCCTGCTTTATCAAAAGGTTTACAGGTTTTAATGTAGTACCAAATTTCTTTATCGGTTAATGCCTTAAAAGTTACTTTGGTAATATTGTGCAAGGTTTTTTCATAGCTTTTTGAAGTAAAACAAACCGAGGTTATGACCTCGTGGGTCGCATCACTCAATGACTTTAGTATAGAAAACGCATCTTGCGCATTAATTGGTTTTCCTAATGCTTTGTTATTGTGCCAAACAATAGTATCGCTGGTAATTAAAATGTCTTTGTCTTGGAGCTCTTCCTTGAATGGTAATGCTTTGAGCTGTGCTAAATAGTTACTGATTTCGAAGTGGGTTAATCGTGGCGGATATTCTTCCTTTACAGGTTTTAATCTGATTTCGAAATCCAAACCTAAACCTTTAAAAAATGCTTGGCGCCTTGGCGACCCCGAGGCCAAAATAAGGTTATAATCTTTGAGTTTTTCGTTAAGCATGTTGATTTGGGTGTATTTTTGTGAAGTCATCAAAAGCTTTAAGTATTTTTTTACCCGTACTAAATGCTTGCGCTTCTTTTTCTAATATTTCAATATTTTCAGTGAAAAGTTTACAAACAATCTTCCAATTCAGCACTTCATTTTTCCAGTAATCTTTATTACTTGTTAAGACTACTTTTAGAAGGTCACCCTCGTATAAATGCCCCTCTGCTAAAATATCTTTTTTTAAAATTTGAATAGCCAAAGGAATTAGAAATGTTAGTCCAATATCCTGACCAATCATTATTCTTAGGTCTTCAGTATTAAACTCATTTAATGGTACCTTTCTTAGCCTTGAACATGTTGTTACCAAATATCCTTCATCTTCAGGAATTTCAGCAAAGCTTTTCTTTTCTAAACTATCTAGAGATTTAAAAAGCCAGTTGTTTTCAAATTTGGTATTCTTCATGATTTAAAAAGAAAACTTGTAAATTAATAGCGAAAGCATGCCTAAAAGCATGACTAATTTAAGCATGTTGCTAATATGATGAAAATGTTTTTTGGTTGTTGCATTGAATGTTTTAATGGTATTATAAATCAACGGTCCCAAGACAGCCACTAAAAAATATACCACCATCACCTGATTTTGATAAATTTTATAAACTATATAATAACCAACGCCTAATATTGGGATTAGTGAAAGTGCAAAGAGTATGTTAGATGCTCGTTCTCTTCCTACAACAATTGGTAGTGTTTGTATTCTGGCGTTGTAATCACCATCGATATCTTCAATGTCTTTGGCTATTTCTCGAATTAAATTAATAGTAAATGCAAAAACGGAGTAGTTTACAATAATTTTAAAATATACAAATTGAAGCTGTTGGTTATTGGATGTGATAGAGGGCATTAACTCAAAAACCCCAACAATTAAAACGCTTAAGCCCACCAATATGGAAATGACAATATTTCCTATTAATAGTGTGCGTTTTAAATAAGTAGCATAAATGTACAGTAATGCCGAAATTAAAACGAAAAGCGAAAAGAAAGCACTTTTACCAATAGTGTGTGATAAATAATACCCTAAACCAACTCCTAGGACGTTGAATACGATAAAAAAAGTAAAGGCATTTTTTTCTGAAATAGATTTACCAACAATAACTTTTTCGGGTTTATTTACTAAATCGGTTTCAATATCATGAATATCATTGATGATGTTTCCTGCCGCTGCAATGCATGTAGTAGCTAAAATCAGTATTGAAATGCCAAGGGTATTTAAACTGGTTAAAGCTCCTAGTGGTTCTAGGAGAGCGTACTTTACCAACAACTGCACTAAGGCAATCATGAGTAGATTTTTATAGCGGATTAGGTTTAAAATGCTGAGCATTTAGTTAAAAAGTTATAAGTTAAGAATTAAAAGTTGCCACGAATTCACTAATGTTTAAATTATGGTTATTGTTCGCGCAAAGTCGCAGAGTCGCAAAGGCTCTAAAAATTCCAAAAACTAAATTCCAATTCTAATACTGTTTACTGATAACTGTGACTGCTTACTGATAGGGAACTAATCATACTTAGCACTAAAATTCCCGTTCCATTTGTCATGAACTTTAAGGACTTGCTCAATAACATCGCGTACGGCACCTTTACCACCGTTTTTATGTGAAATGTATTTTGAAATGCCCTTTATTTCATTAACGGCATCTTGCGGACAACAAGGCAAGCCAACTAATTTCATAACAGGATAATCGGGGATATCGTCTCCCATATATAAAATGTTTTCCAGTTGAATACCTTTACTGTTCATGTATTCATTAAGCTGGTCAATTTTGTTGTGAGCACCAAGAAAAATGTCCCCAATACCTAAACCGGCCAAACGCTTTCTCACACCTTCGTTAGTGCCACCAGAAATAATACATACATTAAAACCAGCATCAACCGCTGCTTTTAATGCGTAACCATCTTTTATGTTCATGGTTCTTAGCATATCACCATTGGTCATTATAGTAACGCTACCATCGGTTAATACGCCATCTACATCAAATATAAACGTGTTTATGTTTTCTAGGTATTCTTTGTAGCTTTTATTGTCTTCCATTGTAAAATATTATTTGTTGGTTAAGCGTATTATACTTGTTGCTATCGAAGTGTTTTTAATTACCATGAGTATCTTGAATCGATTTGGTCATTAGTTTGTAAATCTGTTTATGCTGTTCTTTTTCTAAAAGTGCAAGATGCTTTTTTATGGTTTTTTGATTGTTGCGCTTAGCAGGTCCAGTTTGAGCCATATACGGTGATAGATCCTGAACTTTTTTTGCAGTTTCCAAAATCAATGGTTTTAATAAATCGAATTCAGCAGCCTCAGACTCTACAATTTCATGAGCAATACGATACAATTGGTTGCTGAAGTTATTCACAAATACAGCCGCCAAATGCAATACCTTGCGTTGATCACTATTCACTTTCTTAACAGGACCTCCCAATCCCGATGCCAAAGATTTTAATATGTTATAATCGGATTTTTCTAGAGTCTCAATACAGATGGGAATGTCAGAGAAATCCAAATCTGCAGTTTTAGTAAATGATTGTAGGGGATAAAATACACCGCGTCTGTTTTTCTTGTCTAAGTCGTGTATGTTCACACTTCCTGCGGTATGGACTACCAATTTATTTTCAAAGGGCAGTAATTTAGAAATGGGAGCTACGGCTTCATCACTTACTGCTAGTACATAAACATCGGCTTCTTTGAGCTGAGATAAATCATCGGTAACATCTACTTCTGTTTGAAACGCATTAATAGTTTTAATACTTCTATTATACCATTGATTTACCGTAACATTTTCGGCTTTTTTTAATGCCTTATAAAGATGTGTGCCAATATTACCTGCACCAAGGATAATCACTGAAATCATAGTGCTAAAATACTAATGAAATATGGATAAGAAAATTAAAAGCGAGTTTTTGATTTAGGCTTTAAAAACGGTATTCTGTTTTGTTACTTTATAATTTTCAAAATTTCCAACAGACGTGGTATTTTTTCAACCTGGGTTTCGGTCCAAAATGTGTAATTTTTGTATTCACTGTCGTCGTAACTGTTCAGTTTAATGGTAAGTCTTCTCCTTTTTTCATAAACAAAATAAGAGAGTGTCATTTCGTTAGCCTTAAAAATGAACTCTGAGGATTTATCCTTAAACTTTAAATTTAGATTAGGAATAACATTCTGCTCAATGAAATCTATGAATTCATTGATTTCCTCAATGCCTATCCACGCTGTTTTAAATACTTCGGGCTTTTTAATGTTCATATCTAATTGCAAAGCCTTGGTTTTTTCTCCGGTTTTTAGGTTTATGACCTCAATAGGGTAGAATTCAACGGTTTCTCCAATGCCCGATTTAAACTCTGCAATGGTTGTCCAATCTTTATTGATTCTTGTAAACTGGGCGTTATCAATAAACTTTCGGGTAGAAGATTCGTTTACTTGACCAGAGGCTACCAAAGTGCACAACATAATGAGAAGACCTGCAACTTGTTTTTTCATAATCTTAAATTTAGCGGGTTAATGCCATAAGAGATGCGTAAAAAATAACTTTTACAGTTAGTCGTTTATACAACTACTGTTAAGAATTTGATACCGAACGAAGGTAGCCGAAAGCTTTTATAAATCCAAGAATTTACTTGCTGTAACAAAAAAAATAGTAACCTAATTTTAGATTACTGTTTTTTTTATATGGTAAACACCTGGTATTTCGGGGAGTATGTTAGCTATTCAACATTACAGGCATTACAAGCATAGTAACCTGTTCACCTTGATCTAAACCATCAATAGGAGTTAAAATACCTGCTCGGTTTGGCATGCTCATTTCTAACTGAACCTCGTCTGAACCAAGGTTATTCAACATTTCAGTTAAGAAACGCGAATTAAATCCAATTTGCATATCGTCTCCTTGATAATCGCAGGTTAATCGCTCTTCGGCTTTGTTGCTATAGTCGATATCTTCAGCAGATATGTTCAACTCTGCACCAGCAATTTTTAATCTAATTTGGTGTGTCGTCTTGTTAGAGAAGATACTAACACGTTTAACCGAGTTTAAAAACTGTGTTCTGTCAATTACCAATTTATTTGGGTTTTCCTTAGGAATTACCGCTTCATAATTAGGGTATTTTCCATCAATTAAACGACATATTAGCACTGAATTTTCAAAGGTAAACTTCGCATTAGATTCATTGTACTCTATAGATACTTCATCTTCGCTAGTAGCTAAAATCCCTTTCAATAAATTCAAAGGTTTTTTTGGCATGATAAATTCTGCTACCTGATTAGCTTGTACGTCTTCTCGGGTATATTTTACTAATTTATGGGCATCTGTGGCTACAAAGGTTAGGCCTTCTGTAGAAAACTGAAAAAATACACCACTCATTACGGGGCGTAAATCATCGTTTCCAGCTGCGAAAATAGTTTTGCTAATAGCTGTTGCTAAAACATCTCCCGTTACAACGGTTTTGCTAGGGTCTTCTAGAGCCACTGCTTTTGGGAATTCATTACCATCGGCATAAGCTAAGGCATATTTACCATGGTTTGAGCTAATTTCAACTGTATTATTGTCTTCCACGACAAAGGTTAAAGGTTGCTCTGGAAATGTTTTTAAAGTATCAAGTAATAAACGTGCTGGAATAGCAACACTGCCAACGCTATCGCTTTCTACATCTAGGGTAGAGGCCATAGTGGTTTCCAAATCGCTCGCCGAAACAGTAAGTGTATTGTTATCTAATTCGAATAAGAAATTATCTAAAATAGGTAACGTGTTAGAGTTGTTTATAACGCCACCTAAAACCTGCAGTTGTTTTAATAAATACGTGCTTGATACTATAAATTTCATGTATGTATGCTGAATTTAATTTTTAGGAATAATGATTCTTACAAATATATTCCATACAAAGAAATAACCGAAACAAACTTATTAACATTTAAGAAGTGTACTTTTTCTTTCTAATGAAACCGAAGACCAATCCGAAAAGCCCGAGTAAAGCCAACGGTAACGCGATGTTTATGAGTTGCCATTTGGTTTTTTCGGCGGCTGTTTTTTCACGATTTAGAAAGGCAACAGCTATTTCTTTAGACCGAATGTTTATAAGTCCGTTATCGTCCAATAAGTAATTGACTGCATTTAGTAGAAATTCTTTATTTCCAACTTCTTGATTACTGGAACGGTCAAAAGCCAGACTTGTTGGGCCTTTTCTGTCTATGTTATTTTTAATGACATCACCATCGGCTATAACTATCATTTTCGTGGGGATGCTTTTATCTTTAACATTTTGAAGTTTTATGGGTTTAATTCGGTTTTTGTAAGCTGATGTAAATTCACCTTCCAAAAGCACGGCTAAAGTTTGATTGCCATTGTTGTAGTGGTCCAAATTAGGGTCTTCTGTAGCCTTTTCGATACTTATCTCTCTTGGCACCCCTTCTAATTTAGAGCGTTCTGAACTTCGTAATAAAATAGTTTTTTCAACACTGTTTTTTAAGGTATCGATTTGATTGGCAAAATCGAACTTTACGAGGTTTAAATTATTGGTAATTGGATGATACGGATTTCCTTTCGCAAGCGGTGCATAAGGCCATCTTAACCGCATTAATCGGGTGTCGTTATCTTTACCTGTTGCCAGCATGATTGGGGCAGAGTACAGGTCTGCTACTATGCTCGGGTTTATTCTAATACCGTATTTAAAGAAGACATCGGTGAGGTTTAAATCTCTGGCTACTGCAAAGTTGCTTCCGGCATCGTTGTAAAGGCTGTCTTTTTCAATAGCGACCTTATCAATAAGCCACAGGCTTTTACCACCGTTCATGGTGTATTGATCAAGAACGAATTTTTCGTCTTCGTTGAATGCCTTGGTAGGCTTGGCAGAAATTATTAAATCGAAAGTGTTTAGGGCCTTTAAAATTGTTTGCGGATTTTTAGAAACACTATCTAACGGAAAAGGCGCTAAAAAATAGTATTCACCCAGTTTCCTCGCAAAGTCTGCAATGTATTTGTCTTCAATTTGGTCGTTGCCCTTAAGGATAGCTATTTTTCTGCGTTTCGGATTTATAAGTTTGCTAAAACCATCAGCAAAGGCATATTCTAAATGCTGTACCGAATTAGATACTAGTTCTTGTTGGTTGGAGCCAATTTTGTTTTTTATTAACGGAATGGTAACTGTTTGCTCGTTGTAACTGGCCAAGGCCCACGGAAATACAACGGCTTTAGACGACTTTCCACTTTCGGTAACACTAAGTTCCATAGGCGTAAGGCCTCTAGCATTAAGCTGATCAATGTTACGATCTCTTGTAGCTTCATTTTCTATAGGGTCTATAAAACTGAACACTATATTATCGTTTATATTAGAAAACTCCTCTATAAGCTGTTTGGTTTCGGTTTGAAGTCTTCTAAATTCTGCAGGGAAATCGTTGCCCTCAAGAAATACATCAATCACTATTGGGGAATCAACATCTTTAATGATATTTACAGCCGACTCGCTAAGTGTGTAACGTTTGTCTTCGGTTAAATCGAAACGCGAGTACACTTTGTTCCCAAGGATATTTATTGCTATTGCAGAAATTAAAACCAGCGCTATATGTTTAATCTTTTTCTTCAAAAGTCTGTTCTATTTGATATTGGCGTATATCGTTTACATTATTGTCTACAAACTTAATTTCTAGACACTCCTGCATGTTATTGAAAACACCGGGCTTTACTCCAAGATTATAGTTCCATTGCGCTTCAGAGTTTGCTTTAAGATTGTCATCCCAACCAAACCATTCGCTGGGACCTAAAAGCAATTCCACCTCTTGCCTAGATTTTTTTACAAGTAGACTGTCTTGAAGTAAATTTTCTAACATTTCATATCTGAACGCTGGCTTTTCCTTCCAGGCTGTAGTTTCGAAATATTTTTCATGGTGGTAAGAACTAAAGATATTCATAACAGGATAAAGGATATAGTAGTAAGCAAAGGGAGTTAACACAATAGCGATTAAAAAAGACACCCATTTACGTTTGTCTATGGTGTTGGCAAAAACCCATACCAAAACAAAAACCACCAAAACAAGTATTACAAATAAAGGTTTAATTATCATTTGTCTGTACTAAGATTTAATTTGGTGAATACAATAAAGACCACTGCAATACTTAAAAAATAAATAACATTTCTCGTATCTATTACACCACGACCCATACTTTTAAAATGGTAGCTCATACCAAATTTTTCAATGAGGTTACTAGAGGTGAAATCTGCAATACCTTCAAACCCTATAAAGAAAAGTAAGCATAGAAAAACTGAAATAATAAAAGCCACAACTTGATTGTTGGAAATCGTAGAGCTAAACACTCCCATTGCGGTATAAGCAGCGACTAAGAACAGTAAGCCAAAATAAGAACCCCAAGTGCTGCCCATATCCATGTTTCCAACAGGATTACCTAATTGATAAACTGTGTATACATAAAGAAATGTTGGTATCAGTGCAATTAGAATTAATACAAAAGCGCCAAAGTATTTTCCTAAAACTATTTTTAAGGGTGAAATGGGTTTTGTTAGGAGTAGCTCTAGAGTGCCTTGCTTTTTCTCATCGGAAAAACTACGCATTGTTACCGCCGGGATCAAAAACATTAAAATCCATGGCGCAAGCATAAAGAATGCCGATAAATCCGCAAAACCATAATCTAGAACATTGAATTCGCCTTTAAAAACCCACAAAAACAAGCCATTTAATAAGAGAAAAATAGCTATGACCAAATAGCCTATTGGCGAGGCAAAAAATGAATTAATTTCTTTTCTTAGTATAGCAAGCATGGTATTTATTTTTTTTCCGGAATTAAAGCTGTTAAGCCATGAATAGTAACACCGAGTAAAATTAAATACAGACTTTTTTGCGTCATTGGTCTTCTAATTTCACTTGCAGGTAATTCAGTAAAAAAACCATAAACGACTAAAAGTGTAGATCCAAAAATAATAATAGAACCGAATTTCTGGAATGTTCTAATCAATTTGTTTTTAGATAGCTTAAGGTGAGCTCCCAAAGCAGCGTTAATTAAACCAAAGAGTAGAATGTATAAGTGACCAGCACGGGTTAAAGCACGCCCCATCATTTCTTTCCCTTCTGTATACTGGAAGTTTTCAGATAAATAATGACCCGTGTAGGCAAAAAGGACCACTATAGCTATTCCAAAAAACAAGTGAATTTTACCAAGCATAGTTTGCTAATTTAAACTTTCTATTTTATCTACACTCCATGCTTCGGGTTTTCTGTCGAAAAGTATTTTTGTTTTACCCCAAATATCGTTAAATAGTTCAGATTGTCTGTACATTTCTAAATGGTCTTCAGAGTCCCAATAACTGTAAGTAAAAAAAATATTGGAGTCTAGTTTATCGCGATAAAGCTCTAAAAACCTGCAGCCCTCAAAGTGTCTAATCTGTAGTTTGTGCGCGTTAAAAATAGATAAGAATGTATTAACATACTCTTTATGGAATCCTATTTTCACTATTCTAACAAACATAGATTATTCCTTTAAAAATTTTATGCTCACCGTATCCATAACCCCAAGTCCCATAAGTGTGCTTGCACTTCCAACCGTAGCCGAATTACTTTTGTAAACCGCAATTTCTAAAAATCCACCAGAATTAAAAACAACAAGACCTCTCCCTTCATCAAAACGTTTGTCTTCAGGGATTTCAAAGTTCACAATATCACTGTACTTGTTATGAATGGTCTTGAATTTATAATTTCTAGCCGATATCTCAAAAGCCCGTCCTTTTTGAATGGTTTCAAAAAAACCACGTTTGATATTGGTTACGACATTACCGTAGTTATCGATATAAATAACACTACCTATAATTTGAGTTTTATCATCGTTTACATACGGTACAATATTCTTTATAGGTTTTATGTGGTCTATGGTTTTACCAATTACCTCTAATGTCCCACCACGTGCAATATGGCAAGCTACTTTTACAAAAACATCTAAAACAGGAAAACTGGTCTGTATTTTATCGTGTATATTAATTTCTACGATTTTTTCTGGAGCAATTTCAGAACAAATCATACTCATAATCCCATTATTGGCACAAATAAAATAGTGGTCGTCGAGTTTAATAGCTATGTGTTTGTTTTCACGGTTAATTTCAGAATCAATTCCAATAATATGAATGGTGCCTTTAAGGAAACTGCTGTAGGCATTTCTAATGATGTAGGCTGCCTCAGGAATATTAAACGGCGATACAGAATGTGAGATATCAACAATCCTAACATCTGGTAGTTCACTGTAAATAGCCCCCTTTGTTGCGCCAGCAAAGTGGTCTTTTTCACCAAAATCAGTAGTTAAAGTTATAATTGCCATTGGCAAATTGTTGATATGTTTTTCGGGTTAGGTCACTCAAATTTTTTTACATTTGAGATATACAAAACTAAACAATTGTTTTTAGTTGATTACAACGAAAACGAAGAAGTAATTTAAAATAATACCACGCCTTTGAACGAATTAATCTTTGAACTTGAAGAAATAACTCCAAAAGAGTTTTTTGGAGCCCAAAACGTTAACATTGAACTTCTAAAGAAGTATTTTCCAAAACTTAAAATAGTAGCACGAGGTAATAAAATAAAAGCCTTTGGAGACGAAGAATTACTCGAAGAATTTGATCGTAGACTAACCATGCTATTATCGCATTACGCCAAGTATAACAAATTAGATGAAAACACCATAGAGCGTGTGCTTACAAGCGTTAGTAGTGATGACTATGCAACGACTAAGCAAAGTGGTGAAGTTATTGTGCATGGCGTTGGTGGAAAAATGATTAAGGCGCAAACAGCAAACCAGCGTAAGTTAGTTGAGAGTATGCGCAGAAACGATATGGTTTTTGCCATTGGACCTGCGGGAACTGGAAAAACCTATACAGGAGTGGCCTTGGCTGTTCAAGCTTTAAAAAACAAAGAGGTAAAGCGTATTATATTAACTAGGCCAGCTGTTGAGGCAGGGGAGAATCTCGGATTTTTACCAGGCGATTTAAAAGAAAAATTAGATCCATACATGCAACCGCTGTACGATGCACTACGAGACATGATAGCCGCCGAAAAACTGGCACATTACATAGAAAACGGAACCATACAAATTGCACCATTGGCCTTTATGCGTGGTAGAACATTAGACAATGCATTTGTAATTTTAGATGAAGGGCAGAACACCACACATGCGCAAATGAAAATGTTTTTAACCCGTATGGGGAAAAATGCTAAATTTTTATTAACAGGAGATCCCGGGCAGATCGATTTACCTCGCCGTACCATTTCCGGACTAAAAGAAGCCATGCTTATCCTTAGGAATGTTCCGGGTGTAGGCATGATATTCCTAGACGATAAAGATGTAATCCGTCATAAATTGGTTAAAAAGATTATTGAGGCTTACGATGGGATAGAAAACAGAGGGGGTGTTGAGTAGGTCGTATTCAGTGGGCAGTGAGCAGTAGGCAGTATACAGTGAAAAGGATCTTTGTCATGCTGAACTTGTTTCAGCATCTTAATTTTTTTCAGGAGCTATATCCCGCTTTCCGCTATATCTTTTTCTCGCGCCTCAAAAAAGGATGCCGCTGCAATCGGGGCTAGTTCTCGATACAATCACGCTTTGGCGTGATTACTCGAACTGACAAAGAAACATACGTCATTGCGAGACAAATTAGGAAGAGATTACCACGTTGTTCGTACCTCACTCCTCGTAATGACAAAGAAACATATGTCATTGTGAGACAAATTGGAGATTTGTCGTAACAATCTATAAAATGCAACAGATTATTATACCATTTCACTCTCCATAATTACAAATAAATAATATTTTTGCATTCCACTTGTCACACTTAGCGCAGTCGAAGTGAGACAAGAGTTAACAAATAAACAAATACACTAGTAGCTAACAGCCAAAAGCTAACAAATGAGTAACACAATAATAGATTCCAATTTTAATTTTCCGGGGCAAAAAAGTGTCTATAAAGGAAAGGTACGCGAAGTATATAACATCAACGATGAGCAATTGGTAATGATTGCAACCGATAGGCTTTCTGCCTTCGATGTGGTGATGCCAAAAGGGATTCCGTACAAAGGACAAATCCTAAACCAGATTGCTACCAAAATGATGGCAGCAACCCAGGATATCGTACCCAATTGGTTGATGGCTACACCAGATCCAAACGTGGCGATAGGTCATTTATGTGAGCCGTTTAAAGTAGAAATGGTTATTCGTGGCTATATGTCCGGTCATGCGGCACGCGAATATAAAGCGGGCAAGCGTATGCTTTGTGGCGTACCTATGCCAGAAGGCATGAAAGAAAACGATGCTTTTCCAGAGCCTATTATCACGCCGGCAACAAAAGCTGAAATGGGCGACCATGACGAAGATATTTCCCGTGAAGATATTTTAGCCAGAGGTATTGTCTCTGAAGCCGATTATGTGGTTTTAGAGGATTACACCCGTAAATTATTTCAAAGAGGAACAGAAATCGCTGCAGAACGCGGACTCATTTTAGTGGATACCAAATACGAATTTGGAAAAACCAAAGACGGCCAAATCGTGCTTATTGATGAAATCCATACACCAGATTCATCACGCTATTTTTATGCCGAAGGCTATGAAGAACGCCAAGCAAACGGGGAAGCCCAAAAACAGTTGTCTAAAGAATTTGTGCGCCAGTGGTTAATCTCTAATGGTTTTCAAGGTTTAGAAGGACAAACCGTGCCGTTTATGAGCGATGAGTACATTGAAACCGTAAGTGAGCGTTATATCGAGCTTTATGAAAACATTACAGGCGAAACTTTTGAAAAAGCCGATGTTTCCAATATTCAGGAGCGTATAGAGGCTAATGTTTTGGAGTATTTGAAATAATGGTTTAACGATATGTCAGTTCGAGTGATCACGCCAAAGCGAGATTGTATCGAGAACTTCTTGAGCGACCGCATTTCTAGCTGACGTCATTGTGAGACAAATTGGAAATTTGTCGTGACAATCTTTATAATGAAACAGATTATTACGTCGTTTCACTCCTCATAATGACGGTAAACATATATAAAAAGACCTTGCATTCGCAAGGTCTTTTTTATTCTCGGTTCTTCTTAAGTATTTTCACAATTCTATTAATGGAAATTTGCGATAAATTCCATTCGTAGCCTTCAAAGTCTGTGGTATTCAAAAACTGAACCACAACAGTGTCTATGTCTTCGTGGTATTCCGCTAGACTTTGATAACCAACAACCAATCCGCCATGGTCATATTCATAAGGATAAATTGCCTGTTCGCCCTCGTCAAATACAGAGCCATCGTTTAAGGCTCTCAAAAATTTACCAACATCTTGTGCGGTGGCTAACATGCCATATTCACGAGCTTTAAAATCTTCCTCATAACCTACGTAATAACCACTCATCACATCATCTAGATTAACTTCGGTAATTGAAAAAAATGTATGGTTCAATTCTAGTGGAATTAATATGTTCTCTTTGATATACGCATTGTGGTCATAGCCCAAAACATCATCCATAATCTTCCTAAGCAATAAATAATTCGTATTCGAATATTCGTAACCATCGTTAGGTTTAAAACTGGCGGGTAGGTCGAGGGCAAAATCTAGAGCATGTGTACCATTTTCCTGTTCGTTTTCCCAATAGGCAGGGTTATCCGTAAAATTCGGAATACCAGAACGGTGTTGAATCATCATCCTCAAGGTAATTTCTTCAGCATGTTCAATCCTGCCTTTAAGTTCTGGCATATAATCCGTGAGTGTTTTATCAAAAGACAAACGTTTTTCTTTAACCAACTTAGTTGCCGCAACAGCAGTGTATAATTTGCTAATACTGGCAATTTTGAATAAGGCGTTGGGGTTAGCTGGTGTTTTGTTTTCTTTGTTATCATAGCCGCCAGCATAAAACACAGGGGGGTTACCAGCTTCATCTACATAAACAATCATACCAGCAAAGCCATGGCCAACGGTTTCATCAACCTGTTCTTGTATGGTATCGGGTAAGGGTAATATCCATGACCAAACTAAAATCCATGGCACAAAAAATAAGGATATGGCCGTTGAGCTTAGCAACACGATTCTGAATATTTGTATTTTTTTCATACCTAATGGATTGATAGCGCAAAGGTGTGTTTAAGATACAATTTATTTAAATCTTAGTGTCTGGATTGTTGTTTTTTTGGGATTGGTTGATGATAAGAAGTCCTTGACTTATTTAAAGAGTGATTTGATTAGGAATATTTTACTGGTTGTGCCTAAGAGTTGGTCTAATAGTAGTTGCTAGGGTTTTCACTAGTAGGTGAGAACAAGCACTTACTTATAGCTATCTCAGTTATTTTATTTTTTCAATAATCGCTTTAGAGTTAAACCCAATAATTTCATCAGCTGTTTTCTCCAAATATTTCGGAACTTTATTGGTGTTCCAAGGTCTTACTGCAATTACTTTTTTACCCAAGGATTTAGCTATTTCAACCTCTTTTTTTATCCAGTATTTATTTGAATAACTACCACCAAGGACAAGTAGACATCTACTGTATAGTAATTGGTTTTTTATTTTATTTTCAATTTCTTTTTCGTTTTTTAAATCCTCTGCTTTATCTAGAGAAATACTATGATTGTAATAATTGAAACCTTGTTTTTCAAAACCTTTGATTAGGTTATTGTAATCTTTATTATGTTTCCAAGAATGGCTTACAAAAATTCGAGGTTTTCTTTGTTTTCTTTCTAAGATATGACTTTCATCTTCATTCAATTGATTACTGATAAGGTAATCTATAAGTTTAGAAATCAAATTTGCAAATAAAAGAACTCCTCCAATTGAAATAATAAGCGGCAGCCAAGATGATTTTTTAGTTTCATTATCCATTTATTTTCTTCTTTGAGCAGTCCATAATGTGTGTTCTCTCGAAATTGCATTTTCTGAGTCCAAAACAAACTCTGATAGCTGTTCTTCAGTTTGAACTTTATATGATAGTTCCTTAATAATATTCAATTCTATAGAGGCTGTTGTATAGGCTTGTTTTAACTCTTGATGTTGTTTTATTTGCAACCAACTTATCGCAGAGGACGCAATTGTGGTAAGAAACCCTACAAAATTCCAATCGTTATTGGGGAATTTAATCAAAAAGACTACACTGATAATAGCTAGACTTTGAGAGGCGATTATTATATAAAACCAGATATTATATTTTTTTTTATTCCACTCAGCTTTATCAGAATACCATTGTTTCTGATTCTCAATTCTATTTTCGATGTAATAACTTATTCTGTCCGAAACTGAATAGTCTCTCAATTCTAGCATTCTTGATGTAATAATTTTTAAGTTTAGAATTTTTGAATCTAAATGTCTTGATAATGAATTAAACTCATTAGATATATCGCATATCCGTTCAATAAAAAGTTCTTTCACGATATCAATAGGTATTTGTTTTTCAAAGGACTCCGAACACATCGCAAATCTCCAGGTAAGTGTTTTACATGATTCTGCAAATGCTCTACATTGATACCAAACATCTTCGTATTTTTTACTTTTAAGAATAATTGTTAAGATTAAACCTAATAATAAAAAGATTCCTGAAAGTATATGAATATAAAGTTTATAATTAGTATCTGTAAAACAGTATATAGCCAGTACAGCTGCTAAGACCATTGACACTAGGTCGATTCTTATAATATTTAAATAATTTGATTGGGAATCATTAGATAACTTGTCCGATGCTTGAAAGTAGTTTGGGTATTCTGTTGTTTCTTTCACGGTTTTACCTTAGTTTTATTAGCAATAGGTTCGCTTCTTTTATAGAATGCTTTGTCTATATAAACATTTGGTGTTTTTTCAAAGTCTTCCCATTTAGCGAGTACACAATATCTATCTTCATCTGCCCAAGCACACTTGTCGTTTGGTATATAATAGTTATACGAAAATTCTTTAATTACTGTGCTGTCGTTTATTTTGACTGTATTGTGAGAACTATTACAAATTGAACAGTCATACGTTCCTCCAAATATTTTGTCAGTCATACTGGGAAGAACCACTCCTAAAATTCCATTTTTTGAGTTATTTTGTCCATTAAAAAGAGAAGCTTGTAGTTCTCTTTTTATAAAATTTTGATTTTGAAAAAATGAATTTTCTGCACTGTTATTTCCAATTAAAAAGATAGTGACAGTAGAGTCTGATAGATAATCTTCTCTTATTTTTCTCATTATATAATCCTCGTCCTCCGAATTTATAGGTTCATTCAGTGATTTGTCAATCATATCTAAATTCATTTCGTCTCTGATATATTCTTTATAATCAATATCTTGAGTCTTGAATGAAATAAAACATTTGTGTGCCATATTTTATAATTGTTGCTAACAGCTAAATAAACTCAGTTGTAACCGAATTCATTAATTGATAAGCCAAATTAATTTTACAAGTTAAAAGTAAATATATACTACATATAAAGAAAGAAAAGTTATAAACAATATGAACTATATTATTAATAGCTATTTAGTGCAATTCTGAAAATTATCATAACAAGGTTCTCTATGATTTGCTTAAATACAATGCACCAATATGCTGGGCTTTTAAACTAGGTTTTGGATAGTGAACTTTGTAAACGTGTTGATAGTCAGATTGAAACAGAAACAAATTTACTTTTCTTATTTTTAGCGTTTCCAACTTAAAAATTAACAGATGAACATACTCGGGATAGATATTGGTGGCTCAGGCATGAAAGGTGCTATTGTAAATGCTGCAACGGGCGAAATGCTTACCGAACGCTTTAGAATACCCACACCAAAATCGAGAACTCCCGAGGCCATGGCCAAAGTCTTCAATAAGATTGTAACGCACTTTGATTATAACGGACCTGTTGGTGTTGGTTTTCCAACCATTATAAAACGCGGGGTTTGTATGGCAACGGGTAACTTAAGCAAAGATTGGCTAGGAGTTAATGCCCAAAAATTATTTTCAGAAGCTACAGGATTACCTGTTACCGTTATTAACGATGCCGATGCCGCCGGATATGCGGTTATGAATTACGGTATTGGCAAAGACAAGCCGGGTTTGGTGTTAATGATTACCATTGGTACTGGCCTAGGTAGTGGTGCGTTTTTAAACGGCGAACTTTTACCTAATTTCGAACTCGGACAAATACCTTACAAGAAATACAATAAGATTGAGGCTTATGCTTCTAATGGCGCCAAAGAAAAGTACGGGCTTAACCACAAACAATGGGGAAAACGTTTCAATAAGTTTCTGGAATTGGTAGAACTTATTATCTGCCCCGATGAAATTATTTTAGGAGGTGGTAGTTCAAAGGATTTTGATAAATACAAAAAGCAGATTAAAATCAATACTCCCGTTATACCAGCTAAATTAGGTAACCATGCAGGTATTATTGGTGCCGCTGCTGCTGCATTTCGTCAGTTTAATAAAGACTAATTTTTAGCCTTATTTCTTTTTAAGTTTTTCCTTTAAATACACAAAGGCATCCTCAATATGCTCGAAAACGTCGTCTTCGGGAACCAAATCGGGGATAATATCTACGGCCTCTAGCATATCTTTTGGTTGTTCTTTTAGACCTACTAAAAGCACTTCAATACCTTCTTGATTTAAATCGAAGATGATATCTTCTAAAGCATATAAGCCAGATTGGTCCATGTAGGGCACACGATCCATTCTTAAAATAACGGCTTTTACCTGGTCGGGGAGTTCTTTAATTTGGTCTTTAAAATAGGAGGTAAAGCCAAAGAATAAAGCACCGTACAGGTGTTTGATAATTACCTTGTCTTTATAGTTTTCGTAAAACTCGGTTTCGTCTTGCCAAGGTTTATCACCATCAATATCGGCCACAGCACCAACTTCTAAACCTTGTTCGCTGATATCTCCAGATTTTTTCATAAAGAGTAAACAAGCAAGGGCAACTCCAATACCTACGGCTTGTATTAAACTTCCAAAAGTGGTTATCAATAGCACTAAAACTAAGACCACGGCATCTGCTCTTGGAACTTTTATTAAGTGCTTTAGCCCTTTGAAATCAACGATTTTAAATCCAATAGGAATTAACAAACCAGCCAAAACACAAAGCGGAATATGCGCTGCTAATTGCCCTAAACCAAGAAGAACCGCCAGTAGAAAGAGCCCATGAAAAATACCCGATAAACGTGTTTTTCCTCCTGCATTTATATTGACAACCGTACCTTTTGTAGCCCCAGCACCTGGAATTCCGCCTATGGCCGCTGCTAGCATATTGCCAATACCTTGGCCAATTAATTCTCTGTTACTATTGTGTTTGGTTTTGGTCATATTATCGGCAATAACCGAGGTAAGTAAGGAATCGATACTACCCAAAACAGCAAAGACAACCCCGTATTCTAAAATAGTACTGTAAGCACTAGAATCTATTTCTAAAATACCGCCCAATTGAAATGAAGGCAAGCCCGAAGGAATTTCACCAATTAAAGGCACATCTAGCTTTAAAAAGTAAGCGATTAAAGTTGCTGCTATCAAAGCCACCAAGGCGCTTGGTATGGCTTTAGTTATCTTGGGAAATATAAAATAGATAACAATGGTGGCCGCCCCCAAGAGTAATGCATTCAAATTACCCTCTGTAAACAATCTTGGAAATTGCTGAATGACTTTCACGGTAGATTTAGCCGAGTCTAAACCCGCAAATGGAAACAATTGCAGAATAACGATAATGAGTCCGACACCACTCATAAACCCAGAAACTACAGGATAAGGGAAATATTTTACGTAGCTGGCAATATTCAAAAAACCAAAAATAACCTGAAACAGTCCTCCCAGTAGAAAGGCTGCCAATATGATGCTTAGTCCGTTTTCAAGACTGCCGCTCATTTCTATGGCGGCGGCTACAAGTGTTGCAGAAACCACGGTCATAGGTCCTGTTGGTCCGCTAGCCTGAGTTTCGGTTCCCCCAAACAAGGCTGCAAAAATACCAACGGCTATAGCGCCGTAAAGTCCTGCGGTAGCACCCATTCCAGATTGCACACCAAATGCTAATGCTAATGGAAGTGCCACAACCCCAGCCACTAAACCACCAGTAAAATCTCCTTTTAAATTTTTGATATTATAGAATCTTGAAAGCATATTTTAAAATTTTCAGGTTTGAAGATACTAAAAACAGGAGTAAACCGGATATGCTTTTTACATTTCGATAAAGATTTATAGCCTATTTATCCGAAAGACAGCTGTTTAGTTTTCAATTTTTAATCTGAGAATTATAAAATATCGAGTAATTCTGAAGGGTGATTTATAATAGCATTGGCACCTTGGGCAATAAGTTCTGCTTTATCCCTAAATCCCCAGCTTACACCAACCGAAAACATGTTGGCACGTTTAGCAACTTCTACATCTACATTGGTGTCTCCTACATAGATGCTCTCTTCGGGTGTTACGTTCAGGGATTCACAAATTCCCAAAAGGGTTTGCGGATTTGGTTTTTTTAGGGCTTCCTCTTTTAATCCCAGTGTAGGATAGACATATTTAGGTAACAGGGCAGCAGCTACTTTTTTGGTTAAAGTATCTTCTTTATTGGATAGTACTGCCAGTTTAATCCCTTTCTGTTCTAAAGTTTCCAGTAGCTCCAAAATACCCGGATAAGGTTCGGTTTTATTGGTGCAATTTTCACTGTAAATGTCTAGCATTTCGTTTAAGCACACATCCACAAGTTCTCCTTTTTCGGGAGAATCTGGTATGGCTTTTAATACCAAACTCCTTACGCCATGCCCAACAAAAGTTTTGTAGGTTTCATAATCGTAAGTCTTATAATTACGTTGGCTAAGTACGGTGTTCATAGCATCGGCTATATCGAATATGGAGTTTACCAATGTGCCGTCTAAATCAAAAATTACTGCTTTATATGTCATGCAGTAAAACTAATAATTAAAGTCTACAATTCTAAGGTTTATAGCTTGTTCATTTTGTTAAATTTGGAAGTTTTAGTAGCAGGTTCCATTTTATTATCCAGTTAAAGGTTAAAACCTTGCAATTCCATTGCAGTTACTTTAGTTTCTATAAACTTTTTCAATCGATTTGTCATTCCGCACTTGATGCGGAATCCAATCATTATACTTGGATTCCTGCCTTCGCAGGAATGACAGTCTTGCGTTGAAAAATAATTTCATTCATTGATTAAAACTATGGATTTCCAATCCCTAGTGGTTTATTTTACTAACGGAAACTTTAGGTGTTAAATCGCTAATATTTCTTCTGCTCCCCACGTTTTACTGTAAATATGCTCTAGTTAATACTTAAAGGCTTAAATTTGCAGCTTAATTAGAATGACGCTATATATAAGAATGTCATTTGTACATTCATTTATATGTCATTTAATTCCTTAGGATTATCAAATGCTTTATTAAAAGCAATCAGTAAACAAGGCTATACAACGCCTTCTCCCATTCAAGAAAAAGCCATTCCGTTAATTTTAGAAGGTAAAGATGTTTTGGCATCGGCACAAACAGGAACTGGTAAAACTGCTGGTTTTACGTTGCCTATGTTACAAAAGTTGACGCAAGGACAACGCATGCGTAAACGTCCTATTCGTGCTTTGGTATTAACGCCAACCCGAGAATTGGCTGCCCAAGTGCATAATAATGTAAAGGCGTATAGTGAGTTTTTGGATATTAGATCTGCTGTTATTTTTGGGGGTGTGAATCAAAAACCACAAGTGGCCACCATTCGCAGAGGCGTGGATATTCTCATCGCAACACCGGGGCGTTTGTTGGATTTAGAAAACCAAAGATTATTATCGCTTGCCAAAATCGAAATTTTAGTTTTAGATGAAGCCGATAGAATGTTGGATATGGGGTTTCTTAGGGATATTAAAAAGGTGATTAGTTTAGTACCAGCCAGAAGACAAAATCTTTTGTTTTCGGCAACCTTTTCAAAAGAGATTAAAAATTTAGCCAATAGTTTTTTACATCATCCTGTTTTGGTTGAGGCAACTCCTGAAAATTCAACGGCCGATGCTATTGACCAAAAAGTATATAGAGTAGCCAAAGGAAAGAAAACGGGGTTGATTATCAAACTGATTTC
The DNA here is from genome assembly GCF_023273855.1 of Seonamhaeicola sp. ML3. Classification (NCBI taxonomy): domain Bacteria; kingdom Pseudomonadati; phylum Bacteroidota; class Flavobacteriia; order Flavobacteriales; family Flavobacteriaceae; genus Seonamhaeicola; species Seonamhaeicola sp. ML3. The sequence continues at coordinate 3,234,634 of NZ_CP096884.1, read as the reverse complement.
TGATGGTAACTGGAAACAGGTGTTGGTGTTTACCAGGACCAAACACGGTGCAAATAAGCTTTGTAAAAAGATGGTTAGCGCTGGTATTTCTGCAGCTGCTATTCACGGAAATAAAAGCCAGGGAGCACGAACCAAGGCATTGGCAGGTTTTAAAAAAGGAACTGTGAGGGTTTTGGTTGCTACCGATATTGCTGCTCGTGGATTGGATATTCCGTTGCTACCGCACGTAGTGAATTTTGAATTACCCAATATTTCTGAAGATTATGTGCACCGTATTGGTAGAACGGGTAGAGCAGGTGCTAGCGGTGAAGCGCTATCTTTGGTTAGTGCCGATGAGACTACTTATTTAAAGAATATTGAAAAACTGGTAGGCCTTAAAATACCAGTAGAAATTATTGAAGGGTTTGAACCAGACCCAAATGCTTCAACAGAACCTATAAAACAAGGCCAAGGCGGTGGAAACAAAAGAAAACCTAAATCTAGGCGTTCTAATAATTCCAGAAGTGCAGGAAATGAAAGCAATCAATCTAGACGACCAAAACGAAATAGAAATAGACGGTCTAAAGACAACAGGGCTTAAAAATGACTTCTGAATTAAGAGATAAGATAATTGCGGTTTGCGACAAGAAAATAGCACAGAAAGGTGAGACTGTTGGTGTATCCTTTTATGCATTTTTCTCAAATAAAAATGATAACCCTGATTTTTTAATGGAAGCCGCCACTTGGTGGATTAAAACCCACCAGTTAGATCATTTTGAAAAAGCTACCAAGATAAAAGCCCTTGTTTTGTAGTGGAAGCACAACCCAATAACCCCTTGCACGGTATTAAGCTAGAGCAAATTATAAATGATTTGGTAGCTCATTATGGTTGGGAATATATGGGGTATACCATAAAAATTAGGTGCTTTACCCTCGATCCTTCTGTAAAATCCAGTCTAAAATTTTTACGCCGAACACCATGGGCTAGAACCAAAGTGGAGCAAATGTATTTGAAGATGCTAAGTAATAGAAAGCGTGGCTAATAATGATAATTTACAATTCTACCATTTAAGGGTTGTTCGTTTCTATAATTATTTACAGGCATATTGCTTTTTAGTTTTAGTACTTCTTCTACCGATAATACCATAGGTTCCTTAAAAACAATCCAATTCACATTTTCTGAACATGGTGGCGTTGTTAACGAACCACCATACGAATAGTAATGCTTATCTTCTAAAAGTAGACTAGACAAATCAATCTTCTGATGAATATCTTTTACTGCTCCATTTTCAAGTGGTAAAAAGCTCTCAAAGAATTCGAACAGTTGACTCTCTTGGCCTTCTTCGCCTAAAACACCAAGTACGGCTATTTCACCCCGTTTACTAACATGAACCAAATGCATTTCTATAGGGTAAGTAATACCATTGATTCTATGCTCAGCAGGTTCGTGAAAATGAATTTGTTTTAAGTAGAATGTTTTGCCTTTGTAGTTAATGGAATCTCCAGGTTCAAAATCGAATTGAATGGAATGACCATTGTTTTCAACCTCACTTAAGAGCGTAGTAGGTGTGTAAAGAATCTTTAAATCGTCGTTGATACGAACGGAATCTACTTCGCTATGAATAATATTTATGGGTGATTGATGATTGCCATCACAATCTGAGTTCTTTTCTATCTCAGCCCAATGGATAGGAGAGGTTTCACCTTCGTAGCTCCAATGCTTTTCGTGGGGCGTATGCTCTGCAATATGATGGTCTGATAGTTTTTTGGTTTTGTTACAGGCAATACTTACCAAAAGAATAAGGGTAATTAATAATTTGACTGTAGTTTTCATAATTGGAGTAATTTGTAATTGTACTACAAAATTACCTCACTGAATAACTATAAAATCTAACTTTTGTCAGGTTTTGGTTTAAATTTTAAAAAAATAACTATCGGGTTCCTTTAGTTGTTTGTAATTTGTTTTTTCCCTGTTTAAAAGCCACGAGAATACTAATCAATACCATACCCATAAAAATCAAATACACAAATTTTGGGACAGGAACAGGGTCTCCAGAGGCATAACTGTGCAAGCCAGACAGGTAATAATTTACTCCAAAAGAGGTCATGATAATTGACCAAAAAGCAAACATACTGGCCACATTAAGCGTAAAGAAGTTGTTCAACTTTGGTACAAACCGCAAGTGTAACACAATAGCATATACTATTATGCTAATAAGTGCCCAAGTTTCTTTTGGATCCCATGCCCAATAGCGTCCCCAGCTTTCATTGGCCCAAACACCTCCTAGAAAAGTTCCTACTGCCAATGTGAACAACCCTATGGTCATGGAAAGCTCGTTGATGTAAGACAGTTCCTTTACTTTTATTTCGATGATATCTTTAGTCTTTTTGGTTTTGAATAACATGAGCAACAATGCCATGATGCCTAAAACGGCCGATAAGGCTAAAGGCGCATAACTACTAACTATAGTCGCCACATGAATTTTCAACCAATATGATTTTAATACCGGCATGAGGTTAGTAATTTCTGGATTAAGCCAATCTAGATAACTCACAAACAGTAAGGCGCCAGAAAATAGGGTGGAGAGCGGTAAAGAAAAATCAGATTTTCTAAACGTTAAGAGTCCGCTTAATAATAAACACCAAGCCACAAAGACCAGCATTTCGTAACCATTACTCCATGGGGCATGCTGTGATACATACCAACGTAAAATAATATTGAATGTAAATAACAAGAACGAAATAAGCGTGAGTAAGACAAGCCCGTTCCAAACGATATCTACCAGTTTGTTGTTAAGGAACATCTTTACAATGGCCATAATTAACAACACAAAACCAATGGTAAAGAACACTTGGAACAACCAAAAATTAATATTGGCTTTGTTGTACCACAACTCGGCCTCAATACGTTCTGGAGACGGAATAATATTGGCTCCAATAACGTCTTGGTACTTTTTAATGTAGCCTATTTTCTCATAGGCTTCATTGTATTTACCTGTTCTCATATCATTAAAGTATGCCGGTAGAATACTTTTGGCAAACCTGCCATCTTCATCACTAAAATCCTTGAAGTCGTGCGTGTAACTAAACCAAGTATTATTAGTGTCTTCTTTATTTGGAAAAACCTTGAGATAATTACCGGTGAATAAATTGTAAAGGATGTTAAAACGCTCGTCAATTTTCAAGACTTCCTTATCAAACTCATTACGTTCGGCGGGTTTCTTTTTATTGGCTTGTTCTGCCGTTTCAGATAGTAAATATGCTCCGTTTTCATCCAAAAAGCTAACAAAAGCATACAGTCCATTTTTACCAACAGGAATATCGTTTAGTAAGTCACCGGTTTTTTCAGAATCGGCTTTAATAATAGGGATGCGCTGCCAAACACCTGGCGCCATGTGCATTCCTAAAAAGACCTGGTTAACATCAAGTTTAAAGTTTTCACCGTCTATTGGGTATTTGAAATACGACTTTCTGGAAATCTTTCTTATACATTCTGAAGCCAGTGTGTTTATGGGTTTAATCCGTCCGTCTAAATCCTGAACCAATAAGCGCCCAAAAAAATCGGCTTGTTGTTGCTCAATCTGTTGTGACTTTATTAAGTTTTCAATTGAAGGTGCATCAGGAATACTATCTTGATTAGTGGTTGCATTGGCGAATGGCATACCAAACCATAACGTCAAAATAGCAACAGCTACAGCGGTCTTGGTTTTTAATTTTTTCAGTTTTTTATTGATTATTTGAAAACGCGATGTCTTTCCGAAGAAGGTGAAAAACATACCTAGACCCATTAAAAAATAGCCGATATAAGTTACCCATGTACCCACACTGTCGTGATTTACAGATAGAACCGTACCTTGTTCGTCGGTATCATAACTGGCTTGAAAAAACCTGTAGCCCTTGTGGTCTAAAACGTTATTCATGAATATTCTATACGGTATTTGTTGTCCATCATCCAGTATCATAACCTCACTGGCATAGGCAGATGGACTTGATGAGCCTGGATAGCGTTCTAATTGAAAATCGTTCAGTTTTAATGAAAATGGCAATTCTATGGCTCCTGCACCATAAGATAGGATGATCTGCACGTCATCCTCAAACTCACCAATATGTTTTATAGGTAAAAAACCTTCGCGATAAAGTAGGTTGGTTTCTTGAACGGCTTCGTTTCCCACTTTAACATTCACGATTAAAGCATCATCTAAAGTAGCATCGTTATCGGTTTTAGTAATTGCAGAACTCTCTAATTTAAAAGTGCCATTTGGATAATAGGCGGTTGGTACAAAAGAAAAATCTCCTGAACGGAACAAAGTCTTTAATGATATCTGCTGAAGCGTATCTTGCTTTATTTTACCAGCTTGCTGACTGGCCATAATAAAGAAATCTACCGGATGCGGACTTCTTATTTTAAAAGTACCGTCATCTTCATAAATATTGATGATGTCTTCTTTATTGGACTCAAAACCAACTTCGTGCTGGTGCGACCCTATGCGTTCTATTTCTCCTTTCTCTAAGTAAATGGTATTTCTGCCATTGCCCGAGGTAACAACCATTTCTAAAAGTGGTTTTCCGTTAATGGAATCTTCAATTACTTTTGGAGAAGCATCAGCGATATATTCATTATAACTAATGTTGATGTCTTTGCCATTAAAATCAGTTTCGATTTCAAAATGATTGTCTTCCAACGGCGAAAAGCTCAGTTTTTTGTGAATGGTCTTTTCGTTTTTGCCGTCGGTAATTGTTGCCGTTAAAAGTTTTGTATCTGAGATAATAACATTAGAACTACTCCCTTCACGAATACGCATAATACCACTAAATGCCGTATATCTCGTAATACCTGCCCCAAGGATAATGACAATAAAAGCAATATGAAATAAGAAAATGGCCCATTTCTGTTTTCTATACAGTTTGTATTTAAAAATATTGAAGACAAAACTTATGGCGAGGCCGACCATTACAACTTCGAACCACCAAGAATCGTAAATACTGGCCCAAGCTACTGCTGTACCGTAATCATTTTCTACAAACGTAGCAACGCCCATGGCTATTGCGAACACCAATAACAGGATTAATGCTAATCCTGAAGAGGAAAAGAATTTATATAACTTGCTCATACCTTTATTTTTAAAAGAGATAATCTTTGAAACGCCTCCAAAGATTACCTCTTTCGGCCAAGAAGGCCTTACTATTACTTAACTTAAATATTTAGTTTTCTTGGAAACTTACTTAGTACCATAAGTAGCTTCTCTTTTTTCTGCTGCTTCTAACCATTTTGGAAGAAGATTTGCTTTAAATTCTTCCTTTTCTTTGTTTAGTTTTTCCATATCTAAACCAATATATGCCTGTGCTTTTTCCTTAGTGGAAATATCTGGTATTTCAACAGGTTTGTTATGTCCTAATTCTGCTAATAAGCGAGCCAGTTTTACACGACCTTCGGTAGCTTTGTCTAGTCCGCTACTTAATACTCTAGCTGTTTCAACCGGAGAGTGGAAAGAGGCACCGTGGGCTGCTGCTGCATAATCCCAACGCCATTGTGCGTGACGAATGTCCATTAAGATGTCTTTCATTTGTTCTTCGGAAGCACCTAAGTCCCAACATTTTTTAGCCTCTACGTGCATTCTTACTAAGGCATCTTCTAAACGCAATCTGCTTTCTGCAGCTTTTTGCTGACGCTCGTAAACATTAGTTCTTAGTTTTTCGGCTTCTTCACGGTGACATACTTGACAAGAGTTGGCTACATTATTAAGAGGCGACTGTATGTGGTGATCTGTGAATTTTTGACCACCTTCGCTCTTATATGGCATGTGGCAATCGGCACAAGAAACGCCTCTGTCGGCGTGAACACCAGTTAGGTAAGTTTCGTAACCTGGATGCTGTGCTTTTAGCATTGGCGCTTTACTTAATTTATGTGTCCAATCTTTGAAGTTCATATCGTCGTAGTATTTTTCCATGGCTTCAACAGACATACCGTTTTTCCAAGGGAATGTTAAGTAAGGCACGCCTTCTTTACCTGGTGTGTTTTTGTTGAAGTAATATTCTACGTGACACTGTGCACAAACCAAAGAGCGCATTTCTTGGTGTGTTGCTTTATTGATGTCTTTGCCCATGGCTTCGAACGCCTCAACTAATGCTGGACGCGTAATGGTTAATTTCATAGTTTTGGAATCGTGACAATCTGCACAACCAATCGGGTTTACAACTTCTTCACCTTTATCGGCCCACTTACCGCTGTAGAACTCAGCTATTCCAATTTCGTTCATTAATCTTGGTACATCCGGAGATTTACAAGTCCAACAAGTCGCTGGCATTGGTCCGTCACCTTTACCTTTTGGCCCACCAGTTCTTAAGGAGTTGTGGATGTCTTCAACAGCGTATTGGTGACCGCGACCTTGATTGTAGTCTTTAGCGAATCCGTACCCTGCCCAAAGTACTGCTAATCGTGTATCTTCTTCCAACATATCTCTCATGGCATTACCACCTTGAAAAGAAGCAAAGTCACCTTGTTCGGTTTGCAAAAATGATTGGTATTCTGCCGGAAAATTTTTCCCCCATTCCTCATTTCTTGGTTCATTTTCGGCAATCTCCACCTGAGGAACATACTTGTATTTAGCTTCGTTTTTCCTATTTACAATGCTCGAAGCGAGTAATCCCAAAAGGAAAACTACAACTACAGTTACAATAAATAATACTTTGTTTTTCATCTTTTTAAAAATATTTGTGGGTCGTGTAAATTAGTTTTAATCGTTTATTTTATTATCCAGCCATTTAGGTATTACTGTGGTAACCGTATCGGTTGGAATTGGCGCAATGTTGTTTCTTATAGTTGAAATACCGTGAACAGTACCATGAGGTATTTCTTGATGGCATTCCCAACATTTTCGGTCTGTTCTACTCGCTTTGTGTCCGTCTAGCCAACCATCATATTTTACTTGTGTTACCTGTTGAACATGGCATCTTATACAGTTGTCTTGAACGACTTCTTCGGAAGCCTCGCGCATAAACATGACTTCAGGCTCCATTCTAGCTGTAAAAATCGAGGCATGAAATAAACCGTCTTTAGCTTTAAAAAAGTATTTGTTTGCTACGTTATCATGAGGAACATGACAATCGTTACAGTTGGCATATTCGCGGTGAGAACTGTGCATCCAACTATTGTACATAGGGGTCATGACATGGCAATTAACACAAGCCTCTGGCTTGTTAGACATATAGGAAACTAACGAGGCTTCCTTAGCCATAAAAAAGCCCAAACCTACAAGAGCACCTATGAGCACAATAGCTACGGGACGCCATCTGGACTTTTTGTTGGGTAGAATTTCTTTTTTCTTTAGGTTCAAGTCTTTAGTTTTTAAGGAGTTTTATATCCTAAATATTGTTGAACCAAAAGTACATTGGGGTTATCTATTAAAAACTAACATTTGTCATGTTTCCAAAAAAATATTAAAAAAATGCAATGAAGTGGGTGTGTAAAACTTAGTTTATTTTTTCCTTCTAGGTTTGCTCGCCTTCGCCTTAGGGTTAAATGCAATACATAAATCTAGCCAGTAACTTAAATCATCTTCAGAATCAAAACCCTCGGGTGTAACAAAAATATAACCTTTCATGGGGCGGCCGGTAAAATCCATGGGCAAACAATACGGCTTTTCAAGCGCTTTTTCATAAGCGTCTTCACCAATACGTGCCATTAATAGACTATCGCCAAATTTTTTGTCAATATTAATACCACAAAGCATTTTGCCATCTAATTTAAACAACAATCCACCCATCATTTTTTGATCTGTGAAGTTTACTTTTTTCTCTTTAAGCTGATTGATAATTCGGTCTGCTAAATAGTTGTCGTAAGCCATGATTTAAAATTTGATTAAGATAGTGTTGTAACCCTAAAAATACATTTTTCTATCTTTAGAAATTATAACCAACTAAAAAATGACTGATAAAAATAAGGCAAAAGCCTATTGGAAAGAAAACATTAAATATGTTTTAGCACTCCTCTTAATATGGTTTCTAGTATCTTATGGAGCAGGTATCTTGTTTAAAGACGAATTAAATACTATTAAAATAAGCGGATTTAAACTAGGCTTTTGGTTTGCACAGCAAGGGTCTATGTATGTGTTCGTTATTCTCATCTTTGTTTATGTACGTCTCATGAATAAACTGGATAAAAAATATGGCTATAACGATTAAATTTCTAGTTGCAGCTATGGGCGTACAGGATTGGACTTATATCTTAGTTGGATTAACATTTACTTTATACATTGGTATCGCAATCTGGTCACGGGCAAGTTCTACAAAAGAATTTTATGTAGCCGGAGGTGGTGTTTCGCCTTGGGCAAATGGTATGGCAACTGCGGCCGATTGGATGAGTGCAGCATCATTTATATCTATGGCCGGTATTATTTCTTTTGCTGGTTACGATGGTGCAGTCTATCTTATGGGATGGACTGGAGGTTATGTGCTCTTGGCACTGCTTTTGGCACCTTACCTGCGTAAGTTCGGTAAATTTACTGTACCCGATTTTATTGGAGATAGATACTATTCTAAAACGGCAAGAATTGTAGCAGTGTTTTGTGCGCTCATTGTGTCGTTTACATATGTGGCTGGGCAGATGCGTGGTGTTGGTATTGTGTTTTCACGTTTTTTGGAGGTAGACATTAACACTGGTGTAATTATTGGGATGCTCATTGTTCTTTTCTACGCTGTTCTTGGAGGGATGAAAGGTATCACGTATACGCAGGTAGCCCAATATTGTGTGCTTATTTTTGCTTTTATGGTTCCTGCTATTTTTATTTCTTTTCAAATGACAGGGAATCCTATTCCACAATTTGGTTTTGGAGACAAGTTGACTGATGGCTCAGGGTACCTTTTGGATAAACTGGATGGTTTGAGCACCGAGTTAGGCTTTTCAGAATATACAGAGGGAACCAAATCAACCATAGACATGTTTGCCATAACGTTAGCACTTATGGTGGGTACGGCTGGGTTGCCTCATGTAATTGTTCGGTTTTTTACCGTAAAGCGGGTAAAAGATGCCAGAAAATCAGCTGGTATTGCCTTACTATTAATTGTACTTCTTTACACAACTGCACCTGCTGTTGCTGTTTTTGCAAGAACAAATATGATTGAAACGGTTTCTAATCAACCCTATGCCAAGATGCCCGAATGGTTTAAGAAATGGGAAACTACAGGACTTATAAGTTTTGAAGACAAAAATGGAGATGGTAATATTCAATATTTAGCCGATAAATCAAAGAATGAATTAACTGTTGATAGAGATATCATGGTGTTAGCAAACCCCGAAATTGCCAAATTGCCTAATTGGGTTATAGCGCTAGTTGCTGCCGGTGGTTTAGCTGCAGCATTATCTACTGCTGCCGGATTGCTATTGGTTATTTCGGCATCGGTATCACACGATTTAATTAAGAAAGTTATCAAACCTTCTATTTCAGAAAAAGGCGAGTTAATAGCCGCGCGTTTGTCTGCCGTAGGGGCGGTAGTTATAGCAGGTTACTATGGTATTCACCCTCCGGGGTTTGTTGCTGCTGTTGTAGCTTTAGCCTTTGGTTTAGCTGCTGCGTCATTCTTTCCAGCCATTGTTTTAGGGATTTTTTACAAACGTATGAATAAAGAAGGTGCTATTGTAGGAATGGTAGTTGGTATTGTATCCATGTTGCTTTACATGATTAAGTATAAATTAGGTTGGTTCGATGAAACCTTACCAGATAAGAGCGAATGGTGGTTTGGGATATCTCCAGAAGGTTTTGGGACAGTTGCTATGCTCTTAAATTTTGGGGTTGCCATTACTATTATGAGATTTACTAAGGCGCCATCTAAAGAAATTCAAAAGTTGGTCGAGGATATAAGAATACCCAAGGGTGCTAGCGAAGTTTCTTCACATCATTAATACTAAATTCTTTGAGTTCAGAATTATGAAAAAAAAGTGATAGTAACAAGCAACAATTAGAAACCTAAGGTACGTTCGGTTTGTCTAATTTTTTCTCTCATAACATCATTATTGAGAAAATCTAGAATATCATTAAAATGAGTAAACATGGGAGCGCTCGATCTTTCATGTGGTTCGGCAATAATCGATACCAAATAGTAACTTTTTCCTAGACCTTTTAGACGATCTGCTATGGCACGAGATCCATGAAGTATTAAATACCCGGCCTTATCTTCATTACAAAAGTGATGAGCTGCTATGTAGTAAGGTACCAAATTATCATTCGTTCCATGAAATAATTGAGTGGGTATGGCTTTCGATGCATTCACTTTTTCTAAAGATGTTACTGCGCCAGCAAACCCAATAACACCTGAGTATTTATAATCTTTGGGTAGTATTTTGTTTTCATGTAAATAAACAAGGTTTAATACTGCTTCTGCTCCAGAACTTGTGCCCGCTAAGACTATCTTATTGGTGTCTATCCCCAGTTTTTTACTGTTTTTTATTAAAAATTTAGTGGCATGACTTATATCTTCAGAAGCTGTATTGAATGCTTTTATTTTATCCTTTCGTTTTACATCGCATCCAAACCCTTTGTTTTTCATACTTAATCTATAGGAAATTGAAGCTACAGCAAAGCCATGCTGGGTAAGTTTTTTGCAAAACTTAGTGATATGGGGTTCATTTCTAGAACCGCTTGCAAAGCCTCCGCCATGCACAAAGATTATTAGTGGTTTAGAACTATCTGATTGGTTGGGTTTGTATAAATCTAGTTTAAGGCTGTCTCTTTTAATTACCTTATAAGTTAGTGATGGCATTGTGACCGTATCGAGGACATGGTTGTGAGTAGTTTGAGACCAACCCATTTGAAATATAAAAGCAATAATTAGTGTGTTTAAAAACTTCATGAACCAGTAGTCGAAATAAATGTTAATTACTTTTCATTTTTTCTATCAAAAATTTTATCCTAGAGTATAGGAACGCGTTGGTCTTGGCGTAATAAAAAGCTATGGTGCATACAAAAAAGATGAAAAGAAAAGCACCGGCAATGGCTTCTTGCGGATTTAAAACCTTAGTCAGATATCTTTTTAATCCGTAACCTGTGAAACTTCCAAAAAGTAAAATAAAGTGAAATATATAGATGGATAGAGTTTTTTGTCCAATTTTAGCAATGAACGAAGCTTTGAGGTATCGTTCTAAAGTATAAAAAAGACCAAATAAAACGAGGACATTTCCAAAACGAGTAAATAGATAGTTGTAACCAGCACTTAGATGAAATATTTCTATACCGCTAATATGAAACACTTCATTTAAAAACCAGGAAGAATGAAACATGAGTAAATAGCCAGTAACGACAAAAATGATTATGGTTAAAAACTTAAATTTATGTTTATCGGCATGCCTAAAAAATACTGTTGCTAAAAAAGCTCCAAAAGCAGAGTAGCCAAACCAAGGTAATATCGTAAATACAGAACCATGGGTTGTTGATAAATAATTTGCCAATAATAAAGGGATGTTATTGAGTTCTAAATCTCGATACAACGGTTCGGTTAAAAAGCATAAAAAGCCTATGGTGAATAAAACTATTGAGAATAGGTAGCTGTATTTCCTTAAAAGCAAGTGTAATCCAATTAAAAGAATTAAAGACAAGCCTATGCATTGTAAGACATCTACTTTAAGAAAATTGGTATTGAAATCTCCAGACAACCAACTAAAGAAATTTACACGTAGTAGATAGCCCGTTAAGATAAGCAGTAACCCTCTAAAGAACCCTTTTTTTATTCTTGCTTTATCGTTATTTTGAGAATGCGCTCTTAGTAATAAATAGGAAAAAATTAAGCCAGATATGGTGAAGAATACTGGGGCGGTAATACCTCTAAAATAAAGCCAAATATTGTAAGCAATATTGTCAGTGTCTCTGTAAGCTGGATCTAATGCGGTATCTATAAAGTGCCCTTGAAGCATCATTAAAATAGCAAAAGCCCTTACAGCATCTATAAAATATAACCTTTTAGTTTTTTGCATAAAAAAAGATGTAACTAAATATAGGCTTAAAAATTTAAAGTTAGGGTTCAAGGTATATGATTTTTACTTGAATTGTTTATTTTAGACAACCATAATAAAACAACTAAACATGAGTAATTACCACATAAAGCATTTAGAGGAATATTATCAAGTCTATAGAAAATCGGTTAGGGAACCCGAAAATTTTTGGGAAGAAATAGCCGAAGAGCATTTTATGTGGCGTAAAAAGTGGGACAAGGTTTTAAGTTGGGATTTTTCAAAACCAGAAGTTAAGTGGTTTGAAGGTGCTCAATTGAATATTACTGAAAATTGCATTGACAGGCATTTAGCAACAAGAGGAGAAAAAACAGCTATCTTGTTTGAACCGAATAATCCGAACGAAACTGCCGAAAGTATTACTTATAATCAACTTTCTGAGCGTGTTAATAAGTTTGCCAATGTACTAAAATCGCAAGGCATTAGAAAAGGAGACAGGGTTTGTGTTTATTTACCCATGATTCCCGAGCTAGCAATTTCTGTATTGGCATGTGCTAGAATAGGAGCTATCCATTCGGTTGTATTTGCTGGGTTTTCATCAACAGCATTATCCACAAGAATAAACGATTCTGAATGTAAAATGGTGATTACCAGCGACGGGTCTTACCGTGGTGCTAAAACCATCGATTTAAAGGGCATTGTTGATGAAGCTTTAAATGATTGTTCTTGTGTTGAAACTGTTTTAGTTGCCAAACGTATTGAAACAGATATTCATATGGAAGCTGGTCGTGATCAATGGTTACAGCCTCTTTTGGATGAAGCTTCGCCAAATTGTAAAGCAGAGGTTATGAATGCCGAAGACCCGCTATTTATTCTTTACACATCTGGCTCTACAGGAATGCCTAAAGGTATGGTACACACTACAGCAGGTTATATGGTTTATACGGCCTATACTTTTAAGAATGTCTTTCAATACCGCGAGAATGATATTTACTGGTGTACTGCCGATATTGGTTGGATAACAGGACACAGTTACATTGTATACGGGCCATTAGCCAATGGAGCAACCACCGTAATGTTTGAAGGTGTGCCGAGCTATCCAGATTTCGGACGTTTCTGGGAGATTGTAGAAAAACATAAAATAAATCAATTCTACACGGCACCCACAGCTATTCGAGCTTTAGCAAAACAAGGTTCGGAACTGGTAGAGAAATATGATTTATCGTCTTTAAAAACACTGGGCTCTGTTGGAGAACCAATAAATGAAGAGGCCTGGCATTGGTATAATGATAATATCGGCAAAAAGAAGAGTCCTATTGTGGATACATGGTGGCAAACTGAAACAGGAGGTATTATGATTACGCCAATTCCGTTTGTAACTCCTACGAAACCAACCTATGCTACTTTACCTTTTATTGGTATTCAACCTGCATTAATGGATGAAAATGGAGAAGAAATTAAGGGCAACCAAGTAGATGGGCGATTATGTGTGAAATTCCCATGGCCGAGTATGGCGAGAACCATTTGGGGCAATCATGGGCGCTATAAGGATACTTATTTTTCAGCATTTGAAAATAAATACTTTACAGGTGATGGGGCCTTAAGAGATGAGGTTGGTTATTACAGGATAACAGGTAGGGTAGATGATGTAATTATAGTTTCGGGTCATAATTTAGGCACAGCACCAATTGAGGATGCTGTAAATGAGCACCCTGCCGTAGCCGAATCTGCTATTGTTGGATTCCCGCATGATGTGAAAGGTAATGCACTATATGGTTATGTTATCTTGAAAGATACAGGAGAGAGCAGGGATCATAATAACCTCAGAAATGAGATAAATCAAATCATAACAGAACACATAGGGCCTATAGCTAAATTAGATAAAATTCAGTTTACAAGTGGGCTTCCAAAAACAAGATCAGGTAAGATTATGAGACGTATTCTTAGAAAAATAGCTCATAAGGATACAAGTAACCTTGGTGATACAAGTACCTTGTTAAATCCAGAGGTGGTTCAAGATATAATGGATAATGTTCTTTAAATAGTCATTACAAAAACTACAAAAACTACAAAAACAAAAAGCTACCATATTGGTAGCTTTTTGTTTACCTGTTAGATTATAATTATATCGTTTTAAAATCCAATAATAATTCACCCTCTATTGAAGCCTCTAAGTGGTCACCTTTATTAATTAGGCCAATACCATCGGCTGGTGTTCCAGTAAAAATTAAATCACCCGGATTTAAAGTCATAACTCGCGATACATAAGCAATAATTTCACTAAAATTATAAATCATAAAACTCGTATTTCCAGTTTGAGTAGGAACACCGTTTATCTTTAGGTCGAAATTAATATTATCAAGATCTGGAAAATCAGAAATAGGTTTAAAATCAGAAATAGGAGAAGCCCCATCAAAGCTTTTAGCTAAAGCCCAAGGCCATTTTTTATCTCTGCTATCATTTAACATGTCTTTTGCTGTATAGTCAATACCAACGGCGATTTCACTTATGTAGTTAGCAGCATCTTCTTTAGTAATATTTTTTGCAGTTTTACCAATTTTAACTAATAATTCTACTTCGTAAACCACTTCATTAGAGAGGTGAGCGGGGTATTCTACATCTTTATTTCCTGTAACTAATGTACTATCGGCTTTAAGAAATATTAATTGGTGCCCATCCTTTAAATCGGCTATTTCATTTTTATCGCTAACATAGTTTTTTCCAATACCTATAATTTTCATGCGTATTTAGTTTAAATGAGATTAATTTAGGCTCTAAAATTAGTGAAATGGCTAGGAAGGAAAAAGAAATTATTAACGAATATATAACGAATGTTACACCCAATAAATAGTATCTTTAGCAATAATATTTTATACAGATTATGAATAAAAATCAGCTTAAAGTATCAGAATATAATGCTTTCTACAGTCGATATCTCGACTTAGTGCCTGAGGAAACCACTTTGGCAGAAGGATTTAGGAATCAGGCACAGGAAGTTATCAGGTTTTTTGAGTCTATTGCTGAAGACAAATTAAATTATAGTTATCAAGAAGGCAAATGGACTATTAAAGAAGTCTTGCAACATCTCATTGATACCGAACGCGTATTTCAGTTTAGGTGTTTTCATATTGCTCGACATGATAAAACACCAATACCAGGGTTTGAACAAGATGAGTATATTAAGCCATCTCGAGCAAACTCAAAAACAATTGGATTATTAATAGAAGAATTTAAGACTGTTAGGGATAGTTTTATTGTACTCTTAAAGAGTTTAGCCGATAGTGATTTAAAAGCGATTGGAATAGCTAATGGAGATAATATGTCGGCCAGAGCAGCTGCATTCATTATATTGGGGCATTATCTGTGGCATATTAAGGTAATTAATGAACGTTATTTGTGATTAATCAAGTCATTTTACAAATTAAGAGTTAAAAAATTAAAAAGAAATTGACAAGACAAGAAGGAATCCCGTTGTTACAATATATAAGAAAGCATGTCACCTTAACCGAAGAGGAAGAAGCTATCTTACTTTCTGTAGTTCAATATAGAAAGTATCTTAAGGGGCATTACATAGTGCAACAGGGAGATGTGTGCAAATACAGTAGTTTTGTTGTTTCTGGGTGTACAAGAACGTTTTATGTGGATGATAAAGGTTTGGAACACATCATATTATTTGCTATTGAGGATTGGTGGACATCAGACATAGGAAGTTTTATAACCCAAACTCCTGCCGATTATAACGTTCAATGCTTGGAGCCCACAGAGGTTATTCAGTTTCCATACCATACTCAAGAACAATTATTACAAACAATTCCTAAACTAGAGCGCCTTTTTAGGATTATGCTAGAACGCGCTCTGGTATCTTCACAAAAACGCATTGCTAGAAATTTTAGCTTAACGGCCAAAGAGCAATATTTGCATTTTAGAACGCAATACCCGAACATAGAACAGCGCGTACCACAATATATGGTGGCGTCTTATTTGGGTATAACCAAAGAGTTTTTGAGCAAAATAAAGCGTAAACTGGCAATGACTTAGTTAAACTAGATTAACATTAATTAATAAACTACATTATTTTTAGAATCGTGTAAGTTGCCGATCTTTGTTACGTCAATTATTTAAAACCATATAGAAATGAAAAACATAATTAAAAAAACTGCTATCGTTGCACTAGCTTTCGTAACGTTTTCTTTTACTACTTTAAATGAAGAGAAAAAAGCAATTAAAACAGAATCAAGTAAAGTAGTCTGGAAAGGATACAAAGTTACTGGTTCACACGAGGGAACTATTGCTATAAAGTCTGGATCCTTAACTTTCGAAGCTGATAAATTAGTAGGCGGGGAGTTCGTGATTGATATGACCTCTATCAATACCACAGATTTAGAAGGTAACTGGAAAAATAAATTAGATGGGCATTTAAAGTCTGATGATTTTTTTGGTGTTGAAAAGTACCCAACAGCTAACTTAATCTTTACTAGTGTAGAGGCTTCTGGTAAAAATTCTTATAAAGTTACTGGTGATCTTACTATCAAAGGAAAAACTAACCCAGTTACTTTCGATATGTCTATATACGGCAACAAAGCTACAGCCAATATAAAGATTGACAGATCAAAATACGATGTAAGATATGGCTCAGCCAGCTTTTTCGATAATTTGCAAGATAAGGTTATCTATGACGAATTCGATTTAGTATCCGATTTAGAGTTCTAAACTCAAACCTAAATAGATTAATAGTAAAAGGTGCTCTGAAAAGAGCACTTTTTTTGTAAATTTCAGTTGTGTTTTGCGACATATATTTTAATGTAAGTGTAGTATTACCTTTTTCGATGAAAATGCACTATTTTTTCTATAAAAATTGTTTTTTGTCAAGTAATTAATATTTTCGCGTAAATCTACCCCTACGTTATTAGACATTTTATTAATTAATCCTATTACATTATTTTGTTTCATTCTCTCAAAAACAATTTAAAAATAAAAGGACTGGTAGTTTTTAGTTTCCTATCATTTGGTTTATTACAAGCCCAAGATGAATATTCTCGTTTTTTAGATTCAGCCGATTATTATATTAATGTTAAATACAGTGAAAATAAGGCTCTTGTTTTTTTGGATTCCATTCCGAAACCCGTTGAAAATCATATAGAAGGGTATTTATCCAGATATTATGTGTTGAAAGCTCTAATACATGACGGTTTAAATGAGCCTACTGGAAAATATAATAGTTATATTTTAGCACTAAAATATGCCAATAAGGAAGAAAACAACAGAACAGCAGGGTTTTCTTGTTCTGAGTTATTTTCAATCTTGTATTCTGCAAAACTAGATTCTCTTGCTTTTGCTTACCTTGAAAAAGCCAAAACATATTACGAATTATGTGATTATGAAAATGGGGTACTTGAGGTTGAGCAATGGAAAATGTATGCTAAGCTCATGGATGGTGAACATGAAGCTAGTATTGATTTGTTGCTTAAAAGTATAGAAAGCTATAAGAGTATAGAGGATGACCCATACTACTATCTTTTTGGTCTTTATATGCTTACAAATAATTATTTAAAATTAAACGATCTAGATAATGCTAAGATACGCTTTAAAGAATTCAAAAGCTTAGAGGGGAATAGCAAGCTGTCAAGTTACAACTTCAATGCTTTCGAGGTTAGTTTGAATACATTGTTTGCAAAAGTTTATATTAAAAAAAATCAGAACGATAAGGCATTATATCATCTTTCTGAAGCATCGAAAAAACGATTTGATATGAGCGAAGTCACCGTTAGGAAATATTTGGGGGCTTACGCTGATGTTTTTTCCAATATGGGAGATTTAGAAAAATCTAAAGCTTATTTAGATTCACTTGGCCAGTATGAAGATAATATGTTTAAATACATGCTGGATTCAAGCCTTCATATCAATAAGGCTCTATTGGAGACAGAATCGGAACTGACTGTGGAAAGTGAGAAAAAGTATTTTTTCCGACTTTTTGGTATTGTAGTTTTTGGTGTTTTATTGGTTATTAGTTCATTGTATTTGATTTATTACAGAAAACAAAAACTCAAGTTACATTACTTAGATGTTGAGAACCGAAACCTCTCTCATTTAAAATCTACTCACGAGAAACTTACGGTAAAAGTTCAAGGTTTGGAGGATTACATTGGTAACATGAAGAATAAAGTAAAAATGATTTCCAATGTACACGATGTTTCTGTCCAAAAGGACATGATAAAGGAGTTTTACAGAGACTTGCATTTAAATTCATCCACAATATTAGACGAAAGCAATAATCATCTAGATTTAGTCAACGATTTTAATATTAACTTTTTCAATATTCTTAAAGAAATGTATCCTCAATTAAATGATTCTGAGATAATTATATGTTATCACATCTACATTGGCTTTAAGAATAAAGAAATCGCTTTATTCCTAAATACTACAGTAAGAGCTGTAGAAAGTAAGCGCTATAGAATTACAAAAAAGCTAAACTTTCACAAGGAAAACATATCACTTTATGAGTTTTTAAAATCTACTTTTCCAGATTAAGTTAGCCATTGGTTTTTGTTATTTTTTATGAAATTTTATTAAAAAATTAGCAAATATTATGCGTGCGTAATAAATGCGTAGTGAATTTTTCAACATTTTGGCAATAGTTTAAGATATTTGAAGAAGCTATTGATCAACATCAATATCTCTCAAAAGCTTTTTCAACCTGTTTTTTGGTTGGGCAAAATTTCTTAATGAAAATTTGTTTAAAAACATGGTTCTAAGAGCTAATTAATGAAACTAAACTATTATTCAGAAGAAAAAGTTTAGAGGAATTAATTAAAACAAAAAAGGAGGCTAGTTAGGGAGCCTCCTTTTTACTTATAAAGGAATATTACCATGTTTTCGTTTAGGTACCTTTACTTCTTTCTTCTCTAACATAGAAAATGCTTTTATCAATTTCCTTCTGGTATTTTTTGGAAGAATGACTTCGTCAATGAAACCGCGTCTGGCAGCACGATAAGGATTTGCAAATTTTTCAGCGTATTCGGCCTCTTTTTCTGCTAGTTTTTCTTCCGGATTTTCAGAAGCTGCTATCTCTCGCTTAAAAATAATTTCACTAGCACCTTTAGCACCCATTACGGCTATTTCTGCTCCTGGCCAAGCAAAGTTTATATCGGCACCAATATGTTTAGAATTCATCACATCGTAAGCGCCACCATAAGCTTTTCTTGTAATTACAGTAACTCGAGGCACGGTGGCTTCACTTAAAGCATAAAGGAGTTTGGCTCCGTGAATTATAATACCGTTCCATTCTTGGTCGGTTCCGGGTAAAAAACCTGGTACATCAACCAAGACGAGGAGGGGAATATTGAAACAATCACAGAAGCGCGTAAATCTGGCTGCTTTTTTTGAGCTGTTGACATCTAAAACACCAGCTAAAAATAGAGGTTGATTGGCAATAATTCCAACGCTTCTTCCTCCTAATCGCGCAAAGCCAACAATAATATTTTCAGCATAATCTTTATGGATTTCATAAAAGGAATCAACATCTATAATGCCAGATATTACCTCATGCATATCATAAGGCTTGTTGGGGATGCTAGGAACAATCCCGGAGAGGACGTCTCTTATTTCATCTTGTGGCGTAAAATCTAACGTATTGGCCGTTTCTGTATTGTTTTGGGGCAGATAATGGAGTAGTTTTTTAAGGTCTTCGAGGCATTCAATATCATTTGCTGAGGTTTTATGCGCCACTCCCGATTTAGAAGCATGTGTATGGGCACCCCCCAGAGTTTCGCTACTTACTTCTTCGTTTGTTACGGTCTTTACCACATTTGGCCCGGTAACGAACATGTAGCTGGTGTTTTCTACCATGATAGTAAAATCGGTCATAGCTGGAGAATATACAGCGCCCCCGGCACAAGGGCCCATAATGGCAGAGATTTGCGGGACTACTCCAGAAGCTTGTACATTTCGATAAAAAATATCGGCATAACCTCCAAGTGATTTTACGCCTTCTTGAATGCGCGCACCCCCAGAGTCGTTTAAGCCTATAATTGGTGCTCCAACCTTAACGGCTAGGTCCATAATCTTACAAATCTTTTCGGCATGGGTTTCAGATAGGGCACCACCAAATACGGTGAAATCTTGTGCATATACATAAACCAAGCGACCATTTATAGTGCCGTAGCCAGTAACAACACCGTCACCAAAATATATTTCTTTATCCATACCAAAATCGGTAGTTCTGTGCGTAACCAGTGCTCCAATTTCTTCAAAAGAGCCCTCGTCCATTAAGTACGCAATACGCTCCCTTGCAGTTAGCTTTTTCTTGGCATGTTGTTTATCTATGCGCTTTTGGCCACCTCCTAAGTGTGCCAATGCTAAGCGTTCGTTAAGTTTTTTTATTCTAGAGTCCATAGGTGTTTAGTTTGGTAATCTTAAAAGTTTTTGGTCAGACAGGTACTGTTTCAAAGCAATTAAAGCTGCAATCTCAGCTTCATACTCACTTTTTTGATGTAAAGCTTTCGGTGAAAAATACTTCTTAACAAAGTGTGTATCGAAGTTTCCTGAACGGAATGCTTCATGTTCACAAACAAATTTACCAAAGGCTAGGGTGGTTTGAACCCCTTCAATTTGGTAATCTTCTATGGCTTTTATCATAAGTAGAATGGCTTCTTCTCGCGTTTTTCCGTAAGTGATTAGTTTAGAAATCATAGGATCGTAATAAATGGGTATATCCATGCCCTCTTCAAAACCATTATCAACACGAATACCACTACCAACAGGGATTTTGTATGTGCTTAGTTTGCCAACACTTGGAAGGAAATCGTTTACAGGGTCTTCGGCATAAACCCGCAGTTCAAGCGCGTGGCCTTTTATGCTTAAATCTTCTTGCCTTATTTGAAGTTTTTCACCCCGTGCAACACGTATCTGGAGCTCCACCAGATCAACTCCTGTGATTAATTCGGTAACGGGGTGTTCAACTTGTAGACGCGTATTCATTTCCAGAAAATAGAAATTATGATCCGCATCGATTAAAAATTCAACGGTTCCAGCCCCAACATAATTGCACGATTTAGCAACTTTTACTGCAGCTTCTCCCATTTTAGCTCTTAATGCAGGAGATAAAACCGAAGAAGGTGCTTCTTCAACCACCTTTTGATGCCTTCTTTGTATGCTACATTCTCGTTCAAAGAAATGGAGTATATTACCATGCTTGTCTGCCATGACTTGAATTTCAATATGTCTAGGTGAGGTGACATATTTTTCAATAAAAACAGATCCATCACCAAATGCAGAAGTTGCCTCGCTAATGGCGCGTTGCATTTGAGACTCTAAATCACTCTCTTTTTCAACAATACGCATGCCTTTTCCACCGCCACCTGCCGAGGCTTTTATTAAAATGGGAAACCCTATATCTTTAGCAATACGTGTAGCTTTGTTAACATCGGTTATGGCTTTATCAACTCCAGGAACCATAGGGATATTGTAAGCCTTCACAGCGTCTTTGGCCGCCAATTTGCTGCCCATGATTTTTATAGCTTCAGAACCCGGACCTATAAAGATAATGTTGTTTTGTTCTGTAAGTTCAGCAAAATCGGCATTTTCACTAAGAAAACCATACCCTGGATGAATACCGTCAACATGTAGTTTTTTGGCAACTTCAATGATTTTATCGGCTCTTAAATACGATTCGTTTGAAGGGGCTTCCCCAATACATACAGCTTCATCTGCAAATTTTACATGAGGTGCATTCCTATCGACAGTTGAGTAAACAGCAACAGTTTTAATCCCCATCTTTTTTACTGTTTGCATCACCCTAATGGCAATTTCACCTCTATTGGCAACTAAAATTTTTTTCATACACTATTCGAATTCAATTAATAGGTGGTTTTTATCTACAGCATCCCCCTTTTTTACGTGAACAGACTTCACAATACCGTCTCTAGGAGATGTAATTACATTTTCCATTTTCATGGCCTCGAGAATTAGTATGTTATCATTTTCCTCGATTGTTTGACCTGCTTTTACATTAATTTCTAATATTAATCCGGGCATAGGCGCTTTTATGGAATTGATTTTTTGGGAGTTGCCAGAGGCAAATCCCATTTTTTTAATGAGCAGATCTAAATCGTCATGAATATCAACATTATAACTCGTGTTGTTTATTTTTATTTGGTAGCTTTTTTTATCAAAATTTGAAGAGACGATTTCAGCTTCTATAGATTTATCATCATGTATGATGTGATAACTGGTTTCCGATAGTACAAAAGCATCAAGGTCTTCAATTTGACTACTATTGATTTCAAATTCGTATTCTGCGTTAACTTTCGCTTTAAAGTGTTTATTCATAACCGAGAAATTGTTCTTTAAAGATACATAATTTTAATAGGTGGGTTTTGATGTTTATAAACCTTGTTTGTTGTATGCTTTATATGGATTTCAATAGCTTAATGTAATTTTTAAATATTTCAATTTTGAATATAATGTAATTTTATGATGAAAAAATATATTAAAATTATCATATTTTTAATAAATAACTGATTTAAGTCATTTTTATGTAATAATTATAGTTTCAAATTTGTCTTGTTATTTTAATCATTTAATATCGATATTATGAAAACTAATAAATTTTTTAAAAAGCTATTTCTATGTTTTGTTGTATTAGGTTTTTCAGTTAACCATATACAAAGTCAAATATTTAAACTTGATAATAGTGCTTCGCATTTAACTGTTTTTGGTACTTCAAACCTACATGGATGGAAAGTCAGTGCAGAAACCCAGCAAGGCTCCATAAGTTTTAATGACCTCTTTACCTGTGAAATTGATCATTTAACACTAGCAGTACTTACAAAAAGTTTAAAAGGAGTAAAACCAGGCATTACTGAAACCGTTGCAAAGACTCTAAATGCAGATAAATACCGATATATTCTTTTTGAGCTTTCTAAAGTTAAACAAGTTCAAGAAATAAGCCCGGGTGTCTTTAAAGTTGAAGTTTTAGGGAATTTAATTATTTCAGGATTCAAAAAAACAGTTCAACTGGATTTGGATTTGGTTAAGAACGAAAATACGGTGCAATTGCGTGGAGAAACTAAGTTAAAGATGACAGATTTTAACATAACCCCACCTAAAGCGCTATTGGGAAAATTAAAAGTAAAGGATGACCTTATGATAAGATTTGAAACTAAATTTATCACCGAGGAATCTTTGTAATTTTGAATTAAGTCAGCGTAAAGCCTCTTTCTTTTGATGTTTTTTGTCTTAAGAAAGAGGTTTTCTCATTAAAAAGTATTCTAGATTAGAAACCCCAAGCCGATTGTTACTTAAAATTAGAGTTGGCTTGATGTCGTTTTATTGCCTTTTTGGATAGAATGATGCCTATTATTAAGGAGACGAATGCACCAACCCAAATTCCGGGGATGAAATCTATAAACAAAAAGAAATCATAGGCACCGTGGAATACGGTAGCTAGTGCCAATCCCATTAAGTTCAAGAATTTTTTATTGTCTGCAAATTTCGCTTTACCCATAAAGTACCCCATAAGAATCCCAAAAGTAGCATGAGCAGGAATTGCTGTAAAAGCCCTTAAAAGCGCTGTTGCATATCCTCCCTCGATTACGTAAAAGATATTTTCTGTGGCTGCAAAACCCAAAGACACCATTACCGCGTAAACAATGCCATCGAAAGGTTCATTAAATTCCTTGTTAGGTTGTGCAAAATACCTAACAATAATGTACTTACTAAATTCTTCTACAAGTCCAACAACAAAAAAAGCATAGATAAATTGCTCAAATACACTTGTTCTACTAAATTCTGCAACAGTACCAATGGCAAAGTAGAGTACTGTAGTGACTATAATACTTACAATTGCCCCTAGCAGAAAGTTGTAAAACAATAGTTTTTTGGGTTCTTTTTCATATTTATCCTTGTAATAGATATACAGAATAATTAAAAAAACGGGAGCTAAGGCTATTATAAGTAAACTCATGATTTAGAAATTTGAATAATGTTTTGAAGTACAAACTCATAGTACTCTTTATTAGACGGCACAAAATGATTTCCGTTGTTACCAATAGTGTTAATAAGATGTTGGAATTCATTAACAGTGACTAGTTTTAGTGCTTCAACTTCGCCTTGTTGGGGAACTAGTTCAGAAAGAGCGACTTTTAATTCTGCAATAAAGGTATTGTGAAACTCATAATCCTTAATGCCACTATCGTAGTCTTGAAAACACTCGAAAACACCTATTTTATTTAAAGCAGTTTCAGAAATAGATAAACTTATTTCTTCTAGAGTTTCTCTTATGGCACCTTGTTCGGGAGACTCACCGGCATCGATATGCCCCGCCACTGATACGTCCCACATTAAAGGGCAAATAGCCTTTTCGGCAGAACGTTGCGATAATAATATATCGCCCTCTGCCGTATAAAACCAAATATGAGCCGTGTGGTGATAAAGGCCTTTTGTGTGGATAACAGATTTTAATTCTGATTGTCCGGTTGGGTTACCTTGAGCGTCAACTATGTCTATAAGTTCGTCCATCTATAAGAGAGGGACTGTCCGAAGAATACTTGAAACTGTCTGTCATTCTGAACTTGTTTCAGAATCTCACATGTGGTTTAAAATCAATTACTACAAGAACCTAAAACAAGTTCAGGTTGACAAAAAAAATACTTTTTGGAACAGTCTCACTGTTTTATTCGAAATAACTAAACGTATCACCGTCTTTAATGTTCAAAAGCGATTCGTAAATGAGTCTAATCACATTTTCAACATCGTCTCTATGTACCATTTCTACCGTAGTATGCATATAACGAAGTGGTAATGAAATTAGAGCAGAGGCAACGCCACCATTACTGTAAGCGAAAGCATCTGTATCAGTTCCAGTAGCTCTAGATAGCGCAGAACGTTGAAAAGGAATGTCTTTGTCTTCAGCTGTATCGATAATTAAATCACGAAGTTTTTGCTGTACTGCTGGTGCATAAGCAACTACAGGCCCCTTACCAATTTCCAAATGCCCTTCTTTTTTCTGTTCAATCATAGGAGTCGTGGTATCGTGCGTTACATCGGTTACGATAGCAACATTTGGCTTTATGGTTTGGGTAATCATTTCTGCCCCACGTAAGCCAATTTCTTCTTGAACTGCATTGGTAATGTAAAGACCAAAAGGTAATTCTTTTTTATTTTCCTTGAGTAGTCTCGCTACCTCTGCAATCATAAAACCTCCCATACGGTTATCTATGGCTCTACAAACAAATTTATCGTCATTTAGAATATGGAACTCATCTGGATATGTGATTACACAGCCCACATGAACACCAAGTTTTTCAACCTCTTCTTTATTGGCACATCCGCAATCAATAAAAATATTGTCTGGTTTTGGAGGTTCTTCTTTCGCTCTGTTTCTTGTATGAATGGCTGGCCAACCAAATACCCCTTTTACAATACCTTTTTTGGTGTGAATATTAACAACCTTACTCGGTGCAATTTGGTGGTCGCTACCACCATTTCTAATAACATAAATAAGACCATTATCGCTAATGTAATTTACGTACCAAGATATTTCATCGGCATGTCCTTCTATAACAACCTTGTATTTCGCTTTAGGGTTGATGACACCAACGGCAGTCCCGTAAGTATCGGTAATAAATTCATCCACATAAGGCTTAAGGTAGTCCATCCATAATTTTTGTCCGTCCCACTCGTAGCCCGTCGGTGCTGCATTATTTAAATATTTTTCTAAAAAGTCAATCGACTTTTTATTAAGAATCTGCTTCTTTGCCATAAATAAAAGTTTTGCACTAAAATAATAATATTAATGAAAGCCAACATTTAATAGAATAAAAATATCTATATCATAAAAACGTTTTAAAAGAAGTAAATTATTAATTTTGAATATAGAAGCCTCGATATTATATACATGAACTTTCTTAAATCCATATTCATTTTTTTTCCTTTAATGCTATTGGCACAGACAAATGAGATTGTCAAAGACTCTGTTGTTGACGTGGAGTATCTTATTATCGAAGGCGATTCTGTGCCAAGAACTTCCATAGGGCTAGAGGAAGTAAAACTTTTGCATAAACTTAAGTTTGATAATAAAAAGGAGCGCATTAGATATTTAATTCTAAGAAAGAAAACTATCAAGGTGTATCCTTATGCTAAACTTGCTGCTGAAAGGCTAGACTCTATGAACAAACGGTTGGTACAATTGAAAAAGAACCGTCAAAAAAAACGTTACACCAAAAAAGTACAGAAGTATATTGAAGGGGAGTTCTCTGATGAATTAAAGAAAATGACCAGAACAGAAGGCCAGATTTTAGTCAAGCTAATTCACAGGCAAACAGGTACAACGGCATTCGACTTGGTAAAGGAATTACGGAATGGTTGGCGTGCATTTTGGTATAATACCACAGCTAGTATGTTCGATATTTCTTTAAAACGAGAATTCGACCCCGAAAACGTAAAAGAAGATTATTTAATAGAGGATATTTTACAACGTAATTTCCAGAGTGGCAGATTGGAATACCAAAAATCTGCTGTCGAATTCGACTTTTACGATCTTACTGAAAAATGGGTGAATACAGACCATAAACCTGATTAAAACATGAGAGAACAGAGCAAGTTGGAAGAAAAGCTCAATGCTACAACTCATGGAATTGGTGTTTTTTTTGGAATTGCGGCTTTGGTGCTGCTCATTGTTTTCGATACCAATAAAACACCTTACAGCCTTTTTAGTGTCGTAGTTTACGGTATCTCTATCATTATCTGTTTTACAGCTTCCACACTGTATCATGCCGTATCCCTAAAAACGTTAAAACATTATTTTAGGATTGTAGACCACATAAGCATTTACTTGCTTATTGCCGGTACTTATACTCCAGTTTTGTTGATAGTGCTATACGAAAGTTTAGGCTGGACTTTGTTCTGGGTGGTCTGGGGCATTGCAATTTTTGGATTGGTTTTAAAACTTTTCTTTACCGGACGTTTCGAAACGTTTTCAACAATTTTATATTTAGTGATGGGGTGGTTAATCGTTTTTGATTTCACGAACCTGTCTGCGTTAGTTCATAGCGATGCCATATTATTGCTATTTGCAGGCGGTTTAGCCTACACAGGCGGCATAATTTTTTATGCTTTTGAAAAGATACCCTTCAATCATGTTATATGGCATTTGTTTGTTTTGGTTGGCGCAGTATGCCATTTTCTTATGATATTCTTTTATATTATCTAGTATGGGAATAGACGTTCTTAAAGCAAATTCACCATTGCATATTAAAACTATAGCGGATATTGCGAGGGTAGTATGGCGTGAACATTATATTCCCATTATTGGTGAAAACCAGGTGGCTTATATGCTGAAGATGTTTCAGTCACAAAAGGCCATTGAAAAACAGATCGTAGATGGATATGGTTATTATTTGCTTTATGAAAAAGTAGAGCCTATTGGATATTTTTCTGTTAAGAAAGAGAAAGAAGCTCTTTTTTTGAGTAAGTTTTATATTCTAGAACATAAGAGAGGTAAGGGTATCGGGAGGTTTGCTTTGGATTTTATTGAAGATTTAGCAAAACAATATGAGCTTAAAAACATTAGACTTACCGTAAACATAAACAATTCAAACACTATAAGCGCCTATACAAAGATGGGTTTTAAAAAAGCAAGACCAATAGTTATAGATATTGGTAATGGTTTTGTAATGGACGATTTTGAAATGATATTTTGTTTGTAAGTTTTTGTAAGAAAAATTGAGATTGGATATATTGGTCTTGTTTTTAAGTTGGCAAGTATTAGAAAAGCATAAATCAAATTGAAAATAATAACTTGGAATTGTAACGGAGCATTAAGAAAGAAGTTTGAGAATTTAATTGAATTTGATGCTGACATACACATAATACAAGAGTGTGAAAATCCAGCCGAGACAAAACACAATGAATATAACGAATGGGCTGTAAATTATTTATGGATTGGTGATACAAAAAATAAAGGAATTGGGATTTTTGCAAAAAAGAGTATAGAACTTAAAAGGTTGAATTGGTCGGATAATTTCAAAGACCACAAAGTAAAATACTTTTTACCTTGCTCTGTAAATAGAGATTTTGACCTATTGGCAGTATGGAATCATAGCAATAAATCACCAACTTTTGGATATATAGGACAACTGTGGAAATATCTACAAATCAATAAATCGAATTTAAGTAAAAGCTTAATAATTGGTGATTTCAATAGTAATAAAATTTGGGACAAATGGGATAGATGGTGGAATCACTCTGATGTTGTGAATGAACTAAAAGAAATAGGAATTGAAAGTTTATATCATAAATATTGGAAAGAAGAACAAGGAGATGAAACCCAACCAACTTTTTTCCTGCAAAGAAAATTAGAAAAGCCATATCACATCGATTATGTTTTCGGTAGTAAGGAATTTAAAAACGGACTAAGAAAAATGGAATTTGGAAAAATCAGTGATTGGTTAAAAGTAAGCGACCACTTGCCAATTATTTGCGAATTTGAAATATAAGAACTAAGCCGTAAAATATATAACTGAAATTAAAGCCAATTCGCATTTTTTACAGGATTAATCTGTCCTAACAGCATCTAAAGTCCCATTAACAGCTTTATTCAATATTGAAGGTTCACTACCTGCACCAATGGTTAGCAGTTTGGTGCCTGTTATAGGAGAGCCGTTAAACGGTCTTATGAGGATTTCTCCATCCGGTTTACGTTCAAAATAGGTATACTTGTCTTCGTTGCCAATTTTAGTACAGCCTTTTACACGAAGTATACTATTGGGCAAGGCATTGCAAATCTCGTAAATGGTATTTGTGTCTGGTAGATGTGGTAAATCTACAGAACAAGACGCCCAATGCGCCTTTAGGTGGTCAAACTTTTTACCAGTGGCATTAGAGGGTAAAAGCTCGGGGAGAAGTGTAACATCCAGTTCGGCCATAGGTATTACTTTAGCATAAGGATTAAGCGTGTTTAAAGCGTCTGTAACCTCTTGTAATCTTTCAGAAGATATATCCTCCAAATGTGTTAATACCAAAAGCGATGACACCTGAATTTGATTTGCTTCCAATTCGTTGTGTTCGCCACGTTTCTGCCAATTCTTTACATTAACTACAGCTATTTGAACAGGAGGGAGGAACCGCTTGTTAATTCCTACACCAAGAAACTCGATGAGCTTACAAGCATCAGATGTGCCATTAGCTTCAATTAAGGTAATGCCCTTTGACCTTTCGGGAATTCTATTCACTGTATTTCTAAGTTCTTCAATACCACTACAACATATACAACTGCCACTAAGCGCTTTAACAGCACTTAAGTCAATGTGTTCTGTAAGCTGTTGCGCGTCCATGAGGGCGTTTTCATAATCGTTTAAAACCACAAAGGGATTCCAACCTTCATCGGTAAAACGATTTATTAAATGCTTTAATAATGTGGTTTTTCCGGCTCCTAAAAATCCAACAATAGTTATAATGGCCTCCATACTTTTACAAATAGATTATTTTTTCTTTGGTCTGAAGGGTTTTATAACCGACTCGTCACATTCTAAAAAAGGACCTTCCATAAGGTCTATGCAATAGGGTACTGCGGGAAAAACAGCATCCAAGCATTCTCTAATAGATTTTGGTTTACCGGGCAGATTAATAATTAAGCTACTACCCCTGAGACCAGCGGTTTGTCTTGAAAGAATCGCGGTAGGTACATATTTTAAAGATTCCATTCTCATAAGTTCCCCAAAACCGGGCATCATGCGGTCGCATACCGCTTCAGTAGCTTCTGGTGTTACGTCTCTTTTAGCCGGGCCAGTCCCACCAGTGGTAACGACCAAACAACAGTTTTCGTTGTCCACCATGTTAATAATGGTATTTTCTATAACATCTTGTTCATCGGGAATTATGGTATACACTTCTTTCCATTTTGAAGTGAGGTAGTCGTTAAGCGTATTTATTATTGCTTTTCCGCTTAAGTCTTCATATATCCCTGCGTTGGCTCTATCACTTACTGTTATGATTCCTATTTTTATATCTGTCATGGAGTCTTAAATCTGGAATTTTTATTGTTAAAATATGCTGATTATTGTTTTAGTGGTTGTACTTCACAGTTAACCAATATGTAGTTGAAGTGTTCAATATCATCAACATTCAATTTTAATTTGCCAGTAACTTCTAGAACATCATCGGTTTTATAGGGAGGCTTAGCTGGTAATTGTATTTCTATGGCTGTTTCTGGGCCTCCAGAACCGCAAAAGAAACAAGACGACATGGGGCCTTTTGATAAAATGTACAAACGCCCTTGGGGGTCTATATTTAAAAAATACCCAGTTATGGTAACT
This sequence comes from Seonamhaeicola sp. ML3, assembly GCF_023273855.1. Taxonomy (NCBI): domain Bacteria; kingdom Pseudomonadati; phylum Bacteroidota; class Flavobacteriia; order Flavobacteriales; family Flavobacteriaceae; genus Seonamhaeicola; species Seonamhaeicola sp. ML3. Next base: position 3,204,406 of record NZ_CP096884.1, on the reverse strand, counting down.
AATTTTCCCTCAAGAGCCTTTACAGAATCAGAAAATGTTGGCTTTAAAAACGCTCTATCGTAAGCTGGAAAAAAGTGTTCTTTAAATGTTACTTTCGATAAGTCTTCCCATGTTATTTTCTTCTGTGAAAAACACATGAGACTGGAAAAGCAAACCAATGCTATTAATATTTTATTTTTCATCTCTTAAAACTTCAGAAATTTTCATCTTCATAATCGGGTAAACCGCCAGTATGATAGATAGTAAAGTTATAACAAAAACAAGTATACCAATTTGAAGTATATCTTGAAACGGTAAATTTTGAAGCAAATTGTTGTTCAGACCGGTATCTAAGTTTTCTAATATGAGTGGAAGCGCTATTTTTACTATTAACACCCCTATTAAAAAGGCTGAAAGTATTATTAGAAGCCCCTCGTATGCTACTATCTTAATGACTTGGTAATGCGTGGCTCCATAGGTGCGCAGTAGAGCCAAATCGAAAGCACGTTCCTTAGCCATTTTATAAAGACTAATAAAAATGGTTAGCGCCGCGATGACCAATATTAAATAGGCAATCCACGAAATAGCATTTAGGCCTATACCAAGAAAATTATACAGTTTTTCTAATTCGAGTTTAGGCAGGGCAGCCTGCATATTGGTGCTTTCATTAATGGTTCTTGGTAATGTTAAAAACGCTGTTGGGTTGCTAAATGTTAACAATAGGGATGTAACTTCATTTTCTGTGTCATCGTGATGTTCGTCATGCTCTTTATGGTCGTGTCCATCTAATTCTTCACCTTTATTTTCATGATAATGTTCGTCGTGCTCCTCATGTTCATGTCCCTCGTCATGTTCATCATGGCTATCTAAAACATGGCCTTCATCATTATCATGCTCATCATGGTCATGGACGTTCCATATACTTTCTAAATCACAAATAATGAGTCTGTCAATGACTTTTTGTGTAGGTTTTAAGATGCCCACAACGGTAAACTTTTCGTTGTGAACTTCGATGTCGGACTCCACCAATCCGTGGGAGCTTAAAAAGGTATCTCCAATAGCAAGTTTAGTTGTTTGTGCGATATGATGGCCTAAGATAACTTCCATGGGCTTTTTGAAATCCTGTCCGGTAACTAACTCACTTTCATATAAATGTCTAAATGCTTTAGTAGTGCCTACAATTCTATATCCTTTGTAGTTGTCGCCATAAGATATTGGTATCGCCTTTTTAACAAAAGGGTTTTTACTAATGTTTTTGGCTTCTTTGTATGATATATTTCCTGTAGGGTTATCGAGGTGTAATACAGACGCAAAAACCAATTGCAATGGACTACCTTTTGCACCTACTACCATATCGATTCCTGCTAAATTATTGTCAATTTGGTGATTAAACGAAGTTTTTATTTGCTTAATACCGAGTAATAAAACAATACTTAATGCCAGCGTGAAAACACTTAAGAACGTGTATAGTGGTTTCGATTTAAGGTTGAGTAAACTAATTTTCCAAATACTCATAACGCTATCGTGTTTTGGAAGTTTTCTTTTATCCTAGAATCGTGCGTGATCACTATTAAAATAGCATTGGTGCGTTTTGCTTGTTTTTGTAATAGCTCCATTACAGCATTACAGTTTTCATCGTCTAAGCTAGACGTAGGCTCGTCTGCAAGAATAATTTTTGGCTGATGAACTACGGCCATGGCTATGTTAAGGCGTTGAAGTTGGCCCTCGCTTAACTCATTTGGTTTACTGTTTTTGTATTCGCTTAAACCCAAATCATTTAGTAAAGCATCGATTTGAGATTCATCGACCTCATGCTTGCTAAAAAAAAGACGGGCTTTAATATTCTCGTAAACACTTAAAGAAGGAATGGCATATTTTTTCTGAAATACCAGCCCTATATGTTTGCCTCGAAATTTGTCTAATTTACCAGAAGACAACTCGTTTATATCTACGTTGTTAATTATAACTTTTCCACTGGTTGGTTCCAACAGTCCTGCCAAAAGGTGTAATAGAGTCGTTTTTCCTATTCCAGATTTACCTAAAATTAATAGGTTATCATTAACATTTAAAGCTATGTCTGGAAAACTGAAGTCTTCTTGGCCTTTTTTGTATTTGAAACTAAGTGCCTGGGTTTGTATCATTACATTTCAAGGATACCGTTGAAAATATAAACGGATATTTTATAATTTATGTAGAGCTTCCTTCTACAAGGTTTAGATAATTCATTTTGTCAATTAAGTCTCCAGTAATGGCAACTACGGCAGGTTTTGGAATGTTATCACCATCGAAAGGCCATTGGCTGGTTGGGTTTGCTTTATCTGTAGTTTGTTCTCCAGGATGTTGTACGCTTAAAAATAGTGTTTTTCCATCTGGTGAAAACCATGGTCCTGTTAGTTCGGCATCGCGTGGGGCAGAAGCCACACGAATTACTTTACCAGCATCTTTTCCATATCTGGGAATAACAAACAAGCTATTGTTTTTAAAAGGCATGTACGGGCCATTTTCTTTATTCATAGCGTCTCCAGACATATCTGAAGTCATCCAAAGGTTACCGGATAAATCGAACGCTAAATTATCAGGGCATGAAAATCCGTTTTCTTCACCACCAGCTAAATACGTAGAAGCCTTGAACGTTAGCGCATCAAATTTCCCATTGGTTTCTTCAATTTTTAGGATAGACCCATGATAATCCCCTTTGGGTTTATTGTTTGTTAACGAAACAAAAATATGCCCAGTAATGGGGTCTATTTCAATGTCTTCTGGACGATTTAGCGGTGTTGCTCCAAGTAATTTGGCAGCTTCTCTAGCTCTGATAAGAACTTCAGTCTGATCTTTAAACTTGTTTTTTAGCACAGGTTCGTTTTCCCAATCTAACGCAAGCCATTTCCCATTAACGGTATCGGCTACATAAAGGGTGCCTTCTTTTAGCGAACCGGGTTTAGAGGATATGAATTTATACAGGTGTTCGTTTTTGGTGTCATCTCCAGAATATGCTACCACACGTTTATCCTCTAATTCATAAAGTGTGCAACACTCATGAGCAAAACGACCAAGGGCAATATGTTTTTGTGCAGTCCCACTTTTTGGATTTACTTCTACGACCCAGCCGTAATGTTCTGGTGGATTGTTATAAAACTTTTCCCAACCATTTAGACTAGGAATGTGAGTAGTATTATCATTTTCACCATAAATAGTTTGGCCGAAACAATTATCGTAATTCTCTTCACAGGTTAAAAACGTATTCCAAGGCGTTATACCTCCAGAGCAGTTGCTATTGGTTCCCATAATTTCGGTTTTGCCCATAATAGGTTTGTCCCAATTTATGGCAATGGGAGTTTGGGCTGTAATGCGTATATTATGACTGTCGTTGTTCACAACCTTCCAAACGCCTTGTTCTTCTTTAATTCTAACAATGCTTCCACCAACACTATACATTTCCTTATCTACTTGAGCCTTGGTTTTATGTTCTGAAGGATTTTCGAAATCATTTGGATTAAAGTCAGCTACGTAAAGCGGATTGGTATACTCATGGTTTACCCATAACAACCCATCTTTGGGATTGTTTTCGTCTAAAGGAATAAAACAGTTGAAGTCTGGATTAAAGCCAAAGGTGTCTTTGTCACTTATTCTGTCACCCCATTTTATTACTATTTTATAGTCTAGACCATTGGCAAGGAGTAGGTCGTCTTTATCTGAAGGAACTAAAGCCTCTAAAACAACATTTTTTAGCTTTTTGATTTGTTCTTCGGATAGTTTGTTTTTTAATGGTTTTGTATTGCTACTACAACCCGATAAAAAAGGAGGTATGGTAATAGTTGCTATGCTGGCTTTACCTAAAAATGCGATAAATTCTCTTCTATTGTATACCATAATTCAAAGGAAAATTTGGTTTTGTAAACCGAACTGTAAATATACAGTAAGTTTAATGCTCTAGTTGTAAAAAGCTTGCTTTTTAACAACTACAAAAATCTGCCTTTTTACTGTGTTTTTCCAATACATTATTTTAATAAAATGTTAAAACCATTTTTGAAGAAAAGGGGATTACCTTTTAGGATATTGAAGATAAAAGAAGGTCTTGAGTAACGTATTTGAGAGGAAAGTGTAATGGTTTCGTGTCAATAGTCTTAGAGGGTGTGTTGTTTGCCTTGAAACTCTAAATTGAGTTAATTAAATAAAAATGCTTAACTCGTTAATATTTAAATTAACCAGTTAAGCATTTATTCTTATTTGAATTCTAGTTATAATTTTTTAAATCAATAACTTCAAAGTTTCTAGCATCGAAGTAATCGTCTATACCATGTCCCGTATTAATGATTACACCGCCTAATAGGGTTACGGTATCAACAGGAAATTCATCTTTACATGTTTTTAAGTGATCGTGTATTTTTTTGTCGATGATTTTGTAAGTAGCCTCAGTGATAGCTTTTTGTGGGTTGTCACTATTAATAATGTCTTCTCGGTAAGGTAGTAAGCTTTCCTCTAATTTCATTTGTTGGTAATCATCGTCATTTAGAACTGGTTCATAACCAGTATTGCCCAATCTGCTCAGGGCCAACATTAAAGCACCGCAAGAGCTCCCTTTTTCTTCCATTCTTGGCCTGTACATTTTACCCAATTCTCCCTCTAATGTAACACCAATGTGAGGTCCGTAGAAAATAAAAGCACTTCCTTCATCTGGAATGTGGTGCGCAAAAGCTGTCATACCAGTTTGTCCAACAAATGGTATACCGCCAAGTCCACCCATAATGAAAGGCCCAAATAAAACATTGAAAAATGTTGTTGATGGAATATTAATATCGTCAGAACATACCGAAGTTGCCATCAATACCTTAGAAATATCGATGTTGTGCTCAGATTGCATTTTGCCTAGATAATGTATAGAGGTGTCTTTAGCATCCTTGGCGTTAGGATATTCACTCTTTACAACCTCGTCAAATTTTCTTTGTAACATGTTATTTAGTTTGTTTTTTATTAATGAAAAATAGTTTAGTATCTCATAAATATATATTAATATTTTTCAATACCAACCTCTATTATATCAATTTTAAGAAAAATAACTTTAAAAATAGGGCTTAAGTTCACCGTTTGGTTCCAATATCCGATAGTACAACCGTATTGAATACACTAAATATCAACCCTCAAAAGACACCCTTTGCCTTAATTGGTACAACAATTTTCTGTTTTGCATTGACAAAACTTTAAATTGTAAATATGAAGTATAATTAGACTTATAGCTGGAATATAATTGAAGATTTCTTTAATGGGTATAAGTTGTATGCTCTCGTTTATTATTGTGAGACATAGCAGTATCCAACAAAACCACATTATGGGCTTAATGAAACTTTTTGAGGTTGTTTGGGTGGAACGATATACAGCAAAAAAAGAAACTACTAGAAAAAAGTAATCTATAGATTTCCACCATGTGGGCACTGTGTTGTCACAACATAACGAAGATGCATGTGCAATAAAGAGTAGTGGTGTGGCAAGGCAATGCACCATACAAAGTCCACTAGAAAATGCACCTATAGTATCAGATTTTTGTAAAAGTAATTTCATTTACGATTAGATAAAACGAACCAAGCCGCAAATATAATTATCTAGATTGTTATATCTGCATGCCATCTATAGATTTGTGTTATTGTAGTAAATTTATTTTGGTTAGCTCTCAATAACCTCTTTATATTCATCAAAAAAGGCTTCGAACAAACTCATTTTTTCATTAAAAAACACCATTACCGTTTGCCATGAATTTTTATTATGAATAGACACTTTTTGCTCTAGCGGGACATAAATTCTAGAGATTTCTTTATAGTTTTCAAGAATATATTCCTCGTCAAAAATGGCGTTAGGTAAGTATTCGTCTAATAATATAGATTTTAGAGCTGTTAGTTTTTCCCAATATTTAATGCGGTGTTCCAAATCATCTTCAAGGTCTAAAGCGACTAAAGCTTTCTTGTTGTCAAAATGAAACTTAAAACTAAATCCTTTCAGTTTAGTGTTGTATAATATCCACTTTCTCGGGAATGATTTCCCAAAACTGGTCCAAAATTCTTGCCTTAATAACCTAGATTCTTCTTTTGAAAACATATACTCATTTTGTCTTTCCTATGCAGGAACAATAAACAAACGTTCTATCCTTTTTTACTTTTTAAACTAAATATGCAATGCCAACCCCTAAAATAATGGCTATAAATTTAGACATATTGAATTTATGTCCATCGCTGCTTTCAAATAAAATCGTAGTAGAAATATGAAAAAAGATACCAATTACTATGGCATTAATTATGTGTACCATATTTTCTACAGCCTCCCAAGATTGAGAAATTAAAGTCCCCAAAGGTGTCATACAAGCAAAAACAGTTAAAAAGAGGGCGATTTGAAATTTGTTGTATTTAGATGTAAACAAGAACATGGTAATCATTATGGCTATTGGTAATTTGTGTATTAAAACACCGTAAACCATATCATTGTGTTCGTGTATGGCAAACCCTTCTAAAAAACTATGTATACATAAACTTATAAACAATAACCACGGGAATTTTTTGTTGTTTTCATGAATATGAACATGGCCATGCTCTGCACCTTTAGAAAAAAGCTCTAGTATGATTTGGAGCATGATACCGCCCATAATAAAGAGTCCGGTAAGTTTACTGTCTAAATGATGGTAAACTTCTGGTAAAAGCTCGAATAAAGTTAGTGCCAATAAAAAAGCACCACTAAAGGAGAGTAGTAGCCTGGTATTCCAGGATTTACTGTTTTTAGAGAAACTTGCAATAATGACTCCAATAACGACCGCCAAAAAAGGGAAAAGGTAATCACTAAAGTTAAAACTGCTTGAAATATGACAAGGTAAAGCCAACTATCTTTTTTATTTAAAAATCATTATGAGTCGTTCTGAGGATTTTTTGCTAAACTTTCGCAATTTATAATCTCCAAAAATATCAAGTAAATATACATCGGCTTTTTTAAAGAAATCCTCGAAGTCTTCTAAAGTAAAGGCTCTAACACGTTCTTGATAATTGTATAAGCGGTCATCTGCAATAAAATTTATATCCTTAATAATATGACCATCTTCTACATAGCGTTTTAGATTAAAAGTAATATCATCTACAACTTTCACTTCTTCCGGAACAAGATTATCTATAATAAAGTCGGTATTCATAAAATCGATAACTCCAAATCCAAATGTTTTCAAATTAGCTTTTATAGCCTTGATTGTATTAAGGTTGTCTTCATCATTATCAAAGTAACCAAAACTTGTGAACAGGTTAAAAACAGCATCAAATTGTTTGTTGTAGGGTTTGCTCATATCATGGACATCGAACTTTAGGCGGTGATTTTCAAACTGTTTTGCAAAGGCTATACTATTTTCACTAAGATCAACACCGGTTACATCATACCCAATTTTGTTTAAAAACCGAGCATGTCTTCCTCGTCCGCAGGCTAAATCTAAAATAGTACCGTTTTCTGGAATATTTAGATAATTTGTTAGGGTATCCATAAAGGCATGAGCCTCAGTGTCGTTTCGGTCTTTATAGAGTATGTGATAGTATGGTGTATCGAACCATGACGCATACCAAGAGGTTGTATTTGTTGTCATTTTTTGTATTCAACTTGAAGGGAATGATTTACTTTGAATATCAACTCCCTTTTTGTCTTTATTTTAGCAAATCTAAACTATTTTGTCTTGTATTAAAAAGTACTAAAGTAATAAAGTCTAAACCGTATACTCATTTATGGTTAATCTTCTCTTTCCAGAGGATAGTACTGGGATTTCATCTACATACTTAATGTTTATTGAGGCATCTTCACCTAAGAAACCCTTAAAGAGATTTAATATTTCACCTTCTTTATTGAAATTAGGATTAACGTTTAGTTTGAGTGTATAGACCGTTTTATCTGTTTGAATTAATTGTCCTTGTTTTACATTGCTATAAAGAGATAGGTTGGTTACAATAAAGTGTGTAACTATTTCTCCTTTTGTATTGAATATAATATCTCCTTTCCTACCTTCTATTTTTTTTAGAACAGGAGGGGTTACACTATAGTCCATACAACCCACATCTCCGGTATCGTAGCGAATTAAAGGGGTTGCGAAATTAAATAAATCGGTTATTACAATCCTGCCCATTTCCATGTTTCTTGCAGGAATGTTCTTGTGTATATCTAAAATTTCAACATAATAACTTGCCCAATTAATATTAAAACTAAGGTCACCTTCAATATTTTGTTGCGCAATAATGCCATTTTCTGTATTCGAATATCTGGAGACAGCCTGTACGTTAAAATATTTGTTCAAAGCATTTTTTGTATAGTCGTTCAAGTGTTCTGAAATAGCAATTATAGATTTAAATTTAATTGTGGGTAGTTTACCATTGAAGTTGTCTAAATGTTTACATATAAGTTCTAATCCGGAGGCATAAGCTATCAAACCTTTGTTTGATGTGTCTTTTTCCGCTTGAATCAATAGTTCTGAAATGCGATTTCCCGTAAACCCAAAAATTTCTTCCTCCTGTATATTTAGAATAAAGTTTTTTAGTCTTGATTTTCTCAGTTCGTCATCCCAATGTCTTAAAAAAATGAGTTTATGACCAATTTTAAAACCTGCCTTTTCAGAAAAGTAAATGGTATCTGCGGTATTTCTAAGAGATTTATCTCTGTTGTGCGCAACCGAAAGATTGGCACCAGTAGAACCACTGGTACTTACAATTTTATTTTTCCTGTTCATGAATTTCTGGGAAGCCATAGCTTTTTGGTTTTCCCGAATAATATTTTTGTTGATTACTGGAAAGTCACTTAAAGATTTATAATTATTGTAATCGCTGTAGAAACTTGTAGTGCTTACGGCATGTCCCAGAATGTTGTCTAGATGATTTTCTCTAATCTTTATATTTGAAGGGTTTGTAAAGTCTTCATTCAAATTAAGAATCTCTCTGTAGTGTTTTCGTGTTTTTTGACCTTTTATAAAGTCTTGGGTCCAAAAAGAGAATCGCCTAAGGTGTTCTAATAAATGAATAATATATTTCAAATTCAATTGAATTAAGATTTCAGGTCAAAATATAACCAAAGATTTCGACAATTTTCATTTAACCAAAATCAATTCTAAATACAAAGCGCACAAATTGATTATAAATAGCCTTATTTTAGCACTCTGAATAAGATAATTTGTGAAGTAGTAGTAAAAAATGGATGAAAATTTCAAAATGGTCGCCAAAACTTTGTTTGGTTTTGAAGACTTGTTAGCAAATGAACTTACGCAACTAGGTGCCCAAGAGGTTAAGAAGGGTGTTAGAAACGTAAGTTTTATAGGGGATAAGGGTTTTATGTACAAGTCTAATCTAGGTTTACGAACCGCGATAAAAATATTAAAACCTATTCATACATTCAAGGTAAACAATGAACAGGATTTGTATAATAACATATACAAAATGCCTTGGGAAGATTACCTAAAGCCTTCAGGTTCTTTGGCTGTTGATGCGACCATCCATTCGCATTTATTTAAGCATTCTTTGTTTATTGCACTTAAGACCAAAGATGCCATCGTTGATAGATTTCGCGATATTACCGGTCAGCGACCTAATGTAGATTTAAAATTCCCTGATCTTAAAATTAATGTACATATAGACCGAAACAACTGTACTGTTTCTCTGGATTCTTCTGGAGACTCCCTACATAAGCGTGGCTATAAAACAGCAACTAATATTGCACCAATAAACGAGGTTCTTGCTGCTGGGATGATTATGTTGTCGGGTTGGGATGGCCAGTCGGATTTTATGGATCCCATGTGCGGTTCGGGAACGATGCTCATTGAGGCGGCTATGATAGCTTGTAATATTCCTCCAAATTTAATGCGCAAAGAGTTTGCTTTTGAACGTTGGCAAGATTGGGATGTCGATTTATTCGAGAAAATTGAAGAATCGTTATTAAAAAAAACAAGAGATTTCCATCATAAAATTATTGGTTACGATAAAGCACCCAGTGCGGTTTACAAGGCTAAAGACAATGTAAAGAATGCCCAGTTAGACGATTTTATTTCTGTAAAGCATGAGGACTTCTTCAAGACCCAAAAAGGAGGTAGTAATAAGTTACACATGGTGTTTAACCCGCCGTATGGAGAGCGTTTAAATATAGACATGCAGGCGTTTTATAAGAGTATAGGAGATACGCTTAAACAAAACTACCCTGGAACCGATGCTTGGTTTATCACCTCAAATCTAGATGCTTTAAAACATGTTGGTTTGCGCCCTTCTAGAAAAATACAGCTGTTTAATGCTAAATTAGAATCTCGCTTGGTAAAATACGTAATGTACGAAGGCAGTAAGAAAGGGAAGTATATGAAGTAATTTGGGGAGGTTTGCTTATCGGTTCGTATAACCTTCCGTTACGGGTTAAGAGTTAATGTTTGTCGATTTAGAACTGTTGTTAGCAATTCCGATTGGATTCGAAGGTAGTCGAATCCGCCGTAATTGCGGATATACATCTTTGTTAGCCACTGACCTTTATTATCTTCCTAATATTTTTCCTGTAAAATCATTCGGCATTGTTGGTCCTGAATCATCTTTTAGTAAACCAGTATCAGCTCTACTAAATAATGATTGTATAATTAAATTCTTATCCTTTTCATCTACTGCTTTATCTTTAATTAAAGCCAAATAAACATAAGTTAGTTGTTCTCTTTCTTCTGCATCTCGAGCTAAGTGGAATGAACTAAAAGCAACTTTATTTAATGCTCTAATCCCAAAAGCTAGAAAAGAAATAAACGTAATATAAATAATCGACCATTTTATAGCTTGTGTATTCCCTTTTACAAAACTCAACAACATTCCTTCAGGGGTTAACCAAAGTAATAAGTATAGAGTTACACAAGCAAATATCACCAAGCCAATTAGCCAATAAATTGCTTTCCAACCTTCACTTTTTAGAGTTGAAGCCCTAGTTTTCCAATACTCAGCTGGTTTTTTAAGTCTTAATAATTCTTCATAGGTTTTCTCAAGGTCGCTAATTTTCTTTTTCGAATCAGAATCAAATGCTGAAAATTTATTTTGAATTTTACTATACCATTCGTCAAATGCTGTCTCTTTGTTGTTTTTAAGTTCATCTATTTTATCAGTATAATTTTCATATTCTTTATTGGCATTTGTTAGATGCTCGGTGAGTTCATTTTCCGATTTGACAATATGTTTTTCAAAATCATTTCTTAATCTACTGATTGATGCCTTTTCTTTATCCCTTCTTTGAGTAATTTCTGTGTGGTCTTTTAATTCAAATTCATAGGCAAGAATAGCTCCAATTAGTTCGTCCCTATTGTTTGTTCTATGTTGACCAATGGTAAAAAGATAAGCTCCTTGAAAAGAAGAAGGGAATTTATTATGAACATCAATTAGGAATTCCGTTTGTGGCGAATCATAAGTAAAAAATGGACTGTTTTGATTATAGCTTTGTAATTGAGTTTGTTCATTTCTCCAATAACTAACTAAATTACTTTGATGGTCATTTTGTCTTGTGTCGACAAAATTTTCTATTCGAGATTTTAGATTTGTAAAATGTCTTTTTGAATTTGACAACTCGTTCGGGATACTATTACCATATTTTTCCCAACCTTTGACTTGTTCAGTTAGAAATCTGTGTAAAGAACTTACTCCTTTAAAACGTTTAGAAAAATTAATTTTCGGGTATTCAATTGATACCTCAATTGTATTGAACCATTCGGCGTTTTCTGATTTGGTAATTATTTTTCTAATCTCTGTAGTTGTCATTTTTCAGCTTTTGACTAACGTATTCAGAATATAAATCGCTTTCAATGATTTATATTCAGTAATAAACAAAGTTAGAATTATAATGACAGAAAATAATGAATACTTATTAGGAATTATCAACAGGATATACTTGTGCAGAGAACTTAATTTGAGAAGCTAATTAATTATGGTGTTTAGATTTTTTGTAGTGTTCCATAATCAAATCCCTACCAAAATCGCCATCAAAATCGCGCCATACACAATGTATGTGGTTGGCATTGGTTTGCGTATTATCGAGTTCAATTAAAAATGTTTTTCCCTGAATCCTGTAGTAGTGTGGTTCGCCTTTTTTGGTACTTCCCGCCCAAGCAAAGCGTAAGTCATTAAATTCTTCTTTATGTATTTGGGCCTCTCTTATGTGCGCTAAATCGTCTGGTAGAGCGCTCAAATATTCAAATATAATAGCCTTTAATTGGGTCTTTTGGCTATTATTGAGGGTGCTTGCCAGAATACCTTCGGGTTTTAAGGGCTTTACTTTCGAGTGGTTATAAGTTAAAATATCTTTATAGGCAACGTTAGCAATAATAGCTTGTTCTCGTTGTTTCTCGGTTAAGGCGTTAACAAGTATGTAGGCCAGTTTTTCCTCTCTGTGCAAAGTACGCTCTCCTTTTCTGCTACCACTTTTAACAATGGCAGGATTAGCCCCAAAAAAGCGAGGTGACGCGGTAATAATACCATTAACAACAGTAAAGTTTAAAGCCACATGGTGTCCCTCGAAAGACCAAGCCCAAAGATTGTCCTTTTTTGGGTTGCCATAAATGGCTATAAAATAGGCCTCGGGATTTCTGTAATCCGGATCACCACCTAACTCAGCCAAAACACTTTCAAGGCTGATTATCTTTTTGGTTTTGTTGTAACCAGTTTCACTTAAAAAATAGCCAAGCATTTTAAAGAAAAGGTCTTTCTGTTCTTTGTTGAGTTCTTTTAGTGAAATGCCCTCACGAGGATGGGAGGTGTTTGGTAAAAAATGCCATGATTCTCTGGAGTTATCCTCAAAAGGAAACATTACTTTTTCTAACTGTTCAGAATTTAAAGTCTCTAAAAACTTTACAACGTTGTTGCTATTGTAGAAACCAAAAGATTGAAATAGAACGCAGGTGATTAGGCCAATTATAATGGTTAGATTTTTCATTTGTTTAGTTTTTTAAAACAACTTTAGTTGCAATGGGTGTTGTTGGTTTAATATCAGAAATTTTTCTTGAATAACGCCTGCCATTTAAGAACCTGCCAATAAAAGTAGCTCTAACAAAATAATGATATGTGACAAAACATAAGATTCCAGAAGTAACTAACACAAACAACATTTTAACAGTTGATGGAACGGGCCAATCAACAATAAAACTTGGAATAAATGCTGTTAGTGTAACATGTAATAAATACACCCAATATGATGAATCTGAAATATAGCGCATTCTTGCAGAATGATTACTGGCATAGCGAATAAATACCCCCGTAATACCAAAAATAAAGAACCAAACCATTATTGATTTTATGATGATTAAACTTTCTTTATTAAGCGATTTACGCATAAAAAAATACACTGAAAATAAACCTATGCCTAAAATAATATTAACCCAATCGTGTTTCTTAAATACATGTAAAAGATGTTTAGATTGGTATAATAACCAGCCAATGCTATAAAAAGTGAAATAATAGATAAAAGTATTAAAGTCTGGAACAAATGAGACCGAAGTATTTACAGAATAGGTGCCCATTATAGAATACACAAAGGCAGATATGCTAGCCAAAGCTAAAATACGAAACATTGGTTTTTTAATAATCCAACTAAATCCGTTTGAAATTTGAAGTGAAACTCTAGGTAGCTTTTGGAAAATAAATCCCAGAACAACAGAAAAAAACGTAATTAGTACCAAATAATACAAAAACCATAAGTGGTATGTGCTTTTGGGTACAAACACCTCTAAGTTGGAAAATAAGGACAAAGTATCGCCCATGGCATTGCTATTACCTCTAAAAACTTTACTGGTATAACTAAAAGCAAATAAAATGGTAGGCCAAAGTAAAACTACAAAAACCAAAAAGGGATATAAAATCCTTTCAAGACGATTTTTTATCATTTTTATAGGTGTGCGTTCAAAGAATAACATAGCACCAAAAAAACCTGCGACTACAAAAAATATTTGCATTCTAAAGGCATGAATTAATCCAAGTATATAGTCGTTAGATAAATGGGTGGTATTTGGGTCTTGAATTTGCCAAACTTTATAATCAAAGGTGCCATAAGTAATAACAGAATGAATAACCAAACCCAAAAGCATCATGATGGCACGTAGCGAGTCTAAAGAATGAATTCGCTCGGTTTTACTAAGCGTAGTTTTCATATTTAGTTGGTGGGTTATTCCAACAAGTTACTTATTTTTTTTGTAAAGCGGAATTCTATAACCTAAAGTGTAGCTATATCCGGTACCTATGCGACCGCTATCGTAAGTTCTTCCAAAGCCAGGGATATATACATTTTCAAAATTATCTGGGCTAGTTTCAGAGGCTAAAAATTTGAGTTGTACATTAAGCCCCAAGTATAGATTATTAAAAAGTTCAACCTTCATACCTAATATTAATTCTGCCCAAAAAGCAGTAAGCGAACTAAATTCTTGTGCAACGTCTGAACTGTACTGAGGGGCCCAAAACTGATTGGTATTATAAACAGAAAAGCTGTTTAGGTCGTGACTAAAAGTACTGGCGCCCACTCTAAAACCAGCAAAAATAAGGTTGTCCATATCCAACCAGTTGTCGTACATATTAATATCAACACCTGCTTTTAGATAAGATCCCGAACTGGTAATGTCTAAATAGTCGTTTATTGTGTTTTTTTCTTCAAATCCTATTTCACCGGCGATATAAAAATCTTCCTTGAGTCTAAAATCTGCAGCTATTTCAAAACCGGTATAGTCATCGTCTAAAAACGAACGGGTTAGTTTGCCAATATCACCAGAAATCCTTAGCCCGTATTTTTGCTTTATCTTAAGTGAATCGGCAACATTAACTAGACTGTCGTTTTGTGAAAAAGCGACAGTAGTGAATAGAAAAATATTAATGAAAAAGATTAAAATGTGCTTCGTTTTCATCTTCAATAGGTTCGTTTTCGGTTAAGTTAATTGGGTTTCCTAAAATCCATTTATCGCCATCGTCTTGAACAACAACGCCAACATTTTCAAAAATAGTCTTATAACCACAGGCTCTGGAAACATAAACTTCCTTTCGGGTGTAATTAATAACTAAAATATCTTCGTTTCCTTCTGTAATAAAGCCATCATCATCAACTTTGGCATCTTTAATCAATCTAAAAGTAGTCGTGTTTTCATTGGTGTTAAGTGGTAGCAGAAGATTATTGCTTGTAGTTAGAAAATAATCGTTTAGTACTCTGTTATCTAAGTCTGCTACTATTAAGTTGAAAGCATTTTTTTTATTTTCTTGATTATTGAAATCAAATAGGTCTATGACCAATCTGGAAGTGGTCGGGGTGCTTTCCGGACAAATATCGTCTCTTTCGCAACTTATTGAAATTCCAATCAATAGGGCAAAAATTGGAATGAAAACTAGTCTTATATATTTCATTAATAGGTTGATTCGTTTATCTGTTTATGCGTTTAATTGAGCTTTTCTTAAAGCGTTCAGCATATTAGTTATTTTTTCAATTTTACTACGGACTAATATATAATCCTTTTCAGAAATATAACCCAGTTCTTTGGAAATTATTATTTGGTTTAAAACTTCCATGGATGAACTAAAAGCAATTGTAGTGAAATGAGCTTTATCTTTATTTGACTTTCTCGAAGTTCCCTCAGCTAAATTTGAAGATATTGAAACAGATGCTCTTCTTAACTGACTTACTAATCCAAATTTTTCTTCAGGAGCGAAATTATTGGTCATATTATAAATACACTTCACAAGTTCTATTGATTCTTTCCAGACTTTTAAGTTTTCAAACGAATAAACCTTCATTTTTACGAGTACATAGATAATCGGATAAACATATAAACACAATTACTATTTCTCCATTAATACCACGGTTTCAATGTGGGCGGTATGCGGAAACTGATCAACCAAACTCATTTTTTTTATGCTATATCCTGCCAACATTAACTGTTCTACATCTCTGGCTTGTGTTGCAGGGTTACAAGATACATAAACCAAACGTTCTGAATTTAAGTTTATGATTTTTTTGAGTGTTTTTGGTGCAATTCCAGCTCTGGCAGGGTCTAAAATAATAGTTCTTATTTTGTTTTTATACTGAGGATGTTCGGTTAAGAACTTACCAACATCGGCTGCATAAAATTCAAGACCTTCTATGCGGTTTCTTTTGGCATTTTCTTTAGCATCTTTTATTGCAGAGGCTACAATATCTACACCTACAATTTTTGTGTTGTTGGCTTTAGAGGCTATAATTTGCCCTATAGTGCCGGTACCACAGAAAAGGTCTAAAACTACTGTGTTATCAACGGCTTCCTTGTTTTCTAAAGCATAATCTACAACCTTAGAATACAGCTTTTCTGCACATTTAGGGTTGGTTTGAAAGAAGCTCTTTATACTTATTTCAAAATTTAAGCCCAGTAACTCTTCTACAATCTTATCATCTCCGTAGATTAATTTAATACTTCCTGTCGTAGCAATGGTTCTATCTCCAATTTCATCGTTAATGGTGTGTAAAAAACCAGCAACTCTATCGCCAAATAATTCTACTAAATAATTGGCAAAGGCATTTAGGTCGAATTTAGGTAAATCGTAAGATGTAGTCACCAAGTTGAAAAGCAGTTTGTTGGTTTTATAAGACTTCCTAACAATAAAATAACGGAAGAACCCTTCTTTTCTAGGGGCGTGCCAAGGCGCTAAACCAGTTTGCTCACAGTAACTCCTTATTTTTTTGAGTTGGTTTTCTACATCGGCATCGAAGAGGCCGCTATCCTTATCAAGATTTTCGGCACACCACCAGGTGCCTCGTTTTTTAAAACCAAGTGTAAAAGCATCAATATCTGTTTTTTCGTTACGGTCATAACCAATAGCCGAAAAACCATATTCCATTTTGTTTCTGTAATGGAATGTATTTGGAGAACCTACAAACTCATCGAAAACAGATTCAATATCCGTTACTTTTCCTATACGCTTAAAAAGCTCTATTGTACTGTTGAGTTTATAATTGTGCTGTTTTTCTATGGGCAAGTAAATATACGGTGCTCCCGGAATATCTTGATAAGGGGTTTCGGTTTCATCTTCCGATCTAGAAATGACATCTAAAAGTTTACCTTCAGCATATTTCTTGCTCGATTTTTTTATTTGGGTTTTAACGGTTTGCCCCGGAATAGTATTGGGTACAAAGACAATAAATTCGCCATGTTCGTTCCTTATTCTACCTATACCTTTACCACCAAAGGCATAATCTTCTATAAGCAATTCTATAATTTCTCCGCGCTTTACAAACTTGTTTCTTTCTCTTCTTGGCATGCTGCAAAAATAGTAATAGCCATAAAAATATTACGGTAATTTTCCATTAACTTTAAAAGGTCATAAAATTTATTTTCTTTAATTTTTTAGAACATTCTTTAACCCAAAATGAACCTTTAGAGACATTTGTCGTCCTTAAGTTAAAAGCAGGCTTTTTTAATGAGCAAAAACAATTACAGCATTGATGCAGAATTGGTAATAGATTATCAGTCTGGAAATGATTTGGCATTGGCACAATTGGTTAAAAGGTGGCACAAAATCTTTTGTAACAAGGCGTACTGGATTGTGAAGGACAAGCAAGTGGCTAAAGATATTGCACAAGATACATGGAAGACCATAATTGAAAAGATATCTGGATTAAAAGACCCAAAGACATTTGCAAGCTGGTCTTTGAGAATTGTTTGTAACAAGTCTTTTGATTGGGTTAAAAGCCAAAATAAAACTAAAGACCGATTAAAAACGTATGCACATGGTGAGGAAACCGAAAATAATGATTTAGAGGATGAAAGGGAGGCACTTAGAAAAGATGTGTTAAGCGCCATAACAAAACTGCCCATAAACCAACAAATGGTAATTAGGTTGTTTTATTCAGAATCATATTCGCTGAAGCAAATAAGTAATGCACTCGATGTTTCCGAAGGAACGGTTAAGTCGAGGTTATATCATGCCAGAGAAAAATTAAAGGACATTTTAAAACATAGAACATATGAAAAATAATAAAGAAGACATTGATAAATTAATTAAAGAGACATTAACGCAAGAGGAAGCGAAATTTTATGATGAATTAGATGAGCAGAATCTTTTTCAAATGTTGGGCGGACTGTTTAAAGGTAAAAACTCTTGGTTAGCTATTGTTATGAACTTTATGACGGCTATTGTTTTTGGTTTGTTGATATATTGTATCATAAAAACGTTTGATGCCGAAAAAACCAACGATTTAATCCTCTGGGTTGGCGGTGTTTTAGTGTGCTTTTTATATATCAGTATGATAAAAATATACCTGTGGATGCAAATGCATAGAAATGCATTAACTCGAGAAATTAAAAGGTTAGAGCTTCAAATTTCGTCGTTATCTACCAAAATTACTGAATAGATTTTAGAAAAAAACAGCGTATTATTTGTTAACTTGCAGGCCTATCCAGGGATGATTTCTCTCCCACGCTGAATTTTCGGAGTCCTCCGAAAGGATAAAGGTAGAGCAGGAATGGTTATTTACTCGTTTTACGAGGTTTAATTATTTAATGTCTTTATAGACAATACCTGTATTCTAAATATTGGTATTCAACCTTTAAATTTTTTTAAAATGGCTGTGTTACAAAAGTTAACATCGAAACAAGCAATAGCACTAGAAAATAAGTATGGATCTAACACCTATCATCCACTTCCTGTAGTTTTAAGTAGAGGAGAAGGTGTGTATTTATGGGATGTAGACGGAAAACGATATTATGATTTCCTGTCGGCTTATTCCGCTGTAAACCAGGGACATTGTCACCCTAAGATTATAGGGGCTATGACTGCACAGGCGCAACAACTTACTCTTACCTCCAGAGCTTTTTACAACGATAAACTGGGGCTTTACGAGAAGTATACTTGTGAGTATTTTGGTTTTGAAAAATTATTACCAATGAACTCAGGAGCTGAAGCTGTTGAAGCGGCTATGAAGGTTTGTAGAAAATGGGCCTATGAGGTAAAAGGTGTACCAGAACATCAAGCCAAGATTATAGTTTGCAACAATAACTTCCACGGAAGAACGACTACTATTGTTTCGTTTTCTAGTGATAGTACGTCCAATAAAAATTTCGGACCCTATTCTGATGGGTTTATTAAAATAGATTACGATAATCTGGAAGAATTAGAAAGTGCTTTAAAAAGCAATCCAAATGTAGGTGGGTTTTTAGTGGAACCAATTCAAGGTGAAGCAGGTGTTTATGTACCTTCAGAAGGCTTTTTAGCTAAAGCTAAGGCCCTGTGTGAAGCGTATAATGTGTTGTTTATTGCAGATGAGATTCAAACTGGTGTTGCCAGAACGGGCAAGCTTTTAGCAGTAGACCATGAAAATGTAAGGCCAGATATTTTAATTCTTGGTAAAGCTCTTAGTGGAGGCGCTTACCCGATAAGTGCAGTTTTGGCAGATAACAAGATTATGGATGTTATGACCCCGGGAACACACGGCAGTACGTTTGGGGGTAATCCTTTAGCGGCCACTATTGCCATAGCTGCCCTAGAGGTTGTAAAAGATGAAGACTTAGCGGCCAATGCCGATAAACTGGGTAAAGTTTTCAGAAGCGAATTAAACACTTATATTAAAACCAGTAAAATAGTTAATCTCGTTAGAGGAAAAGGGCTCTTAAATGCTATTGTGGTGAACGATACCGAAGACAGCGATACGGCTTGGAATATTTGTTTAGCTCTAAGGGATAATGGCTTATTGGCAAAACCAACCCATGGTAACATTATTAGATTTGCACCACCTTTGGTAATGAATAGAGAACAATTGCAAGAGTGTATTGATATAATAACAAAAACATTAACGCAATTTGAACCATAAAAAAAGCGACCATTTGGTCGCTTTTTCTTTATAGTGATTCAAGGGAATTATTGCCCCATCATTTCTTGTATTCGCTCTTGCATTAATTGTTGGTCTTGCATAGCTTCCCATCCAAAGGTCATAACCATCCAAATAATTAAAATTAAATACAGTGCACTTAAAATAATACCAATAATGGAGAGCACTTTACCAATTTTAACATTCTGAATTCCAGAATAAGCATCTGGGTCTTCAGCATAAACTTTACTGGCTTTAGAAGCTAAAACTAAAGCCACAATCCCTAAAATAATTCCAATACCGTAAAAACAACACCCTACTATGGATATTATTCCAAATACTAGTACAAGTGTTGCGTTAGGTAATTTTTGTTGTTCCATATTTTTAATTTTATCAGTTATAAAAGTTTTTCACTATAAAACTACAAATAATTATAACAGCATTTAACAATGCTATAGCAGTAATTAATTTTGTAGAGATTTTATAAAGTTTAAAGAAGTTAATGCCAATTAAAATAAATAATATTATTAGTGTATAAATAGCAGGATACATATGAAATGCTTCAACGAATTCACCTCTAAAAATTAAAACAACAGAGCGTTGTAGACCACAACCAAAACATTCAAAACCAAATAGTTTTTTGTTTAAGCAAGGTAGCATATGTTCTTCTGGAGATAGCATTACAAGGTATTTTATGCTAAAAATATAAAAGATATTATATTATTACCTGATTTACTTGATGCTAAATCACTTTTACACCTTTATAGTCTAATAAAAATGCCATAAATACTTCATGGTGAAGAATATCAAAAGTAAGTATGGACTATAGTCAAGATTAGTTGTTAATCAGTATTGTTTTAGAAAACAATGGTTGGTCTTTTGTTTCTATTTGTACTAAATAAATCCCTTTTTTAAGTCCTCTCGTGGGTACTTTTTCTCGTCTCCTGATTATAAATTTTCTTCGTCTGTATAATTGTTTACCACTTAAATCGAAAATAGTTAAGGATTCTATACGAAGGGGAGCTGGTGTTAATAAAGTAAAATATGGAACGTTATTTTCCGAAACTATTTTAATACCATTATGGCTTTGAGTAGATTTTTCGTAAAAGTTATCTGCGATTATTTCGTCTGAGTTTATACTTTTGTTTGCAATAGGCGGTTTTAATATGACCTGAAATAGCAATACGAGAATTGAGAGCTTTAGGGGCATGGTTGTGAGAGTTTGTTAGGTTTGGTTACAAATATAATAAAATCTTACAAATAATACAATTTATCGATAAAAAATGTTTTTAATCGATATTTTAAAATTAATTAGGAGTTATAAAAATCTTTCATGAAGTATATAAATTATTTTCTTATGGTTATTGGAGCAGTAATATCGTTGTATGCCAACAATACCGATGATCAGAATACGTATTTGTTAATACTTGGCATTGTTTTGCTAATGATTGGGATTTATAGAATTTCTAGAACAATTCCCAGTAAGAATGAGTGTGAAAGCTATAATGAAACAAACACAGAAGATGAAGTTTAAAATTGGTGATTCGGTTTCTGTTTTAGATGAAGATTTGTCTGGAATCGTAAAAAAGGTTTCTGGTAATACAGTATTTATCGAAACTGAGGATGGTTTTGAGCTTAGTTTTGAATATGATGCTTTAGTGATTAATAAACCAGCTTCATTTAAAAATGATATTTTCTCTCACACCAGTTTAAATAAAGTTGTTTCAGAGAAGGAGCAATCAAAACGGAGAACGCAACCTAAGGTAAAGTCAAAAGAGCGTTTTCAGCCCACCATGGAAGTAGATTTACACATTGGTAAATTGATTAAATCTTCCAAAGGGATGAGTAATCACGATATGCTTACTTTACAACTTGATACTGCTAAACGACAATTGGAGTTTGCTATAAACAAACGCATCCAAAAAGTTGTTTTTATTCACGGTGTAGGCGAAGGGGTGTTAAAGTTAGAACTTGAGTATCTTTTTGGGAGATACGATAACTTAAAGTTCTACGATGCTAATTATCAAAAATACGGACAGGGAGCAACTGAGGTTTATATTTATCAGAACACAAATTCTAATTAAAATCGGGTGTTATTGTTTCGGTAAAGTTAGTTGCGCTATCGCTTCTTAATATCCCGAAATCTAATGATTCGATTACTGCCTCATTTATTTTAACATTTTCTAAAATTATAGTCACTAAGTATGTTTTTCTAAAAGAATGTTGTCTGTATCCAACCGCAGGAAGTACATCCTTAATGTCTTTGTTCAAAAAATCAGGTCCGGCACCTTCAATAGAAATATCATTATTTGGGTTTTGGTCTTGGTCCCCTTTTTCTTCGTCTCTAGTTAAGGTGCCATCACCATCGTCATCGGTATCTAAATAATCTGGCGTACCATCACCATCGGTATCTTGGGCGTCACTTAAATCACCATCACCATTTGGGTCGGGGTTTTCATCATCGGTTAGTACA
This sequence comes from Seonamhaeicola sp. ML3, assembly GCF_023273855.1. Lineage (NCBI taxonomy): Bacteria > Pseudomonadati > Bacteroidota > Flavobacteriia > Flavobacteriales > Flavobacteriaceae > Seonamhaeicola > Seonamhaeicola sp. ML3. The sequence goes on along the minus strand of NZ_CP096884.1, from coordinate 3,182,154 downwards.
TTATCCCCATCATCATCTATATCTAAATAATCTGGTAATCCATCGCCATCGGTATCTTGAGCGTCATCATATATACCATCACCATTAGGGTCTTGATTTTCAAGACTAGCAGGTATAGAATCCTCATCATCTTCTGTTAATACGGTTCTTACTGTTACATTACAAGAGCTTTCTTCGTCTCGAGTAATCATGACATCAGAGGGAGGCACATCATTACAAAATAAATTGGAAACACTTTCATTGTTATATGATCTGTAATTAAAAGTCCCTGATTTAGATTCTACGAGTTCATTATTATCTACAACGTTTAATAAATCTTCTTTCGAATAATTAGATATAAGAACAGACATAGATTCTGCAGGGTCTTCCTTTATCTTGTAAATAACCAAATTATTTACTCCGTTACAGGCAAGGAATTCATCACCAAAATCAAGATTGAAAGTAATAATATCGCCGTCGTCGCATGAAAAAATACCAACAAAAAATACAGAAATGAAAACAAGAAGTAATTTACGCATGGGGTAATTTTTAGAGCAAAAATAATAGAATTGTTATTTATAACGCTGGTTATGGATAATAATTTTATTTCAAGTATTTTTGGTCTAATTTATCGGTTTAGATTATTCCAGTTCACACCAAAGTTAAAATCCTAGATAGTTTTTATGAAAAACGTTTATTTAGATAACGCCGCTACGACTCAAATACGCGAAGAGGTTATTGATGAAATGGCCAAGGTTATGCATACCAGTTATGGTAACCCTTCTTCAACACACAGTTTTGGGAGATCTGCCAAAGCTTTGGTCGAAAAATCTAGAAAGGCCATTGCAAAGCATTTCAACATTACCGCCAGTGAAATTGTATTCACCTCTGGCGGTACCGAAGCCGATAATTTGGTATTGAACAGTGCGGTAAGAGATTTAGGTGTTAATCATATAATCACCACTAAAATCGAACATCATGCGGTTTTACATACCATAGAGCAACTTCAAAGGGAATATAAGATTACTGTGAGTTATCTTGATGTTGACGAAAAAGGTGACATTGATTTCGAACAGCTTGAGGATTATCTAAAAAAAGGAACCAAAACCTTAGTAAGCCTAATGCATGTTAATAATGAAATTGGTAATATTTTAGATGTAAACCGTGTGGGGGCAATGTGCAAAGCTAATGATGCATTGTTTCATACAGATGCTGTTCAAAGTGTTGGACATTATCATTTGGATTTACAAGACATGCCAATAGATTTCCTGGCGGCCTCTGCGCATAAATTTCATGGGCCAAAAGGTATTGGATTTGCTTTCATTAGAAAAAATACAGGGTTAAAACCACTAATTTATGGTGGTGAACAAGAGCGTGGACTTAGGGCAGGTACCGAGAGTGTGCATAATATCGCGGGTATGGAAGTAGCGCTAAATATTGCCTTAAAAAACTTATCTCAAGAAGCAAAGTACATTACAGGTTTAAAAGAATATTTTATTTCTGAATTAATGCAAGCGATACCCGATGTTGTTTTCAATGGACAATCAGAAGACATTAACAAAAGTACCTACACACTAGTTAATGTTTGTTTGCCAATACCACCTGAAAAGGCAACTATGATGTTGTTTCAGTTAGATTTAAAAGGTGTGGCTTGTTCCAAGGGGAGTGCTTGCCAAAGCGGAAGTGCTCAAGTTTCCCATGTGCTTTATGAAATTCTATCTGAAGAGGATATGCAAAAACCATCCGTTAGATTTTCGTTTAGTATTTACAATACCAAGCAAGATATTGATTATGTGGTTGGGATTTTAAAGGATTTCAATCAGGGTTAGTCTATTGTTTTCTGTGTAAGATTAGAGGAATTTTTTTCCCTTTTTTTGTTCTAACTGTCATATTTATAGTGTCTTTTTCCCTAAAAACAGAAGTTTTGGTTATGAAATCGCAAACGACGGTGTTTTCTAAATTAGTATCGTTTATTTCTATGATTTCATCTCCAAAAGATATTTTTTTCTTCAGGTTTTCATCCCAAACAAATCCAACCACCAATTTGTTGTTTTCTACGGTTGGATCAAACCCGAATAGCCTTTCGTTTAAATCGTTTTCAGAGTTATAAGTTTCAAAGTAAAATTCTTTTGTGATAAAATTCAAGGTTGGTATACCGAAATCTAAAATATCAGAACCAATTCTAGAACTATTATCGTTTCCCGTTACTGTTATAACATTTTTAAAGACATGATTGTTTATGGTTATTTCTGGGATTAGTAGCCTATATTGTTCACTTTTATCTGCCATGCCAAACATGCCAATACTTGAAGAACCACTAGCCTTAGATAATAGGGTTGTAATTTTCTTAGTATTTAAAATTTTGTAGTTCTGCTTACTTAAATCGTAAAATCCGCTAGCTCCTGTATCGAACAATAAATTTTCAGTACCAATATCCTCACCCTTAAGTTTGATTTTTATATACGGACTACTTTGGTTTCCTCTAAGCATTAATTCTGAAGGTTTATTTTGACCTAGATTTAACCTATTCTGCATATTGGTTAGAATAAGCAATTGTTCTTTAGAACGAATTTGAACTATTGACTTTCTTAAAATATTGCTTCCAATGAAACCATCAATTTTATAGCATTCAAAAACGAGATTATTCTTGCCTTCAAAAATCAAAGCGCTGGTATTTTTGAATGTTATATTACCAATCTTAAGTTCTGGGATGACTGCCAGTTTCATTTTTTGTTTCTTTTGATTGGCATCAGAAACGGAAAGGTTTTTTACTTTCTTGGAACCAATTTTATCCCATAAGGCTTTGGACAATATATTTGGAGCCCCGGTATCAAAAAGAAAACGATAATTTTCACCATCGATAGAAACTGGAATTATCATTTTCCCTCTTACATCCTCGTAAGTAACTTGAGTATAATAATTTCTCGTTGAGGGTTTACCTGTTTTGAATTGAGTTTTTTGAGCATTAGATAAACCTGTAAAGCATAATATAAAACATATCGTTATTACAAGTTTCTTCATGATACATCTAATTATTAAAACCTCATTGTTGTTCGTACATTAAACACCCTTGGTGTTAAAAAATTAGGAATAGCAAATTGTCTTTTACTGGCAACATCTCGTACCCAAGTGTTGGTGATAGAGTTCTGAACATCAAAAATATTGAATATCTCAAGACCTAATGTAAGCTCTTTGAATGGTTTTTTCCAACCACGCTTAAACTGTCTATCGTCATCAACTAATACCAATTGAAGTCCAAAATCTGCACGTTTATAATCGGGTAATCTACTTTGAAAAACGTAAGGGTCTGCATAACTTGGTGAACCACCAGGAACTCCAGTGTTATAGACTAAATTTAAATACATTTTTAAATTGGGTACGTTAGGTACGTAATCCTGAAATAAAGCAGCAAACTTTAAACGTTGGTCTGTTGGTCTTGGTATAAACCCTCTATTGTTAATATTTTCCTCGGTTTTAAGGTACCCGAAACTAAACCAAGATTCGGTACCAGGAACAAACTCTCCGTTGAGTCGCATATCTAATCCGTAGGCAAAAGCCGTAGCACTATTATTGGCTCTGTATCTAATACGAACATTTTCGATGGTATAAGGGTTTACGTAAGACAAGTTCTTATAATAAACTTCGGAAGTGAGTTTAAACGGTCTATTCCACATCTTAAAACTATAGTCATTACCCAATACAATGTGAACAGATTGTTGTGCTTTTACATTTGGCCTAACAGTACCGGTGGCATCTCGCAGTTCTCTGTAGAACGGTGGCTGATAGTACAAACCAGCTGCAGCCCTAAACAACATATCCTTTTTCCATTTTGGTTTTATGGTGAATTGCCCCCTTGGGCTAAAAACAGTCTGATTGGAAGAACTAATGCCATCACCTTTTACAGACCAGTTGTGAACACGAACACCAGCATTATACCAGACTTCACTCTGGCCTAGAGTGGAACGTTTACTCCATTGTGCATAGGCCTGTAATCTATTTATTTGAGTGTTGTTTGTGGCTCTTACATTTTGAAAAGGTTCTATCGGTCCGCTATACGGAATATAAGGTTGCTCGTTTACCGGAGTTGTTCTTGGTGGTCTTATTGAAAATCCAGCAGAATCTATAACTTCCCATTCTACTAAGCGGTCTCTTATATCTTCGTTAGTATACTTAACAGACCACTCAATTCTATTATCATCAATTTTAAAATCTCCCTTGTGTTCTATGTTTGTTATTAAGGCATCTAAATCGTTTCTACCATGGTTGAGTTGGCTACCAATTCCTTCACTAAACTCTACCTCGCCAACATTTTCATCACCAATATTAGTATTTACTTGACCCAATCTGTACTGCGCCAAAATATCGAAATACTCTTCTTCTGAAGTGTAGTAAGTAGAAGCAATTAATTTCAGGGTTAAATCATCATTGGCAAAGTAGGTGCCTTTTAAAGCTCCAAAGTAAGTTTGATACTGGTCTTTTTCTTGCCCCTGATAAAACACTAATAGCGCAACAGGGTCGCTTAGGGTACCAAAGTTTGTCTGTCGGGTTTCCGGTTCAAAATTATATTTGTTCAAAGAGGCGTTTCCAAGAAAACTTAAGTGGAACTTGTTTGTGAATTTATAGGTAAGATAGGCTTGTAAGTCTGCAAAAATTGGATTGAAATTAGTTTCTGTTTCCCTAGCATTTACAAGTAAGCTATTGTCGCGATATCGAGCACCTATGATACTCGTAAATTTAGAATCTGCACTAATATTTTCATAAGAAACACTTGCTCCCAATAGGCTTAAATCTGCATTCACCTCAAATTGGTAGGGTGTTTTGTAAGTAATATCGAGAACAGAAGATAATTTATCCCCATATTTAGCTTGAAATCCTCCTGCTGAAAATTCTACATTCTGAACAAGATTGGTATTTACGAAACTTAGTCCCTCTTGCTGCCCCGAACGAATTAGAAATGGTCTGTAAACCTCAATATCGTTTACATAAACTAAATTTTCATCGAAATTACCACCTCTAACAGAATATTGGGTACTAAGTTCATTACTAATATTAACACCAGGAAGAGTGTTTAATAAGTTTTCTACACCTGGTTGTGCTCCGGGAATCTTTCTAATAACCTCTGGTTGAAGCGTAATGATTCCTTCAACTTCTTTTCTTCTTTTTGTATTAATTATTACTGTGGAGATTTGTTCAATTTCAGATTTCATTACTGGATTAAACTCTAATTCTTCACCGTTTTTTAAATTAAATACACTGGATACTTTTTTGAACGATATGTGTGTAAACTCTATTTTTACATCGCTGTTAGAAGGAATTTCCAAAACGTAGAAACCGTTACTGTTAGTTTGAGTCCCTAACTTATCTGCTGTAATATTTACACCTTCAATAGGTTGTATGTTTTCATTTAATATAACACCTCTTATGGTTGCTGTTTGTGATAAACAAGTGCTAATTATCGAGAAAAATAGCGTTAGAGAAAGTAGAAATTTAGGTTTCAAAGGCCGTTAGTGTTTATTTTCTGTAAAACAACGCTTCAAAAGTAGAATTATTTCCAACATTATCGGTAACAATTACTTTTAAAATGTTCTTGGTATCGGTTACGATGCCATCGTTAAAATCGAAGGTTATGGTATTATCTGTATAGTTGTTACGTTCCATCAGAATCCACTTCCCATTAATGGTAGCTCTATATTTTGAAACTCCAGATTCTTTATCGTCGATTTTTATTTTTAAGTAACGATACTTACTTAGCCATTGCCCATTTTTAAAGTTAACAGGTTTTATGGTTGGATTGATGGTATCCAATGCTAGGGCAAATGTTCCTAGTGTTTTAGTTCGGGCTTTTAACAAATCACCCTCTCGTTTTGTGGATGTGTAAGAAGGATACTTGTTATACCCTAGAAGGCGAGCAATGTAGAGACTACTTTTGTCTTTAGCATTGTATTTACTAATGTCGTAACTAATGTTAAAACTTTTTTTAGCTGCTTTTACATCTTTGTGTAAAGTAAGCGTATCATTACTAACCTCAAAATTGAGGTAAAAATCTTCATAGAAAGTATCTTTATAAAAATCTACAGTTACATTGTCTTTTTTAAGGTTTATGTCTTGGTTAACATTTATATAATATGGCGTTGTTTTTGGTTGTTTGGCTTTAGCAACGGCCTTTTTAGTTCCCTTTACGTTTAGGGTAACCCAAGTTTCATTGTCCTTAAAATCTGTGATTCTTATTTTATAAACTACATAGGCACTATCTTTTATAGAAACTACACCTTCATCTAATACAGATTTGTATATACTCAACGGATTATTTACGCGATATAACTTCTGTATACGCTGTTTTTTTTTAGCATAATGTTCATAATCGATTAGTTGATTAATATGTTTCGTTTCACTGAAAGCAAACCGCTTAAAGTCCAGTTCAAAGTTTTTATTCCCATTCACAAAAGATTGTATATTGTATACGCCATTTGAGTTTGAAGCTAAATTTTGTCTATCATTGGTTTCAATTCCAAAACCTATGTTCCCTATGGCTTTGATGCTTTCTACCACATAATTTCCTCCTTCAATGGGAATTAATCTTAGTTTTTGTTTCTCGTTGGAATTGTTTACGAAGGTATTGTTATCTAGCGGGTACGCATATAGCGATTTTACAAAAGGTTTTTTGGTGTCTGCTATGTCTATGCCAAAAAGCATAGGATTAACAGGGCGCTGTGCGTTGTCCCGAATTTCGAAGTGTAAGTGAGGGCCACCAGAACCTCCAGAATTACCGGAGTAAGCAATAAGTTGTCCTTTTTTTATGGGTAGAGTATCTGCACTTGGAAACAACTCTATTTCATAAGACTCTTTTTTGTATTGCTGTTGTTTTATATAGGCTTCAATTTCAGGTTCAAATTTTTGTAAATGCGCATAAACAGTAGTGTAACCGTTAGGATGGGTTACATAAATAGCTTTGCCGTAACCATAGTTGGAAATTTTAATTCTACTTACAAATCCATCAGCACAGGCTTTCACATTAAGGCCTACACGTTGTTGTGTTTTTAAGTCTATTCCAGAATGAAAATGATTAGATCGTAGCTCTGCAAAAGTTCCCGAAAGAATAAGAGGGATGTCTAAAGGGCTCCTAAAATAGTCTTGAGGATAATTATTTTGGGTATTCGACAAGAGTGGACAGAGGAAAAATAAAACCAGAAATAATCTCATAAGTAAGTGTTATGGCTAAAATATTAATTTGATATGAATATGCAAAGCATGAGACAAAAATCAAGCCATTGTTTTTAAAAAGGTGATATTGAGTGTGTTTTAAAATTTATCATAAAACAATTGTAATTTAGGGTTAGGTATGTTAACTTTGCTAGGTAAGTATTGGATTTGGTAAATGAGTAGTATTGAAGATATTGTAGATTCTCTAGAGAATAAAATTAGCAAAGTATTACACAAATTAGAGTTTTATAAACAAGCTAACTTAAATCTCAACAAAGAATTAAAAGCTTCAAAGGAAAAGATTCAAGACCAAAATCAGCAATTGAGACACTGGGAAGAAAAATATGAAGCGCTCAAAATAGCAAATTCCATACTTGGTAGTGACGATAATAAAAGAGAAACTAAGCTCAAAATAAACGCATTAATTAGAGAGATAGATTACTGTATAGCTCAGCTTTCAGATTAATGTTATTAAGGTTCAATGTCAGAAAAGCTTAAAATAAAGCTATCTATAGCCAATAGGGTTTATCCTTTAACTATAGAGGCAAGTCAAGAAGAAGGCTTACGTAAAGCTGCCAAGAACATTGACTATATGATAAAACAGTTTGAGCAAAGTTACTCTGTAAGAGATAAACAAGATGTGTTGGCTATGTGTGCCTTGCAGTTCGCTTCTCAAGTAGAACAAAAATCTATAGATAAAGCTAACGTAAACGAACACGTAGAAGTAAAACTCAAAGAATTAAATGAGATATTACACTCACACTTAAATTCTTAAGCGTTCTTTAAAATAATAAAAGTTACTGCCTACATTGGTTATTTTTTTTGATAAACTCAACGTTAATTCTTTAAAAAGGGTGAGTTTAAGTTGTAAAAGCAGGCCTCCTAGTTAGAGGATCCTTGATCAGCTTGTTAGCCCTAAACTTGTTTTTAAGGAGTTTATACAAAACTTTATACCGGTGTAGGCTTTTTTTATATTTATAAATCAACTAAATGAAAGATGGATAACCCAATTATATTAATTATTGGAGCGGCAGTTGTAGGCCTATTGATAGGTTTTGTCATTGCCAAATCACTCGAGAAGAGTAAGGCTTCTAAAATAATTAAAGAAGCAAAAAAGAATGCCTCTCTAGTTTTAAAAGAAGCTAAAAGTGAGGGAGAAACGATAAAAAAAGATAAGATTCTTCAGGCTAAGGAAAAGTTTATTGAACTTAAAGCCGAACATGAAAAAGTAATACTGTCTAGGGACAAAAAAATGGCCGAGGCTGAAAAGAGAACAAGAGATAAAGAATCTCAAGTCTCTAGTGAGCTTTCCAAAAACAAAAAGTTAAATCAGAGCCTAGATGATAAAATAAAAGATTACAATCATAGACTTGATGTTCTTGATAAAAAACAGGAAGAACTAGATAAACTTCATAAAAGTCAAGTACAACAGCTAGAGGTCATTTCTAGTTTATCTGCCGAAGAAGCTAAAGAACAGTTGGTGGAATCTTTAAAAGGGGAGGCCAAAAATGATGCCATGGCATTTATACAAAGTTCTCTTGAAGAAGCTAAACTTACTGCAGAGCAAGAGGCTAAAAAAGTCATTATAAACACCATTCAGCGTATTGGGACCGAAGAAGCAGTAGACAATTGTGTTTCTGTATTTAACATTGAATCTGATGATGTTAAAGGACGTATTATTGGGCGTGAAGGTAGAAATATTCGTGCTATAGAAGCTGCAACAGGAGTTGAGATTATTGTAGATGATACTCCTGAAGCTATCATTCTGTCTTGTTTCGATTCTGTAAGAAGGGAAATTGCCCGTTTATCTTTACATAAATTAGTAACTGATGGAAGGATTCATCCTGCGCGCATTGAAGAAGTTGTAAAGAAGACCAAAAAGCAAATAGACCAAGAAATTATAGAAGTAGGTAAACGTACAGTTATAGATTTGGGTATTCACAACTTGAATCCTGAGTTGATTAAAATGGTAGGCCGAATGAAATACCGTTCTTCTTACGGACAGAATTTGTTACAGCATTCTCGTGAAGTCGCTAAACTTTGTGGGGTTATGGCAGCAGAATTAGGGCTAAACCCAAAACTTGCCAAGAGAGCTGGTTTATTACACGATATCGGAAAAGTACCAGATGCAGAGGTAGACATGGAAACACCACATGCTATTTTAGGTATGCAATGGGCAGAAAAGTATGGTGAGAAACGCGATGTTTGTAATGCCATTGGAGCTCACCATGATGAAATTGAAATGAAATCATTACTAGCACCAATTATTCAGGTTTGTGATGCTATATCTGGAGCTCGTCCTGGTGCACGTCGCCAAGTACTCGACAGTTATATTCAACGTTTAAAAGACCTAGAAGATATCGCTTTTGGTTTTACAGGTGTAAAGAAAGCTTATGCGATTCAGGCGGGTAGAGAGTTACGTGTTATTGTTGAAAGTGAAAAAGTAAACGATGATAAAGCAGCTGATTTGTCATTCAATATTTCACAAAAAATACAAACAGACATGACATATCCTGGTCAGGTTAAAGTTACAGTTATACGAGAAACCAGAGCGGTTAATATCGCTAAATAATACTTAGTTATTTCTGCATAAGCAGGAATCTATAATTTAAGCCCAGTACGTTCTGGGCTTTTTTATTTTCTAGGGTGATATTTTTCTACAACTCTAGCTAAATGGGTTTGGTCCACATGCACATATATTTCGGTAGTGGTAATACTTTCATGGCCTAACATGAGCTGTATAGAACGCAAATCTGCGTTGTTTTGAAGTAGGTGTGTAGCGAAAGAGTGTCTAAAAGTATGTGGGGAAATTTTCTTTTTAAGACCTATTTTTTCAACAAGTTGCTTTACAATTGTAAAGACCATAACCCTTGTAAGCTGTTTACCCCGTCTGTTTAAAAAAAGCGTATCCTCAAAACCAGGTTTAACTCCAATATGTACCCTAATTTCATTAAGGTAAATATTAATATATTTTTTTGTGGTATCAACAATAGGCACAAAACGTTCTTTATCTCCCTTTCCTGTAACTTTTATAAAACCTTCATCAAAAAATAAATCGGATATTTTAAGATTAATAAGTTCACTAACTCTAAGTCCGCAACCGTAAAGAGTTTCTAGCATAGCTCTATTTCGTTCGCCCTCGGGTTTACTCAAGTCTATAGCATTGATTATGGAGTCTATTTCTTCTTCAGATAAGGTGTCTGGTAATTTTCTTCCTATTTTGGGAGATTCGATGAGTTCAAGTGGGTTTTCTTTTCGGTAATCCTCGAATATTAAATAATCAAAAAAACTTCTTAGCCCAGAAATAATTCTTGCTTGAGACCGCTCATTAACATTTTTAGCAATTTCGTAGATAAATTGTTTAATAATGTCTGCTGAAATTGAAATAGGAGTGCTGTCAATATCATTTGTATCTAGATAATGGACCAATTTCCTAACATCTCTTGAGTAGTTATCAATAGAGTTTATGGATAACCCTCGTTCTATCTTAAGGAATAGTTTATAGTCTTTTATGGCATGTTCCCATTTCATAATAAGTAAAGGTAGTAACTATTTATTTTATAAAGTTAGCATAACGGCTTCCTTTTTTTATGCCCAAAATTTAGATATATTTATCACATGAAAAAAATAGCCATCATTAACGGACCTAATTTAAATTTATTGGGAAAACGAGAGCCAAATATTTATGGTAGTTTAACGTTTACTGAATTTTTAGACGAGATAAAGGAAAAGTATGCTGAGGTGACTTTTGATTATTTTCAGTCCAATATAGAAGGGGAACTTATAGATAAACTTCATGAAGTTGGTTTTAATTTTGATGGGATTATTTTAAATGCAGGTGCATACACACATACTTCTATTGGTATAGGTGATGCCATTAAAGGAATTGAAACACCCGTTGTTGAAGTCCATATTTCTAACACTTTTGGAAGGGAAGAGTTTAGACATCAATCTTACATTTCTCCTAATGCAAAAGGTGTTATTCTTGGTTTTGGATTACAGAGTTATGAATTGGCCTTGGAAAGCTTTTTGTAAGCCCCCACCTGGCCTCCCCAAAGGGGAGGTATTCCACTCATATATTCAAAAAAAACAAAAACGGTTTATAAAAAATTTATAAACCGTTTTTGTTTTTAAATATTTTGTTTACCCAAGAGTAAGTGTGCCTCCCCTTTGGGGAGGTTAGGAGGGGCTATATATGGATGCACTCGTCATAGGCATCTGCCACAGCTTCCATAACTGCTTCACTCATTGTTGGGTGAGGGTGAACAGCTTTTAAAACATCGTGTCCTGTAGTTTCTAGTTTTCTGGCCACTACAGCTTCAGCAATCATATCGGTAACACCAGCACCAATCATATGGCATCCTAACCACTCGCCATATTTGGCATCAAATATTACTTTTACAAAACCATCTTTATTCCCTCCAGCACTAGCTTTACCAGATGCCGAGAATGGGAATTTTCCAACTTTAATATCTAAGCCTTTATCTTTCGCTTGTTGTTCGGTTAAACCGACCGATGCAATTTCAGGTGAGCAGTAGGTACATCCTGGGATGTTTCCATAATCGATAGGTTCAACATGCATGCCTGCAATTTTCTCTACACATAAAATACCTTCTGCAGAAGCAACGTGAGCTAATGCCTGACCTGGAGTTACATCACCAATGGCATAATATCCTGGAATGTTGGTTTGATAAAAATCATTGACTAAAATTTTATCTCTATCGACTACAATACCAACATCTTCTAAACCGATATTTTCAATGTTTGTTTTTATCCCAACTGCAGATAAAACAACATCAGCTTCAAGTATTTCTTCGCCTTTTTTAGTTTTAACTGTAGCTTTAACCCCTTTACCTGAAGTATCAACATTTGTTACCTCGGCAGATGTCATGATTTTAACACCGTTCTTTTTAAATGAGCGTTCTAATTGTTTAGATACATCGGCGTCTTCAACTGGAACAATATTTGGTAAATATTCAACGATAGTAACTTCGGTACCTATAGAGTTGTAGAAATAAGCAAATTCAACACCTATTGCACCAGAACCAACTACAATCATTTTCTTAGGTTGCTTTTCTAAACTCATAGCTTCTCTATAACCAATAACCTTTTTACCGTCTTGTGGTAAACTTGGTAGTTCGCGAGAACGAGCTCCAGTAGCAATAATGATGTGGTCTGCGCTGTATACAGTTCCATCTACATCAATTTTTTTGCCTGGTTTAAGAGTACCGTAACCACTAATAACATCAATTTTGTTCTTTTTCATCAAGAACTCAATACCCTTACTCATACCATTAGCAACACCACGACTACGTTTTACAACAGCATCAAAATCGTGTTCTGCATCTTTAACTTTTAAACCGTAATCTTCTGCATGTTTCAGATATTCAAATACTTGTGCTGATTTTAATAGTGCCTTTGTTGGAATACAACCCCAATTTAAACAAACACCGCCTAAACTTTCTTTCTCAACAATGGCAGTTTTAAAACCTAATTGAGAGGCTCTTATTGCCGTAACATAACCACCTGGACCGCTTCCAAGTACTATAATATCGTATTTACTCATGTGCTAAAATTTAAGCAGCAAATTTACAAAATCGAAATCGAATAAAGAATTAAGAACACTATAAAATTTGTGCGATTTATTACCTTTGTAATGCAAGCATAATTATATGAATATTCCAAGAACAAGTTTCCCTAGAATTGTGATTATTGGCGGCGGTTTTGCTGGGGTAGCTTTAGCCAAAAAACTTTCAAAGCAAGAGGTGCAGGTGGTATTGCTGGATAAGCACAATTATCATACGTTTCAGCCTTTATTATATCAAGTGTCTACAGGGGGATTGGAGCCAGATTCTATTGCTTACCCTATTAGGAAGATTTTAAAAGATTTTCCTAATTTCTATTTCAGATTGGCTAATGTTGAGTCCATAGATACCAATAAAAATAAACTCAAGACCAATATAGGAACTCTAAAGTTCGATTATTTAGTAATAGCCTCTGGTTCAAGCACTAATTATTTCGGGAATTCTGAAATCGAAAAGTACAGTATGGCTATGAAAACCATACCACAATCTCTTAATTTACGAAGCTTAATTCTTGAAAATTTTGAAGATGCCCTATTAACTTCAGATTTAAATGAACGAAACGCTCTGATGAATTTTGTAATTGTGGGAGGAGGGCCTACTGGTGTTGAGTTAGCAGGCGCATTAGCTGAAATAAAAAAGGGTATTTTGCCTAAGGATTACCCTGACTTAGATACGCGTTTGGCACAGATTCATATCATACAAGCTGGAGATTGTATTTTGAAGGGTATGAGTGCAAAGGCTTCAGAAAAAGCAGAGGATTTTCTGGAAAAACTAGGGGTTAATATTTGGAAAAATGTTAGGGTTACCAATTATAATGGAAGAACAGTTACAACTAACACAGATTTAACTTTTGAAACTGCAACTTTAGTTTGGGCTGCTGGTGTTAAAGGCGCTACTATTAAAGGGGTAGATGGCGAAGATTATGTTACTAGAGGCAACAGGATAGTAGTAAATCAATATAGTCAAGTAAAAGGTTTTGAACATATTTTTGCTATTGGTGATATTGCCTGTATGAGAACAGATGAATGTCCTGATGGTTTGCCCATGATGGCACAACCTGCTATTCAGCAAGGGGAACAACTTGGAAATAATCTATTGAATTTAATAGAAAATAAACCGCTTAAACCTTTTTCATATAAAGATAAAGGGGCCATGGCAACAATTGGAAGAAATAAAGCAGTTGTAGATTTAAAAAACTGGAAATTCCAAGGTGTATTTGCTTGGTACGTGTGGATGTTTGTTCATTTATTCTTTCTAATTGGGTTTAGAAACCGAATGGTGGTGTTTGTTAATTGGGTCTACAATTATGTGCGTTTTGATAGGGAAGCACGATTAATTATTCGGCCCTTTAAGAAAAGAAATACGATGTAATTTTATTTATAATATTGATTTTTAATCATTTATATTGATTCGAATTGCCTATTGTCAGTTATTTTGAGTAAATTGAAGGAATATAACTAACCAAAATTTATTCAAAATGAAAAATTCGATTATCATGGGTATGATACTATTGTTTAGTATCTCCCATTCCCAAACCAAAAAGAACGGTACTATTTATTTAGAACACCCTGCGATTGAAACGGCAGAAAAAGCTCAACAAGCCTTTATAAAAGGAGACACAACAACCCTTAAAAGTTTGTTGGCCGACAATTTTAAGGCCTTTAATGGAATGAACTCTAATCCTGATGCCAAAGGAACCGACAAAGCAACCACTTTACGACAATCCATTTTTTGGGTAAACAATGCTTCTTATTTAAGTTTAGAACGTTTTAGAGGGGCTTACCCAGACGCATTACACTATAAGAAAGATAATAAAGACGATAAGGTTTGGGTACAAACTTGGGATCAATTAAAAGGTGTACACAATAAAACGGGGGTAAAGTTAAATATGCCGCTACACAGGTTATTTGTTGTAAACAAAGACAATAAAATAGAAACCATGATTACTTATGATGATGGTACCGTGTTCGACGAATTAAGATCGGGCTTTGCAGAAAGAACCAACGGAACGCTTTATAATCAACACGAATACATCAACAAAGTTAGAATCATGATGGCTGCTTTTGAAAACATGGATTTAGAAAAAGCCTACAGTTTTTTTGATGAAAAAGCCTCTTTTAGAAGTTTGGAAATGCCAGTTGGTGAACGGGCAACATTAGATGAAATTAAAGAGCGAAATAAAGGCTTTCTGGAAAATTTTGAAATTGAAAGTATTGATGTGGTAGGCTATCCAGATTTACTACATTACGAAATAGGTGATGGCATGACCGTACAATCCTGGTGGAATTTCAGACTGATTAGAAAGTCTGATAAGAAAAAGATTGTAATGCCTGCCATGTACACTCATGATTTTAATGATGATGGAATGATTATTAGATCTATCGGCTACTTTAGTACTAAAGTTCTCGATGCAAAATAAAATTTAAAGGCTGTTACTCTCAAAAAAACCTCCTGATTAAAGGAGGTTTTTTTATAGGTCATCTGTAAAATGTTTCTTTGATTTCTCTTTTGCAAATTTTTCCTGATTATAGCTTTTTGATTTTCCTTTTGGTATGGAAAGTGATTGCCAATGATTTCCTTTAATCAATTTGCCTAAAAATACAATCTGCCCTATATGATAGGAATAGTGTGCTAATTGCCTATTAATGGCCTCAGTTACGGTATGTCCTTGATTTCTAATGTAAACGATCCTTTCTAAGTCATTTTTGGTTATGCTATCAAGTGCGTCGAACAGGCAGTGCCAGCCTTTGTCCCAATGTTCAATTAATTCATTTTTTGAGGCATAGTCAGCTTCAAATTCAGAATCTCGATTCCTCCAAGTTTTCTCTCCGTCTTCAGTTAAAAAGTTAGTCCATCGGCTTAGCATGTTGCCAGCTAAATGTTTAACTATAATTGCAATAGAATTAGAATCTGTACTGAATTCTTTTCTCAGTTCTTCTAAGCTAAGTTGTTCTATGGTTTTGTCTCCTAGACTCTTGTAATAGTTGAATTGTTTTTTAATACTAGATAAATAGCTTTCCATTTAATAAAAACAACTATTTATTAGGTATAAACTTTAACGATACGCCGTTAATGCAATGTCGCTTTCCTGTAGTCTTTCTAGGGCCATCATTAAAAACATGTCCAAGATGTCCGCCGCAAGTAGCACAATGTTCTTCGGTCCTTGCATAGCCTATTTTATAGTCGGTAGTATAGGCTACATTACCTTCAATTTCTCTATCGAAACTTGGCCACCCTGTACCAGAGTCAAATTTATGTTCACTTTTAAAAAGTGGGGTTTCACAGGCTTTACAAACGTAGACACCATCTTTATAGTTTTTGTTTAGGGCACTGGAAAACGGACGTTCAGTGCCCGCTTCTCTCAAAACGTAAAATTCCATGTCAGATAGTTGCTCTTTCCACTCAGCTTCAGTTTTATTAATTTCAAATACTTCCTTCTTGGTCTCTTTATCCTGTGCGGAAGATTTACAATTAAACAATAGCGTACAGATAATAATGACAATTATATTTTTCATCTTTGTGTTTCTTTTTTAAGTCGGAAGAATTATTTATTCATAACGAATTAATTGAGTTATTGATTAATTTTATTGTGACTATTTTAAATTTTAAGTGTCTAAGAGATATGAAAATACAATTTTGTATTTTTATGTAAAATAAACTTACTAAAATGAAATTAAGAAATATATCAATACTGATTGGAGTAGTGGCTTTGTGTGTAGCTTGTGCTATGAATCCTTTTACGGGAAAAAAAACTATAGCATTAGTTCCTAATTCGCAATTGTTTCCCATGGCTTTTGCGCAATATGACCAATTTTTAACAGATAATAATGTTGTTACAGGTTCTAGAGATGCAGAAATGATCAAACGAGTAGGTCAGCGTATAGCAGTAGCAGCAGAAAGATGGCTTAATGCCAATGGTCATCCGGGATATTTAAAAGATTACAAATGGGAGTACAATTTGGTAAATGACAATACGGTTAATGCATGGTGTATGCCTGGAGGAAAAATAGTTTTTTACACTGGTATTTTACCAGTTGCAGAAAATGAAACTGCTATTGCAGCCATTATGGGGCATGAAGTAGCTCATGCTTTAGCTAATCATGGTCAACAACGTATGAGTGCTGGTATGCTTCAACAAATTGGAGCTGTTGCAGGTAATATAGCCATACAGGATGAACAAAAGCGTAATATGTTTAATCAAGCCTATGGAATAGGAAGTCAATTGGGTGTAATGTTACCTTTTAGTAGAAGTCATGAAACAGAATCTGATAAGATTGGTATTATATTAATGGCTATTGCAGGTTATAACCCAGACGAAGCAGCCGAACTATGGAAGCGTATGAAAGCTAAAAGTGGGGGACAGGCACCACCAGAATTTCTAAGTACACATCCTTCAAACGACACTAGAATAGCTAACTTAACTGCATTAGCTCCTAAGGCTAAAGAAGAAGCTAAAAAGTATGGTGTAAGTTCTTTTAAACCACTGGGGAAATATTGATTCTTATAAAAAATATTTGATTAATTTAGGAGCTGCTCAAAAAAAGAGCAGCTTTTTTATTATGAAAGTATTAGAAAAAGGTAGTAAAAAACTACTCAATGCTTGGGCCTTTTACGACTGGGCAAATTCTGTGTATAGCTTGGTCATAGCTTCGGCTGTGTTCCCTATTTTTTATGGCGCTATATTCAGAAAAGCCGGAATAGAAAAAATAATAGTATTTGGAGGCGAAATCGAGCGTGCGCCTTTAATTAGTTACACGACCTCTTTGGCTTTTGTATTTATTGCTTTGGTTACGCCTTTAGTTTCAGGGGTAGCAGACTATATAGGTAATAAACGCATCTTCATGAAGTTTTTCTGTTATTTGGGTGGGTTTTCCTGTATTGGTTTATACTGGTTTTCTCTGGATAATATATACTTTAGTTTGTTATGCTATTTTTTTGGTTTAGTAGGGTTTTGGGTAAGTTTTGCCATTAATAATTCGTATTTACCAGATGTGGCTTTCGAGCATCAACAAGATGAAATAAGTGCTAAAGGATTTTCGATGGGCTACATAGGTAGTGTAATCTTGTTGGTTATTAATCTGGCTATGGTCATGTTTCCAGATATTTTTGGTTTTGATACCAGCATTCCAGAAAGTATCACAGAAACAGGAAATGAGACTTTAATTAAAGAAGCTACCGAGAAAGCTAAAGGGAGCGCTTCTATAGAAGCCATGAAAGCCTCGTTTGTCACTGTAGGTACATGGTGGATGCTCTTTAGTCAATATACTTTTTTCCATTTACCTAAAGGCAATAAAAAAGAAAATACGGATAGTAAAAATATCATCTTTAATGGTTTTCAAGAGCTTAAACAAGTATGGCATCAACTATTAAATCAACCTAAGTTAAAGCGTTACTTAGTAGCGTTTTTTGTTTATAGTATGGCTGTACAAACGGTTATGCTCATTGCTACTTATTTTGGCGAAGAAGAAATAGATTGGGGATCTGATGATGAACGGACAATAGGTTTAATAGTGAGTATATTGGTTATTCAGTTAGTCGCTGTTTTAGGGGCTTATGCTACCGCAAGAGCTTCTAAAGCCTTTGGTAACATCAAAACTTTAATTGTAATTAACATGTTGTGGGTTTGTATTTGTGTTTTTGCCTACTTTTTAATTACGCCAACAGATTTTTATATTGCTGCAGGTTTTGTTGGTATAGTAATGGGTGGCATTCAAGCGCTTTCGAGGTCTACGTATTCGAAATTTTTACCCGAAACAACAGATACCACTTCCTTCTTTAGTTTTTATGATGTTGCTGAGAAAATTGGTATTGTGATAGGGACGTTTTTATATGGTTTTGTTGCTCAGATAACTGGAAGCATGCGAAATGCGATTTTATTTTTAATACTCTTTTTTATGTCTGGAGTTTTCTTGCTTTACAGAGTTCTTAAAACAGAGAAACCATAAAAAAAGTCACTATTTAAGCGACTTTTCTCTCTATGGTTCTTGATGTTCGTTTTTTGATTGATGAATTAATTTTTGTTTAAGGAAACATTTCCATAGTCTGAATTGATTTTGATTAGGTTTCCAGAAGACGGTTTTCCATGGTAGCCTGTGTAGTGTTTTGATGTGGATTCAATATTCTTAGAAAGAAACTCCAAATCACTACTATTTAATGATGCATAATCTAGATTGATATCGAAGTTGAAATTATAGTTTGGCGCGTATCCTAGCTTTATGCCAACATAGTCTCCGCCGATAGAAACATTTTTGGTGTTCTCATTTATTTGAGCAATTTTAACTACGCCATAGTCGGCTTTTAAGTATAAATTTTGATATAGGTCTCCAATTACTAATGTTAAGTAATCCCCATTGCCATTAAGTGTATTGACTTTGTCAATTTTTAAGCTGCCATAATCACAATTGTAATCTACATTTTCAGCAAATTCTATTTTAGAATTGGAGTAATCTGCGTTAATGGAGATGGTATTTGTTTTCGAAATAGTGAAACCACTGTAATCGGCATTTATTTTACCATTTTTTATATACTCAAAATAACAGTTTTGTGAATAGTCGAAGTTGAAACTGTTTTCATCGCCCAAAAGCTCTTTTGCAGTTACCTTACCATAATCACAGCTTATCTTCGCATTTCCTTTAAGTTTATCCAGATTGATGCTACCATAATCATTATTTAAATCAACATTATTGGTTATGGGTATTTTTACTAAATAGTGGACATTAATACTGACTTTGTTTTTCTTGTTCCAGTTCCACCAAGAATTCGATTTGCTGTTGTTGAACTTGGTTCTGGCGGAAACAAGGCTAGGGGAGGTATCAAACTCCACGGTGATGCCGTTTAGCTTTTCTTGTACGTTTTCTTCATCATTACCAGAAGTTGTTATTGTAATTTCAAAAGCAATAGTATTCTCTTTCCAAGTAACAACATCTAAATTGCCATAGTTGCTGTTTATTTTAAGAGTGGCATTGTCATTAACATTAAATTCTTTGTTAATGGTTTTTTTCTTCGTGTATTTACCTTCTCCACCAGAGGCCAAAGCAAACATTGGGAGCATAATTAACACCAGAAGTGCCTTAAATGGTATTTTTAGTTTCATGTGATTGATTTTTAAATTCTTTAATGATATTTACTTGTTCAAGTGTGTTTTTAAGGACGTCTATTCTATTTTGAAAGTTGGAAATCATTGCATAAATGACACGATTGTCATCACCGCTTTCTATTAAATCTGTTTTTAGAGATTCATATTCGTTCTCCAGAACTTCAATTCGTTTCATAGCGTCTTGAATTAATTTTTTAGTTTCTGGAGACTGTTCATCCTTTAGCTTATCTAATTCTTCGTTAATAGATACTAAGAAAAAGTCTTGTGTTTCAGCCATTTTAGGGGATACGCTAGCTAAATCTCTTTCGTTTTCAGCTTTAAGGTTTACCGTAAATGTTACCAATAGCAGTATTGAAGCGGCTATGCTTAAGAAAGGTTTCCAGAAAGACCGTTGTTTTTTGATTTCCCTTTTTAGCGTAATGCTACTTTGTTTATTATTTAATTTATCCAAAAACCGTTCTGTATGATTTGTGCTAGGTTGCTCAATATCAAACTCGTTTTCAAGTCTTTTAAATAATGTATCTATATTATCTTTACTCATGACATCTATTTTAGGCCTGTGCAGACTCCAATAATTTTTTTCTAAGGCTATCTTTAGCTCTTGATATGGTTGTTCGACAATTAGCTTGTGAAATGTTTAATATGTCCCCAATTTCTTCATAGTCATAACCTTCAATAAGATTAAGGGTTAATGTGATTCTGTAATTATCTTTTAAGGTCTCAAGGGTTTCCAGTACTTGTTTAGCCCTTAAACTTGTAAACTCCTGACTGCTTTCAAATCCGTTACTATAATTATCAATTTTATAAAGCATATCATCAATAGGAACTTCATTGGTTTTTAACCGTTTCTTATAATGGTATATACTATTGTTAACGACTATTTTTTTTAACCAAGCTCCAAATATCGATAAATCCTTAAGCGTGTTTAATTTTGTAAAAGCTGTTAAAAATGAATCTTGCATGATATCTTCTGCCTCATAATTGTTTTTTACAATTCTTAACGCGGTATTGTACATAGCTTTGTAGTAGAGGTTGTAAACTTCCAATTGCGCGGATTGGTTCCCCGAAATACATTGAGCTATGAGATCTTCAATATTAAGATTGGTTGGCGTCAAAAAAAAACAGTGTTTATATTATAGATTGATGTAAATTCAAATTGTTACAGTTCTGTCAAAAAAAAAGTCCTACGCTTAAAAAAAGGTAGGACTATTTTATACTTAATTGGGTTTAAACTAAGATTCAGTAGGCTTTTCAGATTTTTCTACTGTGATTTTAAGTTCATCGGCATCTTTGTCTAAATCAATTTTAATGCTATCGCCATCTTGAATGTTAGAAGCTACAATCTCTTCAGCTAAAGCATCTTCAACATATTTTTGGATGGCTCTCTTTAACGGTCGAGCACCGTATTGTTTATCAAAACCTTTCTCGGCAATGTAGTCTTTGGCAGCGCTGGTTAATTTTAAAATATAACCAAGCCCTTTGATACGTGCTAATAGCTTTTCTAATTCAATATCGATAATTTTATCTATATCTTCTTTTTCAAGAGCGTTGAAAACAACCACATCATCAATTCTATTCAAGAATTCTGGAGCGAACGATTTCTTTAAAGCATTTTCAATAACGCTTCTGGCATTTGCATCTTCCTGAGCTTTTTGTGCAGCAGTTCCAAATCCAACACCAGTTCCAAAATCTTTTAGTTTTCTCGCTCCAATATTAGAAGTCATTATAATAATGGTGTTTCTAAAATCTATTTTTCTGCCCAAACTATCCGTTAAATAACCGTCGTCTAGTACTTGAAGTAGCATATTAAATACATCTGGGTGTGCTTTTTCGATTTCATCTAAAAGAATAACAGCATAAGGTTTACGTCTTACTTTTTCTGTTAATTGTCCGCCTTCTTCATAGCCCACGTAACCTGGAGGTGCACCAATTAATCTTGAAATAGCAAACTTTTCCATGTACTCACTCATATCGATTCTAACCAAGGAGTCTTCACTATCAAATAACTCTCTTGATA
Source organism: Seonamhaeicola sp. ML3 (assembly GCF_023273855.1). Classification (NCBI taxonomy): domain Bacteria; kingdom Pseudomonadati; phylum Bacteroidota; class Flavobacteriia; order Flavobacteriales; family Flavobacteriaceae; genus Seonamhaeicola; species Seonamhaeicola sp. ML3. Next base: position 3,160,277 of record NZ_CP096884.1, on the reverse strand, counting down.
GTACCTTAGCCAACTGGGTTTTACCAACACCAGTTTGTCCTAAGAAAATAAAAGAACCAATAGGTTTGTTGGGGTCTTTTAACCCAGCACGATTACGTTGAATAGCCTTAACTACTTTAGAAACAGCTTCATCTTGACCAATTACCTTTCCTTTGATAAGGTTAGGTAACTGCGATAGTTTTGTGATTTCTGTCTGCGCAATTTTGTTAACTGGAATACCTGTCATCATAGAAATAACATCAGCAACATTGTCTTCGGTTACTATTTCGCGATGTTGTTTCGTATCCTCTTCCCATTTTTCCTGTGCTATAGCCAGTTCTTTTTCAAGACGTTTTTCGTCATCTCTTAGCTTGGCGGCTTCTTCATACTTTTGTTTTCTTACAACAGCATTTTTGGTTTCCTTAATTTCCTCAAGTTGTTTTTCTAACTCGATAATTTGTTTAGGCACATCTATATTGGTGATATGAACACGCGAACCAGCTTCATCTAAAGCATCTATTGCTTTGTCTGGTAAGAAACGTTCAGTCATATATCTATTTGTTAATTTCACACAGGCCTCAATGGCTTCTGGTGTGTAATCTACATTGTGATGTTCTTCGTATTTTCCTTTTATGTTGTTGAGGATTTCAATGGTTTCTTCAACGCTTGTAGGTTCTACAATAACTTTTTGGAAGCGACGTTCTAGAGCACCATCTTTTTCGATATACTGTCTGTATTCATCAAGCGTGGTGGCTCCAATGCATTGAATTTCTCCACGAGCCAATGCTGGTTTAAACATGTTAGAGGCATCTAGGCTTCCTGTTGCGCCTCCTGCGCCAACTATGGTATGGATTTCATCTATGAACAATATAACGTCATCATTCTTCTCAAGCTCGTTCATAACCGCTTTCATACGCTCTTCGAATTGTCCACGGTATTTAGTGCCTGCCACTAAACTAGCGAGGTCTAGAGTAACCACCCGTTTGTTGAATAGAATTCTAGACACTTTTCTTTTTACAATTCTAAGTGCCAAGCCTTCAGCGATAGCAGACTTCCCAACACCGGGCTCTCCAATTAAAAGCGGGTTGTTTTTCTTTCTTCTACTTAAAATCTGAGAAACACGCTGTATTTCTTTTTCTCTACCCACCACAGGGTCTAACTTACCTTCTTCAGCCAAAACCGTTAAATCACGTCCAAAATTATCCAGAACGGGGGTTTTCGACTTTTTATTAGACTTGCCGGCAGGAGGGTTGAAAATATCTTTAGAAGATTCATCTTCTGGGTTTGGAGTATCATCAGAAAAAGATTCTGATGTTGGTTCTATGTATTCGTTATCGTTTGTAATCATAAGTTTGAATTGTTCTTTAACATTATCATAGTCAACTTTTAGCTTATTTAAAAGCTTGGTAGTGGGGTCGTTTTCATTCCTTAATATGCACAGCAGTAGATGCGCTGTGTTAATAGAAGTACTTTGAAATAATTTGGCCTCTAGGAACGTGGTTTTCAAAGCACGTTCTGCCTGTCTTGTAAGGTGTAAATTCTTTTTTTGGTTAGAGGCTATGGCTATGTTTGGGTTGGCGGGGCTTAATATTTCAACTTTACGTCTTAAATGGTTTAAATCTATATCTAAGGCGTTTAATATATTAATAGCTTTCCCGTTTCCATCACGCAATAGTCCAAGCATTAGGTGCTCAGTGCCAATAAAATCATGACCTAATCGCAATGCTTCCTCTTTGCTATAGGCAATTACATCTTTTACTCTTGGTGAAAAATTATCATCCATAATAAACCGCTTTCTGCATTAAAAATACTAATAATAGTTAACTAAGGGCAAAAACTATACCTTAATTTCTCAGTTAGTCGCTAATTGACGAAAAAAACTTCACAAAATCAAAATATCAATACACTTACTTATTAACTAAAAAAGGGTTCGGAATTGTTAATAAATAGTCTTAAAAAACTAACATTAATCAGTTATAGACACTAGTGAAATAATTATATTAGCATGTTTTGAAAAACTCTTAAAATTAAATAGATTTATTTATGGCAGAAGGAGAAAAATTGATTCCTATTAACATTGAAGATGAAATGAAATCAGCCTACATCGATTATTCGATGTCGGTCATTGTGTCACGTGCTTTACCCGATGTAAGAGACGGGTTGAAACCGGTTCATAGACGTGTGCTCTATGGTATGCACGAACTGGGTGTAAGAGCAAATTCGGCACATAAAAAATCTGCAAGAATAGTAGGTGAGGTTTTAGGTAAATATCATCCACATGGAGATACGTCGGTTTATGATACTATGGTACGTATGGCTCAGGAATGGAGTCTACGTTATTTATTGGTTGACGGACAAGGGAACTTTGGGTCTATCGACGGTGATAGCCCTGCAGCGATGCGTTACACCGAGGCACGTATGCAGAAAATTTCTGAAGACATGTTGGCAGATATAGAAAAGGAGACGGTTGATCATAAATTAAATTTTGATGATACCTTACAGGAACCAACAGTTTTACCTACAAGAATTCCTAATCTACTTGTTAACGGTGCATCAGGTATTGCCGTAGGTATGGCAACAAACATGCCCCCACATAATCTTACCGAGGTTGTTAACGGTACTATTGCTTACATAGACAATAATGACATTGAAATAGATGAGCTGATACAGTACATTAAGGCTCCTGATTTCCCAACAGGAGGAACCATATATGGCTACGATGGTGTTAAGGAAGCTTTCCATACTGGTAGAGGTCGCATTGTAATGCGTGCCAAAGCAAATATCGAAGAAGTTAATGGAAGAGAGTGTATCATAGTCGATGAGATTCCTTATCAAGTTAATAAGGCAGATATGATTAAGAAAACTGCCGACTTGATCAATGATAAAAAATTAGATGGTATTTCAACGATAAGGGATGAGTCCGATAGAAAAGGAATGCGTATTGTTTATGTTTTAAAGCGAGATGCGATTCCTAATATTGTTTTAAATAAATTATTTAAATATACTGCGCTACAGTCCTCATTTAGTGTAAATAACATTGCATTAGTTAATGGTAGGCCGCAACTTTTAAACTTAAAGGATTTAATTCATTATTTCGTCGAGCACAGGCATGAAGTTGTTGTTAGAAGAACCAAGTATGAACTCAGAAAAGCAGAGGAAAGAGCGCATATACTCGAAGGTTTAATAATCGCTTCAGATAATATTGATGAAGTTATTGCACTTATAAGAGCATCTTCAAATGCAGATGAGGCGAGAGAGAAATTAATGGAACGCTTTAAGCTTACAGAAATTCAAGCTAAAGCAATAGTTGAGATGAGGTTACGCCAACTCACTGGACTAGAGCAAGATAAGCTTCGTACAGAATACGACGAATTACTAAAAACTATCGAAGATTTAAAGGATATTCTTGATAAGAAAGATCGAAGAATGAATATCATAAAAGAAGAGTTGGAAGTTGTTAGAGATAAGTTTGGTGATGAGCGTCGCTCTACAATAGAATACGCTGGTGGAGATTTGAGTATCGAAGATATGATTCCTAATGAAAAAGTGGTTATCACAATTTCACATGCAGGTTACATTAAGCGTACTTCTTTAACAGAGTATAAAACCCAAAACAGAGGAGGCGTTGGGCAAAAAGCCTCTACCACTCGAAATGAGGATTTCTTAGAACACTTATTTGTTGGCACAAATCATCAATATATGTTGTTCTTTACTCAAAAAGGTAAGTGTTTCTGGATGCGTGTTTATGAAATTCCTGAAGGAAGTAAAACCTCCAAAGGGCGCGCCATACAAAATCTTATAAATATTGAACAAGATGATAAGGTAAAAGCGTTCATCTGTACACAGGATTTAAAGGATACAGACTATATCAATAGCCATTACGTGATTATGGCTACCAAGAACGGTCAGGTTAAAAAGACGTCTTTAGAGCAGTATTCTCGTCCAAGGACGAATGGTATTAATGCTATAACAATAAAAGATGGCGATGAGCTTTTAGAAGCAAAATTAACCACTGGTGATAGCGAAGTAATGCTGGCACTTAAGTCTGGAAAGGCCATTCGTTTTGAGGAAGCAAAAACCAGACCTATGGGGCGTGGTGCATCAGGTGTTAGGGGTATAACCTTGGCGGGGCCTAAAGATGAGGTAATAGGTATGGTTACTGTAGAAAACCCTCAGGAACAAACGGTACTTGTAGTATCTGAAAATGGTTATGGAAAACGAACCTACATTGATGACCCAGAAGATGGAGAGGCAGTATACAGAATTACGAACAGAGGCGGGAAAGGTGTAAAAACGATTTCTGTCACAGAAAAGACGGGAAGCTTAGTTGCTATTAAAACGGTAACGGATAATGATGATTTAATGATTATCAATAAATCTGGTATTGCCATTAGGTTAGAGATGGCCAATCTTAGAACCATGGGAAGAGCAACTCAAGGTGTGAAGTTGATAAATTTAAAAAATTCAGACTCAATAGCGGCAGTTGCAAAAGTAATGCATGATGAAGATGATGTAGACAATGCTGAAGGCGCAGAAGCTATCGAAAGTGCCGATAATAAAGGAGGTTCTGAAGATGGCACAACTCTTGATAATAATCTAAATAACGATAACACTGATAATTAATTTAATAGAATTTAAAATGAAGAAACAAATTTTTATAGCTTTAACATTTGCAATTTGCAGTTTTTCTTTTGCTCAAAAAAAAGAGTTAAAAGCTGCAGAAAAAGCTATTAAAGGAGCCAATTTTTCCGAAGCAAAGACCGCATTAACACAAGCCGAAGCTTTTATGGATGCAATGGATGATAAGTCTAAAGAGAAATATCATTATTTGAAAGCTCAAGCGTTTTATTCTGGAGGAAAGGGTAAGCTAAAAGATTATAAAGTAGCCCTTGCGAGTTTAAAAAAGGTAAAAAGCACTTATAAAGAAGAAAAAAAGAAATTAAAACAGGAAATCTCAAATAGTCTTTTAACAGAGGGTAATAAAGCCTATGAAGCTAAAGATTATTCCAAAGCTTCGAAGTACTTTGAAAATGCTTACAATGTTACTAAAAAAGATACACTATTCCTTTATTACGCAGCAGCAACTGCTGTTAGCGTTCAAGAATATGACCGTGCATTGGGTATTTATGAGCAACTTAAAGCCTTAGGTTTTACCGGTAAAGCTACTCAGTATTATGCTGTTAACAATGAAACGGGACAAGAAGACCTTTTTACCAATAAACAAATGCGTGATCTTTCTGTAAAGACAAAAACACATAAAGATCCCTCAGAAAAACTTTCAGAATCCAAAAAACCTGAGATTGTTAAGAATATAGCGCTTATTTATGTTAGCCAAGGTGATAATGAAAAGGCTATTGAGGCTATGAAGGATGCCAGGGCAGAAAGTCCAGATGATGTAAATTTATTGTTGTCTGAGGCTAATGTTCATTTTAAAATGGGTAACACCGAAAAGTTTAAGGCCCTTTTGGAAGAGGCAACCGCTATGGCTCCAGATAATGCTGAGTTACAGTACAATCTTGGTGTTATTGCTGCCGATTCTGATGAAAAGGAAAAGGCCAAGCAATACTACGAAAGAGCTATAGAGATAAAGCCTGATTACATCAATGCTTATATTAATTTATCTGCATTAATTCTTTCTAAAGAGGGTGCAATTATCGAAGAAATGAATGGTCTTGGTACTTCGGCTGCTGATGATAAGCGTTACGAAGAGTTAAGAGAACAAAGACAGGGTATTTATAGAGACGCTATTCCTTATCTATCAAAAGCACTAGAAATTGATGCTAAGAGTTTGAATGCTGCTAAAACACTCATGAATATATACAGTATTTTGGGTGAGACCGATAAATACAAAGCAATGAAAGCTAAAGTTGAAGAGTTAGAGTCGGCTAACTAAACTTTCATAACATACTTAATAAAAAAAAGGTTGATAGAATTTCTATCAACCTTTTTTATAAGGTTTATATAACCTTTTTGATGACTCTTAACTTATGGGTGTGTATCTTCTTATCGACATTATATATTCCTGAATGATCTAACCTATCTATTCTTACCTCGCCATGAGCATGTATGATATAGTTGTCTTTCATAATTAAGCCGACATGGGTTATTATACCCTCGCTATTATCGAAAAATGCAAGATCACCAGGTTCACTTTCCTCTATGAAGCTTAAGGCCTCGCCTTGTGTGGCTTGTTGAGATGCATCTCTTAGTAGTTTATATCCATTGAGTTTGTAGACCATTTGTGTAAAACCAGAACAATCTATCCCGAATGGGGTTTTACCTCCCCACAAATAAGGTGTTCCTAAATACAAGAAAGCTGTTTTTATTATGTTTTTTTTATCTGTTTTTCCGTCAATAATATTGCCATCATAAGAGTGTTTTAATATAGATAATGCATTTAGGGATGAACCTAATAATATTGGGTGTAATTGACCCCTGGAATTTTGGACAAACTCTACCAAATCGTTAGAGAGCCTAGGGGTGTCTTTATCAAGTGCTTTATATTGATCTTGGGAAATCTCCTGATACTGTTTATTGTCAATCCAACCTTCATATTTATCGAAAGCCAATCTAACTTTACTCCAATTTTTACGTTGTTCTAAAACTTTAAAATGGTCACCATAAAGTACTTGGGTAACGAGTTCGCTAGTATTGGCAGGTTCGCCCCTAAGGGGCACTATACTTAAACTACAAATTCCGTACTGCATTTAATCGATTTAAATTCTTTCTAAAACAATTGCAGAAGCTCCTCCGCCACCATTGCAAATGGCTGCTGCTCCAATCTTGGCGTCACGCTGTTTTAGTATGCTTAATAGCGTAACGATGATTCTAGTTCCTGAACACCCAAGTGGGTGGCCTAAAGACACTGCACCTCCGTTTACATTTACTTTAGAGTCATTTAAACCTAGAATCTTCATATTTGCTAGTCCAACAACCGAAAAAGCTTCGTTTAACTCGAAAAAATCCACATCTTCTAAATTGATCTGTGCTTTACTTAAGGCTAGTGGTAATGCTTTAGCAGGAGCTGTGGTAAACCATTCTGGTTGTTGCGCAGCATCGGCATAACTTTTTATAATGGCTAGAGGTTTTATTCCTAGTTCGTTAGCTTTTTCTTTACTCATTAAAACTACTGCTGCAGCACCATCATTAATCGTTGATGCATTTGCAGCTGTAACGGTACCGTCTTTAGTAAAAGCAGGTCTTAATTGGGGAATTTTGTCGATGTTAACACTTTTGAATTCTTCATCTTCATTAACTATTAAGGGTTCTCCCCGTCGTTGAGGTACCTCTACTGGGACTACTTCATTTTCAAATTTGCCTTCTTTCCATGCCTTAGATGAACGCTTATATGATTGTATGGCGAAAGTATCTTGATCCTCTCTGGAAAAATTATACTCCGAAGCACAAGAATCGGCACAAACTCCCATAAGGTTTCCATCATAAGAATCGATTAAACCATCTTTTTGTATGCCATCTATTATGCTGGTAGGACCAAATTTTGTTCCCATTCTTGTAGAAATGTAGTGTGGGGTCAAGCTCATGTTTTCCATACCACCAGCAACTACAATATTGTTATCTCCAAGTGCAATACTTTGAGCTGCCAATATTACTGCTTTCATTCCAGAGGCACAGACCTTATTTACGGTAGTACAGGGTACGCTATCAGGAATCCCGGCATGAATAGCCGCTTGTCTTGCTGGGGCTTGCCCTGTGCCAGCTTGTAGCACGTTGCCCATTAAAACTTCCTCTACCATTTCTCCTTT